>SVFO01000009.1:92755-114028 GCA_015056795.1 Lachnospiraceae bacterium
TAAAGAACGATTGTACTTGGAGGAGAAAAAAGATGGACAGGGATTTAAGCGGATCAGCCTTTGGAAATGTTGGAAATTATACGCTGGAGGAAATCGAGGCTGCGCAGAAGCTAAAGAAAAAGAATGGCGGAACGCTGATGGAGAATCTTGCGAAGGTATCAGGCAAGGGAACCTCGGCACCGACCATGAATTTTGACAGTTTGACGAGTGCTGCAAATACGGCAACCGCTCAGATGGAGGCCATGCTGAAGGCAGCGCAGGCTCGTGCTAAGAATATAGGCAAGGCAAATACGGACGTCAGCACCATGAACGATCAGCTGTTTAAGAATCAGGATACGCTGAATCAGGAGCTGGCAAATCTTACCAAGAGCCTTCGGGATGATTTTGGCATTGGCGTAGGCGTTACGGGAACCTCCGCACTGGATCGCTTGGAGTCTACCTCTACGGCGGCACCTGCCCAGGCAGAGGCAACCAGAGAGGAAATCCTGGAGAAGTTTAATGGCCTTGCAACGGAAATTGAAAAGACCGTCTTTGGACAGGAAGAGTTTATCAAGAAGCTGATCATTGCCTTTAAGCGTCCCTTTGTCATGCCTCCTGAGGAGCCGAAGGCGCTGAACTGTGTGTTCCTTTCTGGTAAGAATGATACGGGAAAGCATTTCGCACTTTTTGAGACGGCGAAGGAGCTTTCCAAGCGTGGCGTGTTTAAGAATTCCGACGTCAAGGTGATGGACCTTGGCATTTATACGGATGCTTCCATGGAAAAACTGTTCCTGCAGGATATGTACTCCGCGTTGTCCAGCAATTCCAAGGTGCTGTTATTCGAGAATTTTGAGAACTGCCATCCGTCCTTCCTGACCCATGTGGCATCGCTTGTCATCGATGGCCAGCTTCGCCTTTCCGAGCGTTACGTGATGCAAAAGGGTCAGCTGGTAAATGTACAGAATTCGTTGGCGTCAGAGGTGGTCAGTACCTTTACGGCATCTGGAAAGTATTTGATTTTTGTGACGGAGAAATCTATCGACAAGGTAGCTGGCATCATGGGCGCGCCCTTTATCAATGCGCTGGGTGACGTCTGCGTGACGGCAAAGCTTGATGACGCGGCCATTCGCAAAATTGCGGAGGGTGAGCTTGCTGAGCTGAAGGAAAAGGCGAAGGAGCGTTTCTTCTTCAACGTGGAGCCCGCAGAGGATTTCTTGGATTACAGTGTGACCAAGTCGGAGCGTCAGGCAGGACTTAAGGGTGTTCGCGATTTCTATGATGGCGTGCTGCAGGCACTTGCACAGGCAAAGCTTGAGAATGATTATCCCAAGGATGCGAAGATGCTGCTCAGCATTGAGGACGGCAGGGTCATGGCAAAGCATGAGGAGAGCGTGATTGACTTGACGGCACTGCTTCCCGAGGGCTATCGCGGTGAGATCGACGAGATCCGTAAGGAGATGGATGATATCGTTGGTCTTGCGAAGGTCAAGGAATATGTGATGGGTCTTGAAGAGTACTATAAGGTTCAGAAGAGAAGATCCGAGGAAGGCCTGAAGGTCAGCGAGCTGAGCAAGCACATGATCTTTACGGGAAATCCTGGAACTGGTAAGACGACCATTGCACGTATCATCAGTAAGTATTTGAAATCCATTGGCGTACTGACGGGTGGTCAGCTTGTTGAGGTTTCCAGGGCAGACCTGGTGGGACGCTATGTTGGTCATACGGCACCTCTTACCAATAAGGTCATTTCCTCTGCCATTGGCGGCGTGCTGTTCATCGACGAGGCATACAGCCTGTATCGTGGACGAGATGACAGCTTTGGCTTGGAGGCAATTGATACGTTGGTAAAGGGCATTGAGGATAACCGCGATAACTTGATCGTGATTCTTGCAGGTTACTCCAAGGAGATGGAGCAGTTCCTGACCTCCAACTCCGGATTAAAGAGCCGTTTCCCGAACGTGATTCATTTCCCTGATTACACGGGTGAGGAGCTGCTTTTGATTTCGAAATCCATCGCGAAGTCTAAGGGCTATACGATTGACGAGGGCGCAGATCCTGCGCTGCTTGCTTACTTTAATGCCGTACAGGCAGTCCGTGCTACAGATGCGGGTAACGGCCGTCTTGCAAGAAACAAGATTGAGGAAGCCGTCCTAAATCAGTCCAAGCGACTTGTTGCGGAGCCCGATGCGGAGCTTTCCGTACTTTTGTCTCAGGACTTTGACCTGAATGACGTCATGAGCGGAGAGAAGTAAGGAGTAGATATGAAGAGAAAACATAAATTTATTATCACGCTGAATGCGCCAGTGACTTTGGGATTTGTGTTCATCTGCTTTGTGGTTACGTTGATCGGAATTCTAACGAAGGGGGCTTCCACGAAACAGTTTTTCATGACGTGGCATTCTTCCCTGCTGAATCCACTGACCTACCTGCGCTTTTTTACGCATGTCTTTGGACATTCAGGCTGGGAGCATTTTATCAATAATGCCATGTATCTGTTGATTCTAGGGCCCATGCTGGAGGAGAAGCACGGTTCTGCCACGCTGGCGGAGATCATTGGGATCACGGCAGTCATCACGGGCATCCTCAGCTATATTTTCTTCCCTGGCATTGCGCTTTGCGGAGCCAGTGGAGTGGTGTTTGCCTTTATCATTCTCGCTTCCTTTACGGGCTTCCATGAGGGAGAGATTCCTTTGAGCTTTCTTGTCGTGGCAGTCCTGTATATCGGAGGTCAGATCATTCAGGGCATCACCGTAAGGGATAACATTTCTCAGATGGCACATATTATTGGTGGCGTGATTGGCGCCGTGATCGGTTTTATGCTGAACAGAAAAAAGAAAAAGGCTTATTGAGCCCGCACCGTGCCTCGCAGATAGCAGAGGGCTCAAATGATCACTGCTCCGTAAAGGAGGGATGGTTATGGAAAAGCAGGAATCTTGGGAGAAGCAAAGAAGGAAGCTGCACAACAATAGGATGAAGTGGGTGGTACTGCTTTGCCTTTTTGGCTTTGTTTTAAACTATGCCTGCAATTTTATTGTCAATCTGTTGGGGTTTCCCCTGTATATGGATACTATCGGCACGATCTTTACGGCATGGCTGGGCGGTTCGCTTCCAGGCGTGTTTGTTGCCCTTTGCACGAATCTGATCCTTGGCTTTGGCAATCCCGAATCCATTTATTTCGGCATTCTTAATGTCTTAATTGCCGTGGTGACGGCCTTTTGGGTGCAAAGTCCTAAGCGGAGGCATAGTGTGGGGTGGATGATGCTTTTGACCTTCCTCTATGCTTGCATCGGCGGCGGTCTGGGCGCCATTCAGACATGGGTATTTGACGGCTTTTCCATGGATGGGGCAAATGGCTTCCTGATTCGGTTCTTTTACGAAAGCATGCAGCTTGGCGCATTTTGGGCCCAGTTTCTGGCGGCCTTTCTCTTTGATTTGCTTGACAAGGCATTGTCCCTGACGGGGTGTGTTTTACTTCTGCTGGCCATGCCTGCTGACGTTAAGGCGAAGCTGAGGCTCACGGGTTGGCGGCAAAAACCGCTGGTGGATGAGAAGCTGGCAGAGGTGCGGAGAGCCCGTTGCCGCAAAATCTCCCTGGGGACGAAAATCATTGCCGTCCTAATGCTGGCCTTTGTGACGATTGCCGTTGGCGTAACGGGAATCAGTCTGATGCTCTTTCAGAATTTTTCCAAGGAACAGCACTCGGACCTCTCGAGGGGCGTTGCCAGAATGGCGGCAAGCGTGATTGATGCGGACAGGGTAAGCGAATATCTTGAAAAGGGCGAGGCGGCAGAAGGCTATCTGGAGACCAAAGAGATGCTGCAAAAAATTCGGGATACCTATTCTGACGTGGAGTATCTCTATGTCTATCAAATCCGCGAGGATGGCTGTCACGTGGTTTTTGACCTGGACACTGAGGAAATGCCAGGAGAAGAGCCTGGCACCGTCATTGATTTTGACCCCGCCTTTGAGCCCTACTTAGACCAGTTGCTTCGCGGCGAGAACATTGATACAATTGTTTCAAATGACACTTATGGCTGGCTTCTTACGGAGTATGAGCCAGTGTATGATTCCAAGGGGAATTGCGTGTGCTATGCTGCGTCAGACATTGCCATGAATGACGTAAGACGCTATGAGGTCGATTTTTTTGTCAAGCTGGCATCCCTGTTTTTAGGTTTTTTTGCGCTGCTGTTAGCCATCGGTTTATGGCTTTCTACATACCACCTGGTATATCCCATCAATTCCATGGCATATGCCGCCAGCGCCTTCGCATATAACAGCGAGGAGGCTCGGGAGCAGAACGTGGAGCAGATTCGGGAGCTTGACATCCATACGGGGGACGAGCTGGAAAACCTGTATCTCGCCTTTGCAAAGACAACGGAGGACAGCGCAAGGTATTTTGTGGAAATGCAGCACAAGGCGGAGATGATTTCCCTGCTGCAGAGCGGACTGATCATGGTTTTGGCAGACATGGTCGAGAATCGGGATCAGTCAACGGGAGATCACGTGAGAAAGACGGCAGCTTACGTAAATATCATTTTGAAGCAGCTGCGCGCCATGGGATATTATCAGGATCAGCTGACGGATCAGTACATGCAGGACGTGGTAAGATCCGCGCCCTTGCATGACGTCGGGAAAATACAGGTTTCAGATGCTATTTTGAATAAGCCTGGTAAGCTGACTGAGGATGAGTTTGAACAGATGAAAAAGCATACGCTGGCGGGACAGAAGATTCTTCAACAGGCAATTGAAACCATGCCAGAGGCGGATTATTTGAAGGAGGCCATGAATCTGGCCACCTATCATCATGAAAAATGGAATGGCAAGGGATATCCCTATGGCCTCGCTGGAGAGGACATTCCCCTGTCAGCAAGGGTGATGGCCGTTGCCGACGTCTTTGATGCGTTGGTGTCAAAGAGATGCTATAAGGAACCATTTACTTTTGAAAAGGCGATCAGCATTATCCAGGAGGGCTCGGGAAACCACTTTGATCCGAAGGTAGTTGAAGCCTTCCTTGCTTCCGAGGAGGAGGTTCGGGCCGTGGCAGAACGATTTGAACATCAGGGTCCTGGCCTAAATCAGGAGCTTTGGAATAAAATTTCATAAGCAGGCATGGAAAATTGTTTAGCGAATGAGAAGAGAGGCAAAGATGCTAAAAAAGAAATACCCTGTGATTTATTTACTGGAAATTCCCGTGCAGTTCTTTTTATATGTCATTGTGATTGAACTTGGCGCAAAGCTGGAAGCGCTTTTGTTTGGGGCAGACGGGAAAGGATATTTGACGATGATTATTTTTGCGGCGGCAACGATCGTTTTGATCGGTGCCACCATCGTTTCCATCATCAATTTTGTAAAAGGTGTGATGAAGAAGTACAAGAAAAGGAAAGCGGCAAGGGAGGCTATGAAATAGGGAACTAGCGTTCACAGCCGAGGATGATGCCACCGCGCTCTGCATAATAGCTGCAGAGTCCTCTCGCGGGAACAATGCGAAGGTCAATGTCACCAAAGATTTCGCGGAGCTTTTCAGCGATGACATTTGCCAACTCTAGGTTTTCCACATGGCAGATGCGAACCTTTCCACCCTTGTATCCACAGGCACGGATTTCCTCTATGATTTTTTCCAACACGCGCTTGTCTCCGCGACACTTGGCAACGGGGTCAATGGTTCCAACGGGGCTTGCCGTTCCAAGAATGCGAATGTTCATGATGCCGATGGCAGAGGCAATGATTTTATTGACGCGGCCATTCACGGCAAGATTGTGCAAGGATTGTAGGGCAAAGTATAATTTCAGCGTTTTTTGATAAGCAACAATCGCGGATGAGACCTCTTCAAAGGATTTTCCCTGGGCCTTTAATTCGGCGATTTTTTCAATGAGTAGCACCATGCCAGGACCTGTGGACAGGGAGTCCACGATACAGATTTTGACCTCGGGATGCTCGGAGAGATATTGCTCCTTCGCAACGCCTGCGCTGGCGTAGGTTCCTGAAAGACCGCTGGTAATGGTCACGACATAGATTTCATCAGCACCCTCAAATGCATCCAGCCAGCTTTGGGTGGGAGGACAGGCCGTATAGGAACGGCCGTTATGGGAATAAAGATAATCCAATACCTCGCTTACGTTTAAGTCAGGGTCGTCTACAAAGAATTTTTCATCCGTGGATAGAGTCAATGGAACGGTTTCGAAGGGAAGATCTGGAAACTCCTTGAGGTCGCAGGAAGAATCAGCAATAATTTTGATCATAAAAAACTCCTTCATTATTCTAGCAGAAAATGCATGTGGTTTTCATAACTACATGATATTGTATTATAAACCTAGATCGGTTACAATAGACAAAAATGGCCTTTTTGTCTACTTTGGGCCTAGATTCGCCAAAATGGAAGGGCGTAAAAAGCAATGATTGTAAATTCAGTTACGAATCCAAAAACGATATTTACGAGGACCTGCATCGGCGAGGCCATCTTAAAGCTTCTGAACGAAGTGGAATTCACGAAGCTAAAGGTGTCGGACGTCGTGAAGAAGGCTGGCGTTGCAAGGGCAAGCTTTTATAAGCATTACGATTCTCTGTATGCGGCCTTGTCGGACTACATTCAAATTATCATCTCCGAGTACATGGAGGATAAGCAGGGCGCGCAGGCGAGGGACAGGTACATGGAGAGGGATCACATCTTATATTCCCTAACTTTTTTTGATCGCTATGCAGAAGTATTTTTGACCTTGGCAAAACAGGGACTCCATGGTATTATGTTGGAGGCAGTAAATCGTTTTATGGATGAAAATGTCCAGACAACGAAGAAGGTATCCGTCTATGAGCTATATTCCTATGCAGGAGGTCTGCTCAATACCTTCCTAAAGTGGGAGCAGGATGGCAAGAAGGATAGCGCCGAGGATGTTGCGGACATGCTATACGATTTATATTCCTATGAGAGACGACAGATCAGACCAGCCGTGGAATAGCACGGTGAGCAGAAAGAAGCTACTAGAATAAGCGGAGGAAATCAGTATGAGTTTTGAAGAAGAAGTAAAAGCATTGATTGAAAAAGGTCCAGGAGAGCTTACGGATCCTGCATGGCGCTTTGACGCCTTCACAAATCAGGAGGTGCTTTTTCAAAAGAAAAAGGGACATTTGCCCGCGATGGGCTGGAATAGCTGGAATGCATTCGGCAGCGGAAATACGGAAGCGCTGACCGTTGCCATGGCGGAAAAGCTCGTGGAGCTTGGCCTTGATAAGCTCGGCTACAAGTATGTTGTTTTGGATGATGGTTGCTATCAGACCTATCGTAAGGACGGAAAGATTTTGAACGAGGAGACGAAATTCCCTTCAGGCTTCCGTGCCCTCGCAGATCAGCTCCATCAGATGGGCTTGAAATTTGGTATGTATAATGACATCGGAACGAATCTTTGCGCGGGCGCGGCCGTGGGAACCTGTGGTCATGAGAAGACGGACGCAGCCTCCTATGCGGAGTGGAACATTGATTTCCTAAAGGTGGACAATTGCTATTACCTTTGGGACAATGCGACCTTCTCGGATGCAGCAAATGCAAGATATGTCTACGCGCCGAACATTGCGAAGATTAACATAAAGGGTGAAGGCTTCGCTTTGGAGCTCTCTGCCGTTCAGGATGGCGTGCTTTGGGGTGAGAGAGCAGAAAAGAAGGAAACCTATGTCACGAATCTCGGAACCTTTGACGGTACGGGTCCTGCGGCATCTCCCGTGGGCGTTCGCAGCGGCGAGCTCCGATTTGTCATTGAGGCACCTGCGGACATGGAAGCCGAGCTTTGTGTGACCTACGCAACTGGCAAGGAGGAGGGCGTTGGTGCCTGGCTGCAGGTTGCATTGGGAGAAGGCGCAGATGCACAGCTTTGTCTGGATGGCTTCCTTCCTGAAACAGAGGACAAGGAAGCGTTTGTAACCTCTGCTCCGATCAAGCTTATGTTAAAGAAGGGTGAGAATCTGCTTCGTCTGATGAATCACAGAAGACAGGAGAACACCCTGCATTCCTATGCCGCCATGCTGGAGGGATTGAAGCTGGCAGATCCGAATGGAGACATTATTTTTTCAATCTGTGAGTGGGGCAAAACGCATCCTCAGAACTGGGGTTGGAAGGTTGGCGACTCTTGGAGAATCTTAAATGACATTACCTTCCAGGTTGGTTCGAATGGTGATCCTGGACGCGGTGCTTGGGAGAGCGATTATACGACCAGCGTAACCTCTCAGTACAATAAAGCCGTAATCATGGATGAGTTTGCCGGACTTGACAAGGGCTGGAACGATCCTGACATGATGATGATTGGCATGAATGGACTTACGGAAACCATGTGTAGAACTCACTTTGCCATGTGGTCCATGATGAATTCCCCGTTGATGCTGGGTATGGACCTGCGGAGAATGGAGAAGGGCGATGCGCTGTACAAAATTGTCTCCAATGAGGCTGTCATCGCGCTGAATCAGGATGCGCTTGGCGTGCAGGCAAAGAGAATTTTGGCAACTAAGATGACGGAAGCGGATGGAAAGGTTGGAACGAGACCTGATCAGACCTATGTGCGCGACAATGACCGTATTGACGTGCTGGCAAAGCCCTTGGCAGATGGAAGCGTTGCACTGTCCTTCTTCAACTTAAGTCAGCAGGAAAAGAAGGAAGCAGTTTCGGTGGATGCTGCGCTGATCGTGAAGTATTTGCAGGAGAAGATGGTTCGTCCTGAAGCATTTGCACAGGCAAAGAGCTTTACGGTAACGGATCTTTGGACGGGAGAGACGACAAAGAACGAGACGGGAAGCTTTGGCATTACAAGCATTGTGGGCTGCGGCGACGTCACCCTGAAGGTAACGCCCAATGCGTGAGACCATCACCATTCGTGAATTTGCGGAGAGCCTGTGGAAGCAATTTCGCAAGAATAGAAGCGCTGATAGTCAGCAAGAGCAGATGGGGGAAGAGGAAAAACCTGATTCTATAGAAATCTGGAGTGAGACATGCTGGAAAAGCGGCTTCGAAATTGCCTTGAAACATGGCTGGCTCAGTCCACAGGATGGGCAGCAGGCGGATGAGCCCATGAGGCGCAGTGACGCGGCCAGAATTTTGCACGAATTCCTTCGCTGGGAGCTTGGCGAGCCTGATGAAGTGGATTGGGGCATCGCTAAGGAATTAAAGGATTTATATGATTGCAGGGTCTGCGCCGCACATGTGGCGCAGATGGTATGTAAGGGGATCATGACGGCCGAGAATCAGGTTTTTTGCGGGAAGGAGCCCTTTGACAGGGCGGAGGCAGAAGAGACCATAGAGCGTCTGCTCAATCCTTCCACACGATTGCAAGCACCCTCGAAGCAACAGGGGAATGCTTCGATGCAGCAACAGGATCCCCAGAAGCATTTGCCGAATTTTTCAGAAGATGTGATTGCCGAGGAGCTAGAAACGGAGCACACTGAGATCAGAGCAATCAAACTTACTGCATCAGAGGCAAGGCAGCTTGTGAAAGAGCAGAAGGAACTCCTTTTTTTGGACGTACGCACGGCGGGGGAATTTGAGATTTTTCATCCAGAAGGGGCCAGAAGCCTTCCGCTGCTGCAATTAATGACCAATCCCTCTTGTGTGGGGGAAAATCGAAAAAGGCCCATTCTTCTTGGATGTGACGGGGGCTATCGAAGTGAAATCGCAGCCGAATGTCTTTCGGATGCGGGGTATGAAGAAGTTTATTATTTTGGTTGGGGGACAAAGGCTTTTTAGTTTAGTCTTGTGTCCTCCCTGTTTTTTTGCTATAATATTTTCTGTGTTTTTCGTAGATTTGACAAGAAATGGGAAAGAAAGCCGGGAGACGAAGATGATTCGAATTTCGCTATGTATGATTGTCAGGGATGAGGAGCGCGTCCTTGAGAGATGCCTTCGCTCCGTTGCGGACCTTGTAGAGGAAATTGTGATCGTGGATACGGGTTCCACGGATCGCACCAAGGAGATCGCAAAGCAGTTTACGGATCAGGTTTATGATTTTCAGTGGGTGGATGATTTTAGCAAGGCGAGGAATTTTGCCTTTTCTCATGCGACCATGGATTATATTCTGACCATGGATGCGGATGAGGTTTTGGAGAGCAGTGAAATCAAGCATTTCCGCTCCTTGAAGGAGTGCCTGCTGCCAGAGATCGAGATTGTACGCATGAAGTGCGTGACCCGCATGGAAAAGGACGTCGATCATATTTTTGATGAGGACTATCGCTTAAAGCTCTTTAAGCGTCAGCGAGAGTTTGTATGGGAGGGCTCCATTCATGAGATGGTGCGCCTTGAGCCCGTGATCTATGACAGTGATGTGACGATTACGCACCTGCCGCAGGAGGCACATGAGGCCAGAAACCTGGAGAATTTCAGAAATCAGATTCGCAAGGGAATGCATTTAAACAAGCGTTTGCATGACATGTATGCCAAGGAGCTGTATCTTCTTGGAAAGGAAGCGGATCTCGAGGAGGGTATGGCCTTCTTTATGGATTCTGCCATGGATGAGAGACGCGATCGTGAAGAGGTGACGAAGGCCTGTTGTGTTGTTGCCAGGGCCGCCAGAATGACGGAGGAGCCCGTGATCTTCTTCAAATATGCTTCGAAGGTCATTGCGGAAAAGGCATGCTCCGAGATTTGCTGTGAGTTGGGTCATTTTTATGAGGAGGCTGGTGATCTGGAGGAAGCCGTAACCTGGTATTATAAGGCTGCCTATAAGACGAAGCCAATTATGAGCATGGCCAGCGGAAAGCTGGAGCCCCTGCGCGGATTAGCGCATTGCTACGAGTCCATGGGGATGGAGGAGAAGGCGGCACAGTACTTGGGTGCTTTGGAAAAGCTAGAAAAGTAAAGCGTTGAAGCAAATGATGCGTGTTGACAGTGAATGCTGAAAGGAAAGGCATATAAGATGAGCGAGAACGAAAGAAGCTGGGAAAGTAACATTAGAAAGTGCGTGCCCTATGTGGCAGGCGAGCAGCCAGAAAAGGCGAAGATGATTAAGCTGAACACGAATGAGTGTCCTTATCCTCCTGCGCCTGGCGTGAAAAAAGCGGAAGAGGCAATGAACCTGGGGAATTTGAGACTGTATCCTGACCAGAACGTGACCTCTCTGGTGAATGCATTGGCAGAGTATTATCACGTAAGTCCGAAGCAGGTGTTTGTCGGCGTTGGCTCTGATGACGTGCTCGCGACCTCCTTCCTGACCTTCTTTAACAGTGACAAGCCGATCTTGTTCCCGGACGTGACTTATTCGTTTTATGACGTTTGGGCAGCGCTGTATCGTATTCCGTTCAAGACCTGTCCGCTGGATGAGAATTGGAGGATCAATCCTGAGGATTACAAGCAGCCCAATGGCGGCGTAATCTTCCCGAACCCCAATGCACCGACGGGCGTGTTTGAACCCTTGGAGAAGGTGGAGGAGATCATCAAGGCAAATCAGGACGTTGTCGTGATTGTTGATGAGGCATATGTTGACTTTGGCGGAGAGAGCGCGCTTCCCCTGGTGGAGAAATATGATAACCTTTTGATTGTCCAGACCTTCTCAAAATCCAGATCCATGGCGGGCCTTCGCATTGGTTTTTGTATCGGTAGCGAGAAGCTGATCAAGTACCTGAATGACGTGAAGTTCTCCATCAACTCCTATACCATGAACAGGCCTGCTTTGGCACTTGGCGTGGAAGCAGTCAAGGATGATGCGTACTTTAAGATGGTGACGGGAAAGATCATTGCGACGAGGGAGAGAGTGAAGAAGGAGCTGGCAGAGCTTGGCTTTACCTTCCCAGATTCCAAGACGAACTTCCTTTTTGCATCTCATAAGACGGTTCCTGCGAAGGAGATCTTCGAGGCTCTTCGCGAGCAGGACATTTACGTAAGACATTGGAACAAGCCTAGGATTGACAATTGCCTGCGCATTACCATCGGTACGGATGAGGAGATGGACACGCTGATTGCCTTCCTGAAGGAATATTTAAAGAATCGATAAAATAAGCTACTTTTGAGATCGGAATGAGGGAGAAAGAATTATGTCTGAAACATTGTTGCATTACTTGATTGTCTTTTTTATCTCCATGGTGCCGCTGATTGAGCTTCGTGTGGCCGTGCCCATGGCGATTAACGTGTATCATTTGCCAGTAGTTTTGTCCTACATTGTCTGCATCATTGGCAACATGCTGCCAGTTCCCGTGATCTTTTTCTTCGCGAGAAAGGTGCTGGAGTGGGGCGCTGATAAGCCAGTGATCGGAAAGTTTTTCACCTTCTGTCTGGAAAAGGGACACAGAGGTGGAGTGAAGCTGCAGGAGAAGGCTGGACGCGGTCTTTATGTTGCCCTTTTCTTGTTCGTGGGAATTCCTGTTCCGGGAACGGGTGCATGGACGGGAACCCTCGCGGCAAGTCTTTTGGACATGGATTTTAAGAAGAGCATCATTGCCGTGATGCTAGGTGTCATACTGGCAGGCTTGATCATGGGCCTTGGTGTGACGAGCATCGTGGAGCTGGTTAAGCAGATGGCAGGTTAAGGCTTGCGGATAGTCATTGGTAAAACGGATGGTGTGATGACGAAGGTTGTTAAATACGGGAGGAGAGACCATGGCAGAGGCGTATTCAGATTTTGCGTCCGTCTATGACGAACTGATGGATGATACGCCCTATGAGGCGTGGAGGGAACGGATTGTATCCCTGATTCAAGAATATGGCGTGTCGAAGCCACGGCGCAGGACTCTCGAAGCTGATAGGGAGCAGGAGAAGTCGTGCACGGCAAAAGGGGCAGACGAAACGGAATCACTGGTGACGGCGGAGGAGAACGGACCGATTTCTGAGGAAGAGATTCTTGCTTCGGAGCGTGATTTGGTCGTGGATCTTGGCTGTGGCACGGGAACCTTTTCGGAAATGCTGTATGAGGAGGGCTTTGACGTCATTGGCATTGATTATTCCGATGCCATGCTGGAGAAGGCGATGGAGAAGCGGGAACAAAGCGGTTCAGAGATTCTCTATCTTCAGCAGGACATGCGTGAGCTTTCCCTCTATAGCACGGTTGGAACGGTCGTGAGTGTCTGCGATTGCGTCAACTATGTCTTGGAGGAGGACGAGCTGCTACAGGTTTTCTTTCTGGTGAACAATTACCTCTATCCAGGCGGTGTTTTTCTTTTTGACTTTAATACGGATTATAAATATCGTGAGGTTATCGGCGATACCGTAATCGCGGAAAATCGTGAGGATTGTAGCTTTATTTGGGAAAATTATTATGATCCAGAGGAGCGGATCAATGAGTATGACCTGACCATGTTCCTAAAGCGCGAGGGAGACCTGTTTGAACGGGTGACGGAGACGCATCTGCAAAGGGGCTACCAGCCAGAGGAGATGCAAAAGCTGTTGGAGCAGGCAGGACTAAAGGTGCTTTTGATGCGCGATGCGGAGGACGACGGAGAGGTTCGTGAGACCTCGGAGCGCGTCTATGTTGTCGCAAAGGAGCAGACGAAGAAGTTGAAATAAAAGAGACAGGGCTTGCAAAAAGTAAGCGCCTGTAAATAGAGGAGAAACAAATGAGTGATTATATCGTCAGGGCAACGGCTGCGAATGCTCAGATTAGGGCCTTTGCCTGCACTACCAGAGAGACGGTGGAGACGGCGAGACAGGCGCATAATACCAGCCCCGTTATCACGGCGGCGTTAGGCAGACTTTTGAGCGCGGGAGTGATGATGGGCTCCATGCTAAAGGGAGACGATTTATTAACGCTGCAGATCAAGGGCGATGGCCCCGTCAAGGGAATCACGGTGACGGCAGATGCCATGGGGCACGTCAAGGGGTATCCCATTATTCCAGACGTCATTTTACCTGCCAATGCCATTGGTAAGCTCGATGTGTCGGGAGCCGTTGGCGCAGGAACACTGACCGTTATCAAGGACATGGGACTCAAGGAGCCGTATTCCGGACAGGTACAGCTTCAGACAGGCGAGATTGCAGAGGACCTGACCTATTATTTTGCAGCATCCGAGCAGGTTCCGTCCTGTGTTGGACTTGGCGTTTTGATGGAAAAAAACAATACCGTCCGACAGGCGGGCGGCTTTATCGTACAGTTGATGCCCTTCGCTGAGGAAGAGGTCATCACTAAGCTCGAGGAAAACATTAAGGGCTTGAAATCCGTGACGACCATGTTGGACGAGGGAAAGACTCCTGAGGAGATCCTCGGGATCGTCCTTGAGGGGCTAGACGTCCAGGTGACGGATCAGGCTCCCGCTTCCTTCCAATGTGACTGCAGCAAGGCCAGGGTGGAGCGTGCACTAATTAGTATTGGCCGCAAGGAGCTGCAGGACATGATCGACGAGGGGAAGGACGTGGAGGTAGGCTGCCAGTTCTGCGGAAAGCAGTATCAGTTTACGGAAGAGGATTTGCGTGCGCTTCATGCCAAGGCAACCAGAGACTAAGCCTATTTGACCCGAGCCTTTTCCAGACAATTACTAATCGCATCTAGAAGAACCAGCGTGGTATATTTGGCACTGGGTTCAAGTTCCACGTCCTCGACGGATTGGTTTTCCAGAACCTGTGCACAGACATAATCCATGGTCGGCATGAGGAGGGGATAGGCAGTCGTGATGGCCTCATCCAGATTCAACAGACGGATGGAGGAGATGTGATCCTTTTCAAGAATGGTTTCCACCTCGATGGCGTTGCCACCTAAATACAGCTCCGACTTATAGATGCCAGGATGAAAGCTATCAGGCGCCAGCGTTTGCTCGGCGCTTTCTTTTTTGGGAACAAAGAGAAGGATCAAAAGCAGGATGAAAAAGAGCCCAAGAGCCGTGAGAATGCCGGCCAGAATTAGTTCCTTCGCATGAAGTACAATGATTTTTGTTTTTGCGCTCATAGGTGATCTCCTTGTAAAAACAAAACTATGGAATCTCTCATTTCAGATATATGCAAATCGGCTGTTCTTTATGACTTTTTCATTGACAAGTATGGGAAAAAAATAGTATCATGGATGTAATAGCACAAGGCGTTCTTACTTATGTGGTAAGCACGCCTCTTGTTGACAATAGGAGAAAAAATCGAGAACGAAAATCTATAGAAACGGAGGTTACGACATGAGGAATTTAATGCAGGAAGACATTGTAACAATGGTGCAGGAAGAGGATGTAAAGTTTATTCGGTTGCAGTTTACCGATATTCTGGGCAATCTTAAGAATATGGCAGTGACGGCCAGCCAGCTCAGCAAGACGCTGAAGAACGAGTGCAAGTTTGACAGCTCCGCCATTGAGGGCTTTGGCGGCATGGATGAGCCGGATCTATATCTTCATCCCATCCCGGGAACCTTTGAGACCTTCCCTTGGAGACCCCAGCAGGGAAAGGTTGCCAGAATGGTATGTGACGTGTATCGTCAGAACGGGGAGCCCTTTGAGGGAGATCCAAGATATGTGCTTCGCCGCGCGGTAGAGCATCTGAAGGACATGGAATATGGCTTTGAGGTAGGCCCCGAGTGTGAGTTTTTCCTCTTCAATACGGATGAGAATGCGATGCCGACCACGAAGACGATGGAGCAGGCTGGATTCTTTGACGTAGGACCTTTGGATTTTGGCGAGAATGCCAGAAGAGACATTGTGTTGGCACTTGACGACATGAATTTCGTGGCTGAGAGCTCTCACCATGAGAAATCTCCCGCACAGCATGAGATTTGCTTCCGTTATGATGAGGCGCTGACCACGGCGGACAACATTATGACCTTTAAGCTGGCCGTTCGCACCATTGCACGCAGACACGGCCTGCATGCTACGTTTATGCCGAAGCCCCTGAATGGCGTATGCGGCTCTGGCATGTGCCTGAACATGAACCTTACGAAGGACGGAAGAAACATTTTCCGTGATCCTGAGGATCCAAACTTTATGTCGAAGGAGGCTTATTATTTCCTCGGCGGCCTGATGAAACATGCGAAGGGCATTACCGCAGTGGCAAATCCCCTGGTAAATTCCTATAAGAGACTGGCATCCGATTCAGATGCGTCTCCTTATATTGCATGGAGCAAGAATAATCGGACGAGCCTGTTTAGAATTCCTACAATCCGCAGGGGCGAGGGTACCAGAATTGTCATGATCAGCCCGGATTCCTCGGCAAATCCTTATCTGACGCTTGCCCTTTGTCTGGAGGCGGGACTTGACGGATTAAGAAATCAGATCATGCCGCCTGAGAAGATCGAGAAGAATCTTTTGACCATGACGGATGCAGAGCGCAAGGAGCTGAACGTAGAGCGACTTCCCAAGACGCTGATGGAGGCTCTGGATGCACTGGAGCAGGATGAGGTGCTGATGAATGCTCTCGGTGAGCATGTTGCAAAGCACTACATTGAAACCAAGAGACAGGAATGCGACCGCTATTGCCGTAGCGTGACACAGTGGGAGCTGGATGAATATCTTTCAAAATATTAATGACGCTGATGCCCTGATACGGGAAAAGGGGGTGTAGGCTTTGGTCAACGTCATTGTAGCACTTCCCAAGCTGGAAGAAGCAAAAACAATCAAGAGCATATTAGTGCGGAGCGGCTTCCATGTGACGAGTGTTTGTACGACGGGAGCCCAGGCCATCAGCCAGACGGACGGATTACATGATGGACTAGTCATTTGTGGTTATAAGCTGGAAGACATGCTTTATGATGAATTGAAGTTTTATCTTCCCGATGGCTTCGAGCTGTTGTTACTTGCTTCCCAAAGATTTTTGGCGGAGGTTTACGGAGACAATGTCATTTGTCTTTCCATGCCGCTAAAGCTCAATGATTTCGTGAATACCGTCGGCATGATGACAGATGACATCGCCAGACGCAGAAAGAAAAAGGAGCAGTTTCCCCAAAGGAGAACGGAGCAGGAGGATGCCTTGGTCAAGGAGGCCAAGGACGTGCTGATTGACCGAAATAACATGACGGAGGAGGAAGCGCACAGATACCTCCAAAAGAGTAGCATGGAGAGTGGTACCAGCCTGGTAGAGACGGCGCAGATGGTCTTGATGATGTACAGACAATAAAGGGATCGTAATGATCAGAATCCCGCCTTCATACACTTATCGAAAAGAAAAGTGTGGAAGGCGGGTTTTTTATGCATTTTACAAAAATGCAGGGGTGTGGGAATGACTATGTCGTGTTGGATGGGAGAAGCATATCTGCCATGGGAGGCGAGCGCGGAGAATTGGCGAAGAAGCTTTGCAACAGGCATTATGGCATTGGGTCGGACGGCCTCTTGATTTTGCAGGAGGGACGAAGGGCAAGGCTGGAGATGGAGATGTATAATCCTGACGGGAGCAGGGCAGAGATGTGCGGAAACGGCATTCGGTGTGCGGGGAAATACTTTTGGGAGCAGGGATGGACAGCGGAGAAGCGCTTCCTTGTCGAATGCATGGAACGGCTTGTGACGGTGGAGTACCTAAAAGGGGAGGGAAGGCTGGCACGGCTGTCTGCCGACATGGGGCAAGCTTGGTTCGAGGAGAAGATGGTGCAGGGCTGGAAGCTTTATCGCGTCTCCATGGGGAATCCGCATGCGGTAGTACTTTTGGAGGAGGGGGATGATTGGCCGACACAGACGGCAGGACCTCTGTTGGAAAGAGCGGAGGAGTTCCCTGAGGGAACGAATGTGGAGTTCGTAAATGTAAAGGATCGAGAGCATATCGAGATGCGTGTTTGGGAGCGCGGCGTCGGGGAAACGCTTGCCTGTGGGACGGGTGCCTGTGCGGCCGCTGCAGTTTGTATGCAAAAGGGTTTGACGGATGAGGAAATAACTGTTACACTATTAGGCGGTGAGTTATTAGTGCAAAGACACCCCTCCACGGGACGACTGATTTTGACGGGACCTGCGGAGACGGTTTTTGAGGGTGAGGTCTGAAACCGAGTGGAATGTAGCCAAGCATCGCGAAGCGATAAAATTTAGGAGGAGAAGAACCATGGCAAAATTGAATGATAACTATTTGAAGCTTCCCGGAAGCTACCTGTTTTCAACGGTAGCAAGAAAGGTTCGTGAATATCAGGCGGCAAATCCTGATAAGAAGGTGATCAAGCTGAGCATCGGTGACGTGACCCAGCCTTTGGCTCCCGTAATCATTGAGAGCCTTCATAAGGCAGTGGATGAGATGGGAAAGGCTGAAACCTTCCGCGGATATGCACCTGATCTTGGATATGAGTTTTTGAGAGATGTTATTGCAAAGAAGGACTATGAGGCAAAGGGCTGCAACATTAGCGCAGATGAGATATTCGTTTCTGACGGTGCAAAGTCTGATGCGGCAAATATTCAGGAAATCTTCAGTCTGGACAATAAGATTGCCGTTGGTGATCCGGTATATCCCGTATATGTGGATTCCAATGTTATGGCAGGCCGTACCGGCACCTATGATAAGGTGAAGGAGACCTGGAGTGACGTGATCTACATGCCTTGCCTTGCGGAGAACAATTTCGTTCCTGAGATTCCCAAGGAGGTTCCTGACCTGATTTATCTTTGCTTCCCGAACAACCCTACTGGCGCGACCATCAAGAAGGCGCAGCTGCAGGAGTGGGTGGATTACGCAAATAAGGTAGGCGCAGTGATCATTTACGACGCAGCCTATGAGGCATATATTTCCGAGGAAGGCGTGCCGCATTCCATTTATGAGTGTGAGGGCGCAAGAACCTGTGCAATTGAGCTTCGTTCCTTCTCTAAGAATGCTGGCTTTACGGGCGTTCGTCTTGGCTTTACCGTTGTTCCTAAGGATCTGAAGGTGGATGGCGTTGCGCTGCACGGACTTTGGGCGAGAAGGCATGGCACCAAGTACAATGGAGCACCTTACATCATTCAGCGCGCAGGTGAAGCAGTTTATTCCGAGGCTGGTCAGGCACAGCTTAAGGCACAGGTTGCTTACTACATGAAGAATGCAAAATACATCTATGATGGCTTGAAGGCAGCTGGTTATACGGTATCGGGCGGCGTGAATGCACCGTACGTATGGCTTCGCACGCCTGGCAACATGACGAGCTGGGAGTTCTTCGATTATCTGCTGGAGAAGGCAAATGTCGTTGGTACGCCTGGTTCAGGCTTCGGCCCGAGCGGAGAGCATTATTTCCGCGTGAATGCATTTGGCAGCTACGAGAACACTGTGGAAGCAATCGAAAGAATTAAGGCATTATAAAACAGGAGGGGAAATCAAGGCTCACGGGGCGGATTTCCCCTTTCTTGATTGCAGCTTTTTATGACGGAAAAGCGTAAGATGAGGATAGATATCGATGGTAGATGAGAAGGTGCTGGAGAGGGTTAGCAGATTGGCAGAGCTGGAGCTTCCGAAGGAACGGGAGCAGGTATTACAGGATTTTCAGCGGATGGTAGAGTTTGCCGGGATGCTGGAGGAGCTGGACCTTGGTGGCGTGGAGCCCTTGTATCAGGTGAATGAAGGGGAGGCAGGGAACGCCTTCCGTGAGGATATGGTGACGCAGGAGATGGAGCAGGAAGAGACGCTGGGGAATGCGCCCCAAAGGCGTGGGGCGTTTTTTGAGGTACCGAGGACGTTCTGAATGCCAAGAGTAAGGTCGGAACTCGGGGATTTAGTTTGGATCGTCTTTCTAGTAACCTTTTGACCTAGAAAGACGATCCAAACTATCCCCTCGAGGTTACGGCAGAATTTAGATTTGGCTAAATTAGGCTGCTTTTGACTAGAATGGATAGAGTGTGCGTGGAATCCTCAAAAAACATGATAGACATAGTGTAGAAAAAGATGATGGACGTAGTGTAGAAAAAGATGATGGATGGGAAAATGGGGATTTTGGATTTAACGGCGGTGGAGCTGGGAGAAAAGATTAGAATAGGTGAGGTTGGCGTGGAGGAAGCGCTGGAGACGGTGGCTGAGAGGATTCAAGAGCGCGAGGAGAAGCTTCGTTGTTATGTGACGCTGGATCTGGAGGGGGCACGGGCGAAGGCGCGACTTTTGCAAAAGAGGATTCAGGATGGCGAGGCGAGCGGGCCTTTGGCGGGCGTGCCCTTTGCCGTAAAGGATAATCTTTGCACGAAGGGAGTGCGTACTACTTGCGGAAGCAGAATCTTGGAGGGATTTGTGCCACCTTATGACGCGACGGTGGTTCACAATTTAGAGAAGGCGGGCGCGCTGATTCTTGGGAAGACGAATCTAGATGAGTTTGGCATGGGAAATACGACGGAGCGCTCCCTTGCAGGCGCTACACATAATCCCTGGGATGAAGAACGAAGTGCTGGTGGTTCCTCTGGTGGAAGCGCGGCAGCCGTTGCGAGTGGGGAGTGCTTTGCAGCGCTTGGCACGGATACGGGTGGCTCTATTCGTCAGCCTGCTTCGCACTGCGGTCTTGTGGGTCTAAAGCCAACCTATGGAACGGTGTCCAGATATGGACTGATTGCGTATTGCTCCTCCATGGATCAGGCGGGTTCCATTACCAAGGATGTTAAGGACTGCGCGGCCGTCATGGAAGCGATTGCGTCCTACGACGAAAAGGATGCAACCTCCATTAAGCGAGATGCCTTGGATTTGCAATCAGCATTGACGGAGGGTGTCCGCGGGCTAAGGATTGGGATTCCCAAGGATTATTTTGGGAGGGAGCTACAGCCTGAGGTGGAACATGCCATCAGGGCTGCGGCAGAGGAACTAAAGGCGCAGGGAGCGATTGTAGAGGAGTTTGAGCTGGGGTTTGTTCGTTATGCAGTTCCAACCTATTATACCATCGCCTGTGCGGAGGCAAGCTCAAACCTCGAGAGATATGATGGCATGAAATATGGTCTGCGCGAGGCAGGGAAAGACTTGCATGATACCTATCGTCAGACGAGGGCAAAGGGCTTTGGCGAAGAGGTAAAGCGCAGAATTATGCTCGGCACCTTCTCACTCAGCGAGGGCTACTATGAACAATACTATTTAAAGGCAATGAAGGCAAGACGGCTGATCAAGAACAGCTTTGACGAAGCGTTTCAAAGCTATGATTTGCTGCTGGGACCGGTTGCACCGACGACGGCACCGCATCTTGGAGCAATGGGGGAGGATCCCATTCAGGCATATCTCGCGGACATCTATACCGTTCCTGCGAATTTGGCTGGCATTCCTGCCATGAGCTTACCCTGTGGCAGGGATAGGCAATGGTTGCCGATTGGCTTGCAGCTGATGGCAAATCGCTTTCAGGAGAGAACCATCTTTCGAGCTGCTGCCGCATGGGAGAAAGCCTTTTACGGATTTCAGCGTGCGAAATTGGGACAACATGATAAGTAAACGGTTGAGCAGCAAGCATAAAACCGCGAGAGAATTTTGGCAGGGAGCGAGTAAATTAAGATTAGGAAAGGAGGGACAAGCGTGAAGAAGGAATATGAAACCGTGAT
>SVFO01000009.1:114128-118955 GCA_015056795.1 Lachnospiraceae bacterium
CGCGCGGGCGTTCCGCTGATTGAAATTGTAACGGAACCAGACCTTCGGAGCGCGGAGGAGACCATTGCCTTTGTTTCGCAGCTTCGGACCACCATCGGTTATCTTGGAGCCAGCGACTGTAAGCTACAGGAGGGCTCCATGCGCGTCGATGTCAATCTTTCCTTGCGTGAGGCCGAAGAGGAGCGCCTAGGTACTAGAACGGAGATGAAAAACTTAAATTCCTTCCGATCCATTACCAGGGCCATTTCTGCTGAGAGGGAGAGGCAGCAAGCACTCTTGGATGCAGGGGAGAGAGTCATTCAAGAGACGCGCAGATGGGATGATGCGAAGGGCTGTTCCGTCTCCATGCGTTCAAAGGAGGACGCACAGGATTATCGATACTTTCCAGATCCAGACCTGCCGCCCGTCTATATTTCTGAGGCTTGGATTCAGGAGGTACGGGACAAACAGCCCGAGCTTCGCGAGGACAAGCAAAAGAGGTTTGTGAATGAATATGGTCTGCCAGAATATGATGCCAAGCTGTTGACGGAATCCGTCCATTTGGCGCATCTGTTTGAACAAACGGCAGCGCAGGGCGTTTCTCCAAAGAAGGTCAGTAACTGGCTTATGGGAGAAGGCTTGCGGCTGCTTCGGGAAAAGGAGATGGATCCCGAAGACGTTAAGCTTTCGCCTGAGCATTTTGCAGCATTGCTTCGCCTGAATGAAACAAAACAGATTTCCAATGCCGTGGCAAAGCAGGTGTTTGAGGTGGTTTTTGTAGAGGACGTGGACCCGAGGGAGTATGTCGAGAATCACGGCCTACTGACGGTTCAGGACGAGGGGCTTTTACGCGAAACCGTGCAGAGGGTCATCAATGAGAATGCCAAGTCCGTGGAGGATTATCGAAATGGTAAGGAAAGGGCGCTGGGCTATCTTGTTGGACAAACAATGAAAGCCATGAGGGGTCAGGCGGAAGCCTTGGCCGTCACGGCTTTGCTAAAGGAATTCTTAGATTAATTCTCTTTGATGTAGTTTAGGAAAAGATGGTTTAAATCCTGGTGCTTACTGTTGATGACCACGGCGAAGTATTGATTTTCACCATAAACATAGGTTTCGCTGAGCTTTTTGCAGTCGTTGACGCGGATGGCAACGGGGATCGGATCCTTCATGGAAGAGGGATCCGTGGGATCTGCAGGATATTCCAAATTTGGATTCTCCTTTGCCTCCTCAAGCAGGGCGCGGTCTGCGTAATAGAAATCGCCTTCGTATTTTTGAAGCTCCTCAGCCGTTAAGAAATCCCGAAGGTCCATCAAAACGTCATTGTATGCATAACGATCGATGGCCGTAAGGTCGCCGATCATGGAATCCAGATCGCCAGCAGTGATGTGAACCATAATTTTTTGCGTGGTCTGAACAGTTGCGTCATCCATGGCGGAAAAATCTAGGAACATGTCGGAGTCGAAGTACAGCACGGATTTATCTAAATCGATATTTGCCAGCTTCGCAAAATCCATTTTATAATCTTCGGAATAAATGGTCTCCGCCATGTTGATAAATGCGCTATAATAGGCGGTCTCTTTATTGGTAAGGAAGGTATACAGGAGGGAACCAACTAGGAAGACTCCGCAGACGCCTCCGATGACGTGCCACTTATAATAATCCCAGAAATAGGACATTCTTTCTTTAAAACTACGATTTTTGATCTCATCGCGTTCTTCCTTAAACTCATCCATTAAAGGCATTGGTATCACCATCGCTTTCTGATCTTTATGACATAAGTAATCATAATGTTTTATGTAAGATCTGTCAATGAAACCTTTCTAATACATTTCTAAAAAAATTGTGAAAACCTTGAAACTTCGAATTTAATGAGATATGATAGTTGCATAGGCAAAATTGGAATGAGACAAAAAGGAAGGATGAAACAATGAGTGAAGCATATGTGGAATGTCTGGTAAAGGCGAAGGGAGCCATAATTTTTAAAATTTTGAGGGCGCTGCTATATGCGCTCTGTGCGGTTGCCTTTTTGTCCATGGTGATCGGAACAGGCGTGATCGGAGTGATCCTGGGATTGGCATTAGGCGCTGCTGGATACTATGTTGGCATGCTGGGCGACGTGGAATATGAATACCTATATATTGATAAAGAGTTATCCGTAGATAAGATTCTTGCGCAGACGAGGAGAAAAAAGGTTGCCACCTACACGATGGAGCGCATGGAGATCATGGCTCCCATCAAATCCTATCGGCTGGACAATTTTAAGAATCGTCAGACGAAGGACATCGATTATAGCATCGGCTATGAGGACAAGCCTGACAAACGTTATGTTTTCTATTATGAGGGTGGAGAGCGGATTATTATCAGCCCTTCCGAGGAAATGATTAAGATTATGAAAAATGCAAATCCCAGGAAGGTATATTCGGATTAAAAAATTCGAAACTAAAAATATAAATTGGGTGTTGACAGCCGCCCAAATCTCTGCTATCATCATTGAAATAATTTCAAAAGAATAAGAATACAGGAGGGAAAGAAAATGGGTAAAATTATCGGTGAAGGCATTACCTTTGATGACGTACTTTTGGTACCTGCCTACTCACAAGTCATTCCTAACCAGGTTGACCTGACGACTTACCTGACGAAGACGATTAAGCTGAACATTCCCATGATGAGTGCCGGAATGGACACCGTTACGGAGCATCGCATGGCCATTGCCATGGCGAGACAGGGCGGTATCGGCATCATCCACAAGAACATGTCCATCGAGGCACAGGCCGAAGAGGTGGACAAAGTAAAGCGTTCTGAAAACGGAGTTATTACGGATCCATTTTCTTTAACCCCCGAGCATACCTTGGCAGATGCAGATGCCTTGATGGCAAAGTTCCGCATCTCAGGCGTTCCCATTACGGAAGGCAAGAAGCTCGTCGGAATCATCACCAATCGTGATCTGAAATTCGAGACAGATTTCACCAAGAAGATTAAAGAGTCCATGACCAGCGAGGGACTGATTACCGCTCCCGAGGGAACCACCCTTGAAGAAGCAAAGAAGATTCTTGCGAAGGCTCGCAAGGAAAAGCTTCCCATCGTGGACAAGGATTATAACCTCAAGGGTCTGATCACCATCAAGGACATTGAGAAGACCGTAAAGTATCCTTTGGCAGCAAAGGATTCCATGGGCAGACTGCTCTGCGGCGCAGCCGTTGGCATCACTGCAAACGTACTCGACAGAGTAGCAGCTTTGGTTAAGGCAAAGGTTGACGTCGTAGTATTGGATTCCGCACATGGTCATTCTCAGAATGTTATCAACTGCGTAAAGATGATCAAGGAAGCATATCCTGAGCTTCCCGTAATCGCAGGAAATGTTGCAACTGGCGAAGCTACCAGAGCTTTGATCGAGGCAGGTGCTGACGCAGTTAAGGTTGGTATCGGACCTGGTTCCATCTGTACGACCCGTGTCGTTGCAGGTATCGGCGTACCCCAGATCACCGCAGTTATGGATTGCTATGAGGTTGCTAAGGAATATGGTATTCCCATCATCGCAGATGGTGGTATCAAGTATTCTGGAGATATTACAAAGGCATTGGCAGCAGGTGGCAGCGTATGTATGATGGGTAGCATGTTCGCGGGCTGTGAGGAGAGCCCTGGAGACTACGAGTTATTCCAGGGAAGAAAATACAAGGTATATCGCGGCATGGGTTCCATCGCGGCAATGGAGAGCGGTAGTAAGGATCGTTACTTCCAGGAGAACGCAAAGAAGCTGGTACCCGAAGGCGTGGAAGGCCGCGTGGCATACAAGGGCAGCGTTGAGGATACGGTATTCCAGTTGATGGGCGGACTCAGATCTGGTATGGGATACTGTGGTGCACATAACATTCAGGAGCTTAAGGACAATGGCAGATTTGTAAAGATCTCAGCGGCATCCTTAAAGGAGAGCCATCCCCATGACATTCACATTACCAAAGAGGCTCCGAACTACAGCGTAGACGAGTAATTGTCAGACGGGGCAGAGAAGTATCTCTGTCCTGTGTTTTTTGAAAAAAATATGTTTTTGGAAAAAATGAACTTCCAGGGTGTATCTCGGAAGCATTTTAAGAGTAATAAAGGCAACAAATTAATAACATGTTGCATATCACAAGAATATTTGTTATGATTGATGTGATTATAAGCATAACAAATATTCGCTGCAGAATGGAGGGAAAAAAACATGCAGTTATCTCACAACGAATATTTGATTATGGCGCTTCTATGGAAAGAAAATCGTCCTTTGTCCCGTGCGGAGATTTTAAGAGGTACGGAAGGGAGAAACTGGAATCCCGCTTCCATCCACCTCATCCTGAACAGCATGCTGTCGAAGGGTGCCATCAAGATCACTGACGAGGAAAAGAAGTATGGCCGGACCTATGAAGCGGTAATCACACAGGAAGACCATATGATGCAGTGCATCGAGGAGGGTATGCCGGAAGGAACCGTTGAGGAAAAGCTTTTGAATGTTTTTGACGCACTTTCAAAGAGAGCGGACGAAAAGAAGATGCTTAGCGTGGTTTCTGCGCTGGTAGACAGAACACAGGTGAAGGAGAAGGACATCGAAACTCTCGAAGCCATTCTGGAAGAAAAAAGAACTCAGCTGCGCAAGAAGAAAAAGAAGTAAAGCAGCTACTATGGGGTAAAGGGTTTGGAGGGGAAATCGTAACAAAAGAGGAAACTTAAAATGACGATTTCTGTATTCTCCGTAATTATGAGTATTGTTTGTTCCAGCGTAATACTATTCGCTGCCAGCTTTCTGGTGGCACATGCCAAAAGAGTAAGGTGGGGCTTGCTCTTAATGATTTTCGTTCTTGGATTTGTTAGACT
>SVFO01000010.1:0-59479 GCA_015056795.1 Lachnospiraceae bacterium
AAGCGGTCTGTTACAGACCGCGTTTTTTTATGAAAGAATATCCAGCGCGCCATAGGTCACGGCACGAAGTTTTCTTACGATCTGTACGTTGCCGAAATCTCCCCGCTGTACAAAATACAAGAATACCAACTGATCCTTGGGATCCATCACGACAAAATTGCCCGTCCAGCCATCCCATCCAAAGACGCCTGCATTGCCAAACACGCCCTCCGTTACAGGGTCAAGCAGGGTTCTCATAAGACACCCATATCCAAAGCCATCTGGTGCATTCCAATAAAAATCATCCTTCTGTGCCTGCGTTAAGGCATCCTTTTGCATGAAAGCAACGGTTCTGCTTCCCAGAATACGCTTTCCATTGTAAACGCCTCCCTGAATCATCATCTGCGCAAAATGCGCGTAATCATCCAAGGTTGAGACAAGTCCTGCACCACCTGACTCAAACGCCACGTCCTCCCCGTAATAAACGGCAAGATGACAGTCCAAGGAAGGCGCAATCTTTTCCTGCTTCTGGTCATACAAGTAAATCTGCGCAAAACGATCCTTCTTCTCTTCTGGAACAAAGAAGCCCGTATCCTTCATGTCCAATGGCTCGAAAATCTCCTTTTTCAAGAAATCGCCATACCTCTGCCCAGACACTGCCTCCACCATGGCACCCAAAATATCTGCGGAAAGCCCGTACATCCACTTCTCGCCAGGCTGAAAGCAGGTCGGAATTTTTGCAATCTCTTTTGCATAGTCTCTGGTCGTAACGGTCTCCCCGCGCAGGCGCCTGTCAACTAACTCCCCAAACAGCTTTGCCATGCGCCGTCCAGGCTCATGACCCTCGTCAGGATAGGGAATGCCCGAGGTCATGTTTAACAGATCCCAAATGGTAATCGGGCGCTTCATTGCGACCTCCTCCCCCTCCTGCCAAACCTTTGTATTCCAAAACTCGGGAAGATAATAGGCAATGGGGTCATGCAGGTCAATAAGTCCTCGCTCCGCAAGAATCATTACGGCAACGGACGTCACGGGCTTTGTCATGGAAAACAGGCGAATGATGGTATCCCGCGCCATGGGACGCGCCTGCTCCTTGTCCGCCATGCCAAAGGCACCATAATAAATCTCTTTTCCATTGTATAATACCAGCGCACTCGCACCTGGCAGATTTCCTGCTTCCACCTCTTTGCGCAGCACCTGATCCATAATTGCCTGATAATCCTTCATCTTTTCCTCCTCCGGTACAAAATTTCCAAGAAGACACGGCAAGACGTGCCACGTACTTCTAATCTCCTGACAACTCTTGATCCATGGGATTCCAAACAAAAAACACCTGTCATCCACAAGTATTACTATAATGGATGACAGGTGCTTCGGTCAATAGACGATTCCGTCATGGAATGTTCTATCTTGCAAGATTTTCACTTAGGAACTTATTTCTTCAGGGTGATCTCTAAGAGTACCACGCTTCTTGCGGGAAGCTCAAAGGAAAGGCCGTCCTTGGTAACGGTTACGACGTCGAAATCTGCGCCCTGTACCTTGTTCGGAGCCTTGAAGGTATTGTGTGCATCCATCTTTCCAGTCACGATCTGACCCTTTACGGATTTTACCTTATTGTTACCAAATACAACCTCCATATCCTCTGCTGCATCCAAGGACATGTTGGTCATGGTCAGGTAGAGCTTGCCGTCCTTGTCTACGGTCACGGATTCGGTCAGCTTCTTCGCCTTGAGGTCGCCAATACCAGCCTCGCTGTTGCCGATCAGGGTGGACTCTACGAGGTCGTTGTCCTGATGAACCTTGTACAGATTGAATACGTGCCAGGTCGGGGTCTTCACCATCTTCTTGCCCTCGGTCAGGATCACGGACTGCAGAACGTTCACCATCTGAGCAATGTTTGCCATCTTGACACGATCACAGTTCTTGTTGAAGAGGTTCAGATTGATACCTGCTACCAATGCATCACGAATCGTGTTCTGCTGATACAGGAAGCCAGGATTCGTACCAGGCTCAACGTCATACCAGGTTCCCCACTCATCAATGATCATGCCGATCTTCTTGTCGGGATCGAACTGATCCATGATGGCGCCATGACGCTTGATCAGTGTCTCCATGTACATGGTCTTCTCCATGGTGCTGTACCAGTCTTCCTTGGAGAATACGGTTGCCTGACCCTTCTTTACCCAGTTGCCATAGGGCACGGTATAGTAATGCAGGGACAGACCGTTCATATAGCCAAAGCCATGGTCAAAGCAGGTCTCCAAAACCTTCTCCGTCCAGTAAAAATCTCCGCCGTTTGCGCCGCAGGCAATCTTTGCAATGGGATGCTCATTATCGTAGTTGCGCACATAGGTCTGATATCTGCGGAACAGGTCTCCGTAGTACTCGGGACGCATGTTTCCGCCGCAGCCCCAGTTCTCGTTGCCTACGCCAAAGTAGTCAACCACCCAAGGCTCCTCATGTCCGTTCTCTTTTCTCTGATCAGCCATGGGAGAAACGCCCTTAAAGGTCATGTACTCGACCCACTCGCTCATCTCCTGAACGGTGCCGCTTCCGACATTACCGTTTACGTAGGTCTTACAGCCGAGCTGACGGCAAAGCTCCATAAACTCATGCGTACCAAAGCTGTTGTCCTCGACAACGCCGCCCCAGTGCGTATTGATCATCTTCTTACGCTTTTCCTTCGGGCCAATGCCATCCTTCCAATGGTATTCGTCAGCGAAGCAGCCGCCGGGCCAACGAAGTACGGGAACCTTAATCTCCTTCAGTGCCTCAATAACATCCTTACGCATGCCATTGACATTTGGAATGTCAGAATTCTCTCCAACATAAATTCCCTCATAAATACATCTTCCAAGATGCTCAGAAAAATGTCCCTGAAGTTCAGGATTTACGTGACCCTGTTTTACCTCAGGATTTACAAATAATTTCGCCATTCTTTACCCTCCGTTTACTGCGGCACTTATCGCGCCATAAACTCATTGTTCTGATACTATTACTATAGAGGAAGCACGCGATAAAGTCAATGATTTCCATGGAATTTGTAAATCGTTTTTCATAAATCGTTTCACTGCAATCCAAAAGAATCGTTGATCGCCAAAGGCTAGCTCGTGCAGGCACGATCCTCGCTTGACGATGCAAAACAAGAACGCCGCGGAAAATTCCGCGGCGCCCTAAGCTTACGCTATTTTGTTTGTTTTGCCTTTTCTTATGCCCAAGGATTCTCGGTGATATAAGGAACGGACTTCGGCTGGTTGTAGTTCAAATCCTCTACGGGAACTCCGATGAACTTGAATACTTCATACAGAGCCTTTCCGAAGTGACCGAATGCAACTGCGCCGTGATGAGGATAATTCTTCTCGATCAGCACGTGACGATAGAATCTGCCCATCTCAGGAATTGCGAATACGCCGATGGAACCGAAGGACTGGGTACGAACGTCCAGAACCTCGCCCTGTGCGATGTATGCGCGGAGCTTGCAATCAGCGGTGGACTGCAGACGATAGAAGGTGATCTTTCCAGGAGCGATGTCGCCCTCGAGGGTTCCGTTGGTAACCTCGATCGGAAGGTTTCTGGCCATGATCTTCTGATACTTCATCTCGCAGAATGCCAGCTTCTTGGAGCAGGTATTGCCGCAGTGGAAGCCCATGAAGGTATCCTTGTGGGTGTAAGGGTACTTGCCCTCGATGGATTCCTTGTACATGTCAGCAGGTACGGAGTTGTTGATGTCAAGCAGGGTAACAGCATCAGCACTTACGCAGGTACCGATGAACTCGGACAGACATCCGTAGATATCAACCTCACAGGATACGGGGATTCCCATACCGGTAAGACGGCTGTTTACGTAGCAAGGAACGAAACCAAACTGGGTCTGGAATGCAGGCCAGCACTTGCCAGCGATGGCAACATACTTTCTGTAGCCTCTGTGTGCCTCGATCCAGTCAAGAAGGGTCAGCTCGTACTGAGCAAGCTTGGTAAGAACCTCAGGCTTCTTGTTGCCTGCGCCAAGCTCTGCTGCCATCTCTTCAACCTTTGCAGGGATTCTAGGATCGCCAGCATGCTTGTTGAATGCTTCGAACAGGTCGAGCTCAGAGTTCTCTTCGATCTCAACGCCCAGGTTGTAAAGCTGCTTAATAGGAGCGTTACAAGCAAGGAAGTTCAGAGGTCTAGGACCAAAGGAAATAATCTTCAGATCGGAAAGTCCGATGATTGCACGAGCAATGGGAACGAACTCGTTGATCATGTCAGCGCACTCCTCAGCGGTGCCAACGGGATACTCAGGGATGTACGCCTTGATGTTGCGAAGCTTTAAGTTGTAGCTTGCGTTCAGCATACCGCAGTATGCATCGCCACGGCCGTCCTGCAGGTCTGCCTGACTCTCCTCTGCAGCAGCAACGAAGATGGAAGGGCCATCAAAATGCTTAGCAAGCAGGGTCTCAGAGATTTCAGGGCCAAAGTTTCCAAGGTATACGCAAAGTGCGTTACAGCCAGCCTTCTTAACATCCTCAAGAGCCTGAACCATATGGATCTCACTCTCAACGATACAGATGGGACACTCATAAATGTCAGCTGCGCCATACTTCTTGGTGTATGCGTCAACCAGTGCCTTTCTTCTGTTAACGGACAAGCTCTCAGGGAAGCAGTCACGGCTAACGGCTACAATACCAATTTTTACCTGGGGTAAATTGTTCATTCAAAAGTTCCTCCTTCAAATTCATGTGTTTTGTTATTGTGTTATATTTGTAACCCTGCGCAAGATTTTTCGCTGCTTGCGCAGGGGTACATACGTGATTTGGTTTGCATGCATCATGGCATGCCATTTCATTTTGGGTTGGCACGCATGAAAGCATGCCCATTCTGTATTTTCGCCAATAAAGCCCTACTTAGCGGAAAGCCTTACAGCGTGCAGTTCTCACCCTTCAAGCCGATGAAGCTGCCAGCGTCAAGTCCGCCCTCAGCATGGCCGATAAGCCACTTGTTCACTGCGGTGATCAGTGCATCCTCGCTAGGAGCAGTGCCGTCAGCATTTACCTTTGCATGAGCGGTCTTCAGAGGATAGTTGGTTCCCTTAGGCAGAACGATTGCTACCTGGAAGCCAGCGCCGTCTACGCCACAAGGAGCATAGTGAAGCGTCGTTGCAAATACCTCTACTGCAGTACCAGCGGGCACAAAGAATGCCTTTACGTTGGAGGTGTCATAGGTAAAGTCAGGCTCTACGTCAGCCAACAGGCCAAGCATCAGAATGGCATCCGTTGCAGCTACGTTGATCTCGGAATCACGATGATACTCCAGAGCGTTCAGCTTGTTGTTATGACCATTGCAGTAGCCAATCTGAATCGGCATCTCGCCATAGGTCGTCTCGGTCAGGGCCTTCATAACGGAGGTTGCCTCCAGGGAAGCTACGCTGGGCTCATAAACTACGCCAGCAGGGCACTCCGTCTTCTTCAGGGCCTCAACCAGCGGAGCAAAATCTATGTTGGTCACTACTCTGCCATACTTACGAAACTCCGCGTCGTTTACAGACAAAATTTTCATTTCACTCACCCTTCTTTCTTTGTTTTTCTGTTAAATAATTACTTTGTGATGATTTCGAAAACAGGCTTGCAAGCAGGGTAGATCTCCTTGAACTGCTGATATCTAACCTCATACTTTGCAACCAGCTCAGGATCGGGCTCTACGGTATCCACGATCTTTACCACCTTTGCAGCGATCTCTTCCACGGAAGCATACTCGCCGTTCGCAACTGCTGCCAGCATTGCGCCGCCCATGGCAGGACCTTCCTCGGACTCAATCACGTCAACCTTCAGGTTCAGAATGTTCGCAATCATCTTCTTCCAAAGAGGGCTCTTAGCACCGCCGCCGCAGATCTTCGTTCTCTCAAGGTTGATTCCAAGAGACTTTGCAACCTCCAAGGAATCACGAAGTGCAAATGCAACACCCTCAAGAACGGCCTGCGTCATGTCAGCACGGGTCGTGTCCATCGTCATGCCGATGAAGGTAGCTCTTGCATTGGGGTTATTGTGAGGAGAACGCTCGCCCATCAGGTAAGGCAGGAAGTAAACGTGGTTCTCACCAAGCTTCTCAATTGCCTTCTGCTCTGCGCCGTAATCCTTGGTTCCAATAATTTCATCCATCCACCACTTGTTACAGGATGCAGCGCTCAGCATGCAGCCCATCAGGTGATACTTTCCATCCGCATGTGCGAAGGAATGCAGTGCGTTGAACTTGTCCACGCCAAAATTCTTGGAAGAAATAAAGATGGTGCCGCTGGTTCCCAGGGAAATGTTACACATGTTGTCGCCAACGGTTCCGGTTCCAACTGCTGCTGCCGCATTGTCGCCTGCGCCTGCTGCAACGATCGTGGCCTCTGGAATGCCAAGCTCTGCTGCGATCTCAGGAAGAACGGTGCCAACCTTCTCATAGCTCTCGTAGCATTTTGCAAGCTGGCTCTCGGTGATGCCACAGATGTCGCACATCTCCTTGGACCACTTACGATTCTTTACGTCAAAGATCAGCATGCCGGATGCATCGGATACATCCGTGCAGTGAACGCCGGTCAGCTTGTAAGCGATGTAGTCCTTCGGAAGCATGATCTTCTCGATCTTCGCGAAGTTCTCAGGCTCCTTGTTCTTCACCCAAAGAATCTTAGGTGCGGTAAAACCGGTGAAGGAAATGTTAGCGGTGTACTCGCTGAGCTTGTCCTTACCGATTACTTTGTTCAGATAATCACACTCTTCATAGGTTCTTCCGTCATTCCAAAGAATCGCGGGACGGATGACATTGTCGTCCTTGTCCAAAATAACCAGTCCATGCATCTGGCCGCCAAAGCTAATGCCAGCTACCTGAGACTTATCGAAATCGGCAATCAACTCCTTGATGCCAATCTTCGTCTGCTCCCACCAATCCTCAGGCTTCTGCTCAGACCAGCCCGGATGAGGAAAATACAGGGGATACTCCTTGGATACGATGTTCTTGATTTTGCCCTCGCTGTCCATCAGCAAGAGTTTTACTGCTGAAGTGCCCAAATCCACTCCAATATAAAGCATGCCTTCCTCCTTCTTTCCGCCTTTGAAAATCATCCGTCTAGTGAAACGATTTAATCAAACGATTTATCTCGCCTGCCTTCCCCCGACGAAGAGGCCCAAAGCCAGAATTGTAATCTGTTAATATTATAGTTATTTTTGGGCGAAAACACAAGTAATTTCTGAAAAAACACTTATCCACTTTTTTTGTGGATAACCTCTCATTTTTTGTGGATTATTTACAGGCATGAATTGGTAGAAAAAAAGTTATCCACAAACTGAAAAAATTTTTTTGACAGTCTTGTCAGGCCCAACATCTTGTATTATAATAAGATAGGTCACAACTAAATCTAGTTTTTTGAAAATTTTCGTCTAAAGTTACACACGCGATAAGTGGCCTGTCTTTTTTTACAAATTACGCTGTCAGATAACATTTCCCGGGAGAATACCAATGAACCACTCTGATTTGGACAGAAATGCATATATGCTCTGCGGTCCCCTTGCAAAAAGAGGCTACCTTCGTTGGTGGCACTCCTTCTCTGGTGTCAGCAGTGTCTCAGGTGAGCGTCGCACGTTCTTTGTGGAATATCAAATTCTCAATCCCGTTCCCGGCAAGCCCAAAAGGGATGCCGCACCCGTACCCTCCTATGTGAAGGTAACCGCTGGCGTTTTCCCCAGTGAAAAGGAGGCTGGCCTTCAGTTCTCCTCCTACCATTCCATTCAGGGTGCGAAATTTGCGAAAAAGCCCCTCTATTTTCAGGTAGGGGACAACATTCTTCGGGAAAATCGGATCACAGGCCACGTCGAGGAAGCTCTGGATCGGGAAGCAATTAAGAATGACGTTGTTCCCGCAACCATCGAGTGGGACCTGGAAATCTTAAAAACCATTTCCTGTCACACAGGGCTCCTAGCCTCTCGCTTCTTCTGCGCCATCAACGCTCTTGACAGCTATTGGCACGGTGAAGGCATAAAGACGCATTACCGCGGCTTTATCACCTTAAACGGGGAAGCCTTTGAGGTCTATTCTGATAATTGTAACGGCTATGCTGACAAGCATTGGGGCCGAAGCTTTAACCATCCTTGGTTCCAGCTGTCCTCCTGTACCCTTCTCAGTGAGCGCACGGGAAAGCTTCTGAAGCACTCTGCACTCGCCATCGACGGTTGCTGTCCGAGATTTTTATGTTTCCGCTTTAAGCCGAAGCTCCTCGTACAGCTGACCTATACAGGCGAAGACTTCTGCTATTCCTTCGCAAAGCCCTTGCAAAAGCCCCTTTTGAAGTGGGGCACCAAGGAGCGCAAGGATTCCTTCACCTGGCATGTCAAGGCCGCCAATCGAGATTCCCTGATGACCTTGACCCTGCACTCCCCCAAGGCTACCATGATGTCACTGCAATATGACAGCCCCGACGGATCTGCCGCCCCAAAACTAAAGGCAGGCACGGACGGCTTCGGCACCTTGGATCTTTACCGCATCACGCCAGCCGGAAAGGTTTGGCTTGACACCCTGACCATTCAAAATGGCCTCTGCATCATTGAAAAGCCATCAAAAAAGAACCGCTAGCGCTTACGCTGGCGGTCTTTTCTTTTGTGTATCCTCTCAGCATTTTTTCTTGTCAGGGAAATCCCGAAACGTTATAATTGTCTGAGCAGATTTCTAAGGATCTGTTTTTGAAATTCACTTGCAACCTTGACGAAACCTATTCCGCGAATTGCTATGCGTTTTTGCAACCTTCGCGATTTTGCAAACATTCGGGAGGCGACACATGAACCTACCATCCACTTATGCCGTACCTTGTATGGCAAACCGCACCTTGTCACTCGGAACCCTGCACGTAACAGTGCCTGGTTCTAAGAGCATTACCAATCGCGCCCTTCTGCTCGCCGTGCTGGCAAATGGCACGTCCACGCTTCGGGGAGCGTTATTTTCCGATGATTCCAGACATTTTCTGGAATGTGTTCGTTCCCTTGGCTTTTCGGCGGAGGCTGACGAGAAAAATGCACTGATCCGCGTCACGGGGATCGGCGGGGCCATACCAAAAAAGGAAGCCTCCCTCTATGTCGGTAGTGCAGGAACGGCCGCACGCTTTTTAACTGCCTATTTGGGCATCTCCGACGGAACCTACCACATGGATGCCTCCGCACAAATGCGAAAGCGCCCCATGGCCCCCTTGCTTCGTGGACTAGAGGCACTCGGATGCAGCTTTACCTGTGAGGAAAATGAGGACTGCTTCCCCTTTACCCTGCATGGCCATGGCTTTCAGGCAGACGGCGTCACCGTGGACATTGATCGAAGCAGCCAATTTTTGAGCGCCCTGCTCATCTCCTCCTGCCTCTCTCCCCGAGATTTTACGACAACCGTTACGGGAAGCCACGGCATGGCATATGTCGAGATGACGGTAAAAATGATGCAGCAATTTGGCGTCATGACAAGGCGCCTGAAATCTGGTAACAAGGATCACTCTCCCAAGGAGAATAACACAATCATAAATGACGATCCGAAGGCGTCCTGCCAGTACTTTACGCCCGCAGGACAGCAGTATAAGGCTTTGGACTACCAAATCGAACCTGACGTCTCTGGAGCTGCGTATTTCTACGCCATGTGTCCCCTGCTGAACCTACCCGTACAAGTTTCCCACGTACACTTTGACTCCCTACAGGGAGACGTGGCATTCCTTCATGCGTTGGAGAGGCTAGGTTGCCATGCGGAGGATCTGCCAGAGGGCATTCTGCTGACCCCTCCCAAGGAAGGCTCTTACCCTGGCATCACCGTAGACATGAGTGCCTGCTCCGATCAGGCCATCACCATGGCCGCCCTCGCTCCCTTTGCGAAGAGTCCCACGACCATTACGGGAATCGGGCACATCCGTTTTCAGGAGAGTGACCGCCTGAGTGCCATGCAGACCGAGCTGACAAAGCTTGGCATTCGGTGCGAGACGACGGATTCCTCCATCACCATTTGGCCTGGAGACCTAAAGCCCGGGCTCGTAAAGACCTATGACGATCACCGCATGGCCATGGGCTTTACCTTGCTTGGCCTTCGAAGCCCTGGCATCGTCATCGACGACCCTGGATGCTGCCGTAAAACCTTTGAAAACTATTACGAAGTCTTAGAAAAGGCGCTTTGCATTTCGTCTAGGATGTGTTAAAATAAAACATGCACAGGAAAAACAAGCAGCAGGCTTTTCTACTTTAGGATAGGAAAACAGTCTTGAATAACGAAGGCAGGAGGCAATTTGACATGAGTAAGAAAAAAGTTGTCGTTTCTTTGGGGCATGAAGCCCTTGGACATACCACCTTAGAGCAGCAGGGAGCCGTTCGAAAGACGGCCAAGGCTCTGGCAGATCTTGTAGAAGCTGATTATCAGTTGACAATTACTCACTCCAATGGCCCGCAGGTCAGCATGATCCATAAGGCCATGACGGAGCTGCGCAGGGTTTACATCGATTATACTCCCGCGCCCATGTGCGTCTGCTCAGCCATGAGCCAGGGCTATGTAGGCTTTGACCTCCAGAACAGCCTTCGCTCCGAGCTTCTCGGAAGAGGCATCTCAAAGCCCGTCAGCACCATTTTGACGCAGGTAACCGTGGATCCCTATGATGAAGCCTTCTATGCTCCCACAAAGGTCATTGGTCGCTATATGTCCCAAGAGGACGCTGAGACGGAGCTCAAGAAGGGCAATTATGTCAAGGAGGATCCTGGGAAGGGCTTCCGCCGCGTTGTTGCAGCTCCCAAGCCCATTGACATTGTAGAGCTGGAAACCATTCGCACTCTGGCTGATGCAGACCAGATCGTCATCGCCTGCGGTGGCGGCGGCATCCCCGTCATTGAACAGAAGCATGTATTAAAGGGTGCTTCTGCCGTGATCGAAAAGGATGCCATCGCTGGAAAGCTTGCCGCAGACCTTCGTTCTGACGAGCTGATCATTCTGACGGACGTGGAGTATGTATATAAGAATTTTGGTCTGGCTGACCAGACCCCCATCGAAACGATGGATTTACAGGCGGCACGCACCTTCGCCCAGGAAGGCCAGTTCGAGGTTGGAACCATGTTGCCTAAGATCGAGGCAGCCATTGCTTACTTGGAAAAGGTACCCACTGGAAAGGTTCTGATCACCAATCAGGAGAGCATTGGTGAGGCCCTGAAGGGAAAGAAGGGATCGGTCATCACTGCCTAACCCCAGCCCTAGGTCTCCATCAGTTCTCCCCTAAGCTGTACATAACGATAGGTACGCCCTGTGAGAAAGCTACGGCCTTCGATCAGGGCGTTATTATTTGCCAGCTCGGCCTTGACATCCGATAAATGCTTATGCCGCACGGGATAGATGTCTGCCTCATGCACGCTCGTAAACGCGACAAAGTAATCACCGTCTAACAGCTCCGCCAGACGCTCCTTCACCCCAGGATAGAACAGCGCGATTGCCCCATTGATTCTCCGAGTTGTCGTCAGGCGATATCCAATCCTTCCCTGCCATTCATCCCAGTTGTCAATTTTGATCGGAACGCCCTCCTCCCCGCTCATAAATACGCCGCCCTTATCATCATAATACCGAAGCGCGTCCTGCGCATAATAAAGGCGCGGCGGCATTCGCTTCTGGCAATTCAACAGCGCCCCCGTAAGAAGCACGGCGTCGCGCTTTCCCCACTGATCCGTGATTGCTCTCTCCAGCTTCAGCGAAAGGTAGTTCTCTGGATCATCATAAACCAGAAGATATAGCACGAGTGCGATGTCTCCAAAGGTCCAATAAATGCAGTTAACGAGCTCATCCCGACGCCTCTCCAAGGACAAGGGCCGAAGAATCAGGTTCGCACGGTGCTGGACAAAGGTATCATGCTCTGTCGGAAGCTTTCCCTTCCGCAAATTCTCCCTTCCAATGGCTGCAGCCAGCTCTGGCAGAACGCTCTGCCACCCCTCTGTCTTATAACGGTCATACAGCTGCCGCACGGGCCAATAGAGCATGCAGTCATATTGTCCCTTATCCCAGACGGCATACAGCAAATCTGCCCGCAATATTATCTCTTCCTTACCGCGATCAGAAAGATTGACTGCCCTAATGACACGAAGCGCCACGTCATCCTGATAAGTCACGCCCTTTTCTAAGATGCCAATCTCTATTTCCTTGGCCGTGTCCAACTCTAAAAGACTATGATACAATTGTATTTTAAACTGCTCGTAAGTCATACTTTCCCCCTTTACACATTTAAACTCATCGCGGAAAATTTGGCTGATAAGCCTTATCGAAAAAAAGAAGTCACGGGCAGGAAACCCGTGACTTAACTTTACCATGACCTATTTGATTTGTCTAGTAGAAATTTATTGAATGATTCTTCTGACGCTTAAAATTTGTCTGTAGGTGGCATTGCTCACCTTAATGCCATCCTTTCGGTTGCTTGCATGAACAATCTTTCCGCCGCCAATATACAGGGCTACGTGTCCGCTGTAGCAAATAATGTCTCCTGGCTGCGCATTGGCATATTCCACGGCAACGCCATCACTGCGCTGTGTCGTGGAGGTTCTCGTAATCGTATAGCCAAAATCCGAATAAATGCGATAGGTAAACCCAGAGCAATCCGCCCCCTTGGTCAGACTAGTTCCGCCTGACACATAGGGATTTCCGACATATTGCAGCGCATACTTTGCAATGCGCTTTCCAAGGTCACTTCCCGTCGCATTGTCCACGATGGAGGAATAGCTGGTCTCCGCATAGGTTCCCGTCGCCGCAGCCGTCTTCCCCTGCTTTTCCTTATCCTGGAGCTTTTTCAGCTCCTTCTGCTCCTGCTGGATCTTCGTCTTTGCAATGCTTGCCTCCTGCTTAGCCTTTGTAATCTCTGCCTCGAAGTTTGCACTTTCCTTCTTTCTGGCAGCAAGTGACCGATCTAATTCCTCTTTTTGCTCACTTAGCTCTTGCTTTGCCTTCTCCAATTCTGCCACTTCCCCTTCGAAGGTTGCCTTCTGCGCCTGCAGCTGCTTCTTTTCCTCTTCCAGCTGATTCCAAAGCGCCAAGGTCATGCGTTTCGCTTCGTCATAATCCGAAAGCTTGTCCTTGTCATAATTGTAGAGCTGCTCAGCATAGTCCATCTGATTCAGGATTTTTGACCATCCCACGCCACGGAGCAGCATGTCGAGGAGCGAATAATCATTTGTCTCATAAATCCTGCGGGCGCGGATCTGCATGTCTTCCTTCTGCTTTTCCTCCCTCGCCTTCGCTGCGTAATACGCTTCCTCCGTCTCATCAACGTCCGCCTGCTTACTGATGATCTCCAGCTCCTTCTGGCGGATCTCCTCTTCCTTTTCGGCGATCTCATCCTCCTTCAGTTCAATGCAGGTCAGCGTATTGACAATCTCTGCATTTAAGTCATCAATCAATTCCTCGATCAGGCTCTGCTTATCCTTTAGGTCACTCGCCTTTTTATTCGCCTCGTCCAGCTCCTTTTGATGCGCCTTGATTTGATTCTGTAATTCCGTGATGCTGGTTGCTTGGGCCTTTGTGGCTACAAAAGGACACAATGCTACCATGGAAAATACCATGAAAAAAACCATGATCCATTTCACCAACGTCATCCCTTTTCGCATCCTTTGTATCCTTTCCGCTTTGCCGGTCACCCATGCCTTTTTACGTCTTTCTTACCGGCCTGAATTCCGGCTGACCTTATTCCCTGCAGTTCTTATCCCCATGCAGGCCTTATTCCCATGCAGGCCTTATCCCCAGCCGCCCTTATTCCCTGTCGACCTTATTCCCTGCCGCTCTTATTCCCTACCAGCCTTATTCCTTGCCGCTCTTATTCCTTACCGGCCAGATCGATGATAAAGCTGAAGGCTTGCTCGTAAACATAATCCTGTCTGAAATCTTCTTTTGACGCTTCTCCCAAATATTCTGCAATGGTTTCACATCCGGCCTCAGAGGAGTACTGCTCCAAAATCTTATCCAGCTCTTCATCCGTCGGAATGGTCAAACCTTCCTTCTTAGCCAAAGCCTGCATCGCCAAGTCACGCTTTGCTGCCAACTCTGAATAAGTCGTTAAAAAGGTTTCCAGATCCATACCATAATAAGTCTTCACCAGAGTCTCGGGATCCGTCGCCTGCTGCAACGCGGTAGTCACAAAGTAATTTCTGGCCTGCTCACTGTAATAAGTCGTCCACTCCGAAGGAAGCTCCTTTATGTCACAAATTTCCTCGAGAAAGGCATCCATGATTTGCTCCTCGTAACTCTCCTGCCCCTCCTGCATGGCAGTGTCATAAAGGTAATCATAGATATATTGATGAAGTTCTTCAATGGTGTTCACCTCTGCAATCAGTCCTGCAATGGCCTCATCCATCTTCTCCGCGGGGATGATATAATTGACCGTTACCGTGAAGACAACAGCCTGTCCGGCCAGATCCGCATTATGATAATTCTCAGGGAAGGTCAAATTCAAATCTACCGTTTCTCCCGGCATCACTCCAACCAGCCCATCCTCAAAGCCGTCAATAAAAGTATGGGATCCGATGGTCAGCTTCGCTCCATTCGCCGTACCACCGTCAAATGCGACGCCGTTTAGCGTACCAACATAATCAATATTTGCAGTGTCCCCAACTGCAACAGCGCGATCCTTCACGCCAAGCTTTTCCGGAAAACTATTCAGGTATACGTTGTCCAAAATTGCCTGAAGCTCTTCCTCATTGACAACAATTTCCTCTCTGACAACGCGAAAGCTCTGATAATCCTTCAGGGTAATATACTTGTCAAGATCCATGTCCTTAGCATAGACACGGCCTTCCGTCACCTGCTTTACCTCCTTCGGCGTCACCTCAGTCGCCGTACTGCTTTCAGAAGAGCCGGTCGAATCCTTTGTATTGTTAGCACAGCCGTAAAGAAGCGCACTTAATAACATGACGGCACAGGTCACCGCCGGTTTCATCCATTTCTTATTTTTCATAATCTTCTCCTCAACATCCAAAAACATTCTTCAAAAATCCATGATTCACGCTTTTCACAATAGATCGCATGACATCACGATCTTATTATAGCACCAAACCATTGACTTGAAAAATGAAAAAATCATAAACTCTCGAAAAAATAAATCCAACCGCTTGATAAAAGAAAATCACAAACTCTCAAAAAAAAACAAACCAATGATTGAGAAATTGGAAAAGCTGTGATATGATGTCTAAGGAAATGCAGAAAAGATAGGAAAGGATACCTCTAATGATGAAAATGAATACCGTTGCGATTTTGGCCATAAAGCCTGGTCTCATTGTCCTAATCGTGGTCTTGGTACTAATCTTGGCAGCCATCATTGCCATGTACGTACTCGGGAAAAAGGCCCAGAAAAAGCAAGCTGAGCAGCAAGAGCTCATGGAAGCCAATAAACAGACCGTTTCGATGCTGATCATTGACAAGAAGCGAATGAAAATCAAGGATTCAGGATTGCCGCAATCCGTGATTGACCAAACGCCGAAGCTGATGCGTGGTCAAAAGCTTCCCATCGTCAAGGTAAAGATCGGACCTCAGATCATGAATCTGATCAGTGATGAGAAGATCTTCGACAGCATTCCTCTGAAGAAGGAGGTTAAGGCAACAGTCAGCGGCATGTACATTATGGGTGTCAAGGGACTTCACGGTAAGGTTGAGGTTGCTCCTCCCAAAAAGAAGGGCTTCTTCAAGAGGGCCATCGAGGCCGCTCAGGAAAAGGCTGGTGCAAAGCCCGTAAAGTAATCGCATATGTCTAGGCATTCGAAAGCCCCCCGCGCCTCACGGCGCAGGGGGCTTTTTATTCCAAGAATGCCAGCTGACTCGGGGCTAGGTTGGGAGGGTCTTTCTACTAGACTTGAAACCTGGAAAGACCCTCCCAACCTTCCCCTCGAATCTTTTGCATGTTTTATTTGCTAATTAAATAAGCTATATGGCGTTAGTTGGTAAGAAGTATGTTATTATTGAATGGAATAAACATGAATTGATAAACTGTCGCGGTTGATTTCCTGGCCTTCTTGGAGCATGGTGTATTCGATTTGGATTTCTAAGCGTTCAGCTTCTTGTGAAATTTCTAGCTTCGTGGTGCGTATTTCCAGGCGCATGAGACCGTAGGGTGTGGGGTAATCGACCATGCAGCCGAGATCGTCTTCGGCTTGGATTCGATAGGCAAATTCCATAACACGCGCAGCTGGTTTGCCTCCTGTGACATCAAGCGCTTTATGATCAGCAGGCTTTTCGGCAGCATTGGGAAGGCTTCTGCGAAGGATCACTTCGTTTTCACTGACTTTTAATCTGCTGGAAAAGGTTGTTCCCTGCTTTCCGTCCTCCGTCAGTGTCTCCGAAAACAGGACATAAATGTGACCATTTTTGAGATAACACCGTCCCTCGTGACAGTTCCTGATCTGTCCCTGTCCACCAGTAATCTCTATTCTAACTTCTCCTTCCAATCCACCTGCCAATCTGTTTGCCATTCTATCTGCCATTCTATCTGCCGTTCTGTCTGCCATTCTGTCTGTATCTTCCATTCTATCTGCTATTCTGTCTGCCATTCTATCTGCCATTCTGTCTGCTATCCTATCCATGTACTTCATCCCTGCTTGCCTAAATTCCATTTTGACTGTCTAGGCAAGCATCTCCACCATCTCCGCTTGCTTATCTTCCGTTTTCACATTTCAGGCAAGCACTTTCTGCACTTCTTGCTTGCCTGGATTCCACTTTCGCTTCTTGGGCAAGCATTCTCTCTCTTTTTTGCTTGCCCGAATTCCACTTTCGCATCTCAGGCAAGCATTCTCTCTCTTTTTTGCTTGCCTGGATTCCTTTTTTTGCTTTCAGGCAGTCCAGGGTGCCTTGAAACGACTGTCCCCTTTACAAATTGCCATCTCGAACAGTGCCATTATTCAAGAGTCCACTGTCCCGTTTGTAAAAAGCTTTTTCAAACAGTACTTTTTTTCAAGAGTCCACTGTCCCGTTTAGGAAATTTCAATCCAGACAGTGAATGTTGGCTGAAATTCACTGTCTGAATGGCGATAATCAAAATTAGCCAGTTGCAAAACACTGTTTATACGCCTAAATTCAAATGCGGACAGCAAATATCCAAATTATTATACTGTCTGTACGCCAAATTCGAAAACGGGACAGTTATAATAGCCACATTACCTCCACTTTACCTCCCGTGAGGGCTCCGTCCTTTCTGACGAGGCATTTACCGAGCAACAAGAGTTCGCCAAACTACGATTTGCAAAGCTACAAACACCTCGACACCCCCGCCTTATCTACTTTTAACAGACAAGTAAAAGCTAAAAGGGATTGATGTCACTGCCTTTTCCCTGTTCCTTTAAAAATTCTCGATATTAATGGTTTTTGCGCTCAAGATTCCATATTTGATAATGGAATTTGCGAAGGTCTTGAATTTCTCCGCGCCGTCGCTGACATAGAACTGGTACTTGTTCTCGCCAAGTGCTACGGGCGTCTCCTTCAAGAGTCCTTTTTCCTCTAGCATCTCGCGAAGCTCCCGCGCCGTCTCATAGGCGGGATTGACCAGCGTCACCTTATCTCCCATGATTCTCGCCAGCGTGGAACGAATCAGCGGATAATGGGTACATCCCAAAATCAAGGTGTCGATGTCAATGTCGATCAGCTCATTTAAGTAGCGCTTCGCGATCTCATCCGTGACGGGATCCTCCCAAAGCCCCTCCTCCACGAGAGGCACAAACAGCGGGCAGGCCTTTCCGTAGATGGTCACCTCTGGATGAATCTTTTTTATGTACTGACTATAAATTCGGCTTCCGATCGTCGCCTCCGTCGCAATAACACCGATCCTGCCATTCTTCGTTGCCTCTGCGGCTGCCTTTGCACCAGGCTTTACCACGCCGATGATCGGAATGTCGATCTCTTGCTCCAAATCCTCCAGCGCATAAGCGCTCGCCGTATTACAGGCAACCACAATGGTTTTCACCTGATGCGTCTGCAAAAAACGTACGATTTGACGCGAAAAACGAGTTACGGTTTCCTTGGACTTGCTACCGTAGGGCACCCTCGCCGTATCGCCAAAATAAACAATCTTTTCGTTTGGAATCTGCCGCATGATCTCCCGTGCTACGGTAAGTCCTCCCACACCGGAATCAAACACCCCAATGGGCGCCTGCGCAACCAATTTCTGTTCCATGCTTTTGTCACTAACCTTTCTGCCCTTTTTCCAAAAGGCATTCCATATTTCCAACAGCTTGCTTCGAGCCTGAATTTCCCCTGGCTCCGCCTCTAAGATGGCATTTAGCAGTGCTTCCCCAGACAAGGAAAGCTCTTCCCTCACAAGCTCTCCGTCCTCTTCCGTCATAATCCAAGCCGACTTACAAATGTCGCCATTCCAAATCAGTTCTGGAAAAAGACACCCAAAAAATGTCCACGCCGCACAAAAAACAAGTAACCATCTTACGATTCCCTTCCGCTCCATTCCATGCCCCTCCTTGCCTTAACTAAAAGGAGTATGGCCAAAATCAGGGAAGTTCATACGTCTCTCGGAAGCTATTTCTTCTCCTTTTCCAAGCGAATCTGGCGAATGATTGCCTTCTTTTGATTGTCAATGTGGAGCTTTGCCGCCTCGCAAGCCGTCTCACGATCCTTTTTCACAATGCTCTCGTAGATGACGCGATGCTCCTCCACGAGCTTTTCATGCTGACTAAAATCCTTCAAATATTCAAAACGATAACGATACATCTGCTCGGACAAATTGTTTACGAGCTGAATCAGCCTCTGGTTTCCCGTAGCCAGGACAATAATGTCATGCAAGGCTACGTCCTTCTGCGCCAGGAGCTTTACGTCCTTTTCCTTCTCGCTCTTTCTGGCCTCCTCGGCAAATGCTTCGCAGGCCTCTCCAAGCTGCGCAAGGGCCTCTTCCCCAATGCGCTCGCAGGCCAGCTCCACGCATAGTGCATCCACGGCACGGCGCACCTCCAGCACGTCATTCATGCTCTTCTCCGTAATCTGTGCGACCTCAGCACCACGTCTGGGAATCATGGTGACAAGGCCCTCCAGCTCCAGCTTACGAATGGCTTCGCGGATAGGCGTACGGCTAACACCGAGCTGATCCGCCAAATGAATTTCCATCAGTCTCTCCCCTGGCTTTAATTCCCCCGTCAAAATTGCCTGACGCAGCGTGTTAAACACCACATCCCTGAGAGGTAAAAATTGATCCATTTTCAACTGAAATCTCTCTTGCATCTTCTTCGCCTTCCCCATTGTAATTCTGTGACAGCATCTCTAAAACCTGCCTGCCCTAATTCCATCGTCCCTTATGTTTTCCATTGTTACTAATTGTTTCTATTTCTATTGCTTTTCCTGTTTCTTTTCCTGTTGCTTTTCCTTCTTGCTTTCCTTTGTCGCTTTCCCTTGTCTCTTTCTTTTGTTGCTTTCCCTTGTCCCTTTTCCTTATTACATTGTCAAATCATATTAACAGGTTTCGTCACAAAAAGCTGATTTGCCAGCCCAAGCGCCTTAATCTTCTCCGCGGCCGCCTGCGCCTTTGCTTCGTCCTCAAAAATGCCAAACGTGGAAGGACCGCTCCCGCTCATCAGGCTCCCTAAAGCTCCCTGCTCCAGCATCACCTGCTTGATCTCCTCCACAATCGGATATTGCTCCACCGTCACCGTCTGCAGCACGTTCCCCAAAAGCTCCGCCATGTCCCTGACATTCTTTTCCTCGATGGCCCTGCGCATGCCATCCACATCCGGATGATCCTGAATCTCATGGCTGTCCAGCTGCTCATATACATACTTTGTCGAAACATTGATCTCTGGCTTTGCCACCAATAAATAACAATCTGGCATGGGTGCAATCGGCGTCAGCACCTCACCGATTCCCTCCGAAAGTGCCGTCCCGCCCATAATGCAATAGGGCACGTCAGCGCCAAGCTTCACGCCAAGCTCCCGAAGCTCCTCGCCAGAAAGCTGAAGGCCATACAACTGATTCATGGCCTTTAGGGTACAAGCCGCGTCCGTGCTTCCCCCCGCCATGCCTGCTGCCACGGGAATCCGCTTCTCCAGATGCACACTCACACCACCTGTATGAAACCGATCGCGAATCAGCGCTGCCGCTTTATAGATCAGGTTATCCTCCCCCAAGGGAAGCTCACCATCATTTGTCGTAATTCGAATCTCCCCTTCCGTTTTTTCAAACGAAAGCTCATCACAAATGCCCACGGTCTGCATGATCATGCGAACCAAATGATAGCCATTCGAAAGACGCCCGACCACGTCGAGACTTAAGTTTATCTTTGCGTATGCCTGTAATGTTATCATGAAGGTCTCCTATTATCGCTTTATGACTTTTGTACAAAGCCATGTATTCTGTATACAAGGATTGTATTTATTATAGTACAATCCTTGTATGTCCGTCAAGCTCTCCCTTGATTTCCCTTAGCTTCCCCTGACAATCAGTAGCTTCTGTCCCGGCTGCACTTCCTCATTTGACAATTCATTGAAATCCATCAAACTCTGAATGGGCACATAGTACCGTTTCCCGACATCCCAAAGTCCCTCACCAGGGCGTACCAAATAGATCGCCATGCTGGGCAAATTTGCCATCTTCTCTGGATCCAATGGCAGCTCCATAGCCTCTCCGAGGACCTCCGTCTCCTCGTCTCGTAAGACAGAGCAGGTAAAGCAAAGAATCGCCTTGACGTCCACCTCTTCTCCATCCAGCATGGTGACGCTCAGCTGCTCTAAATCTGCCTGTACCTGCTCCGTATTTTCCTCTCCCGTCATGCCTGGAATCTCCAGCACGTATTCGAAGGGTATGATTTTTCGAAGATGGCCGTATGGCTTGTCGCCCTCCCCCGTAACATACAAAATCTTCACGCAAAGACTTCCACGAAGGGCAATCCCATTCTCCGTCGGCTCCTGCATGACTGGCCCAAGCTCTGCCTCTCCATGCACCACCTGAACCAGCTTCTCCCCGCCGTCCAGCTTGACGTGACTTGCAACCTTAGTCTTTCCCGTGACGCTTCGAAGAAGGTGACTCACGCCAACGCTCTTTTTCTCCTCCGCGATTTCCTGGTGCACGCCATAAACATCCGTCACGACGTCCAGCTTCTTTTCATCATACACGCAAATCTTGAGATCAATGGTCATCTCCAAACCGAAATCTCGCATTTCTCCGTCCATGTCAGGCCTTGGCGCCAGCTCCCACTGAGAGATGCCATACCTGACGTCCAACGCCATCCCTTCATAGCATCCTGAGCATGCAAGCTCTGCGGATTCCTCTGTCACGGTCTCATAAATCTGAGGCGTGCCATCCTCGCCCTCATATAAAACAAAGACGCGGACCTCCCCCTGAACATAGGTCTTTTCCTCTCCCAGGCGGAAATTCATCTCTCCCAGCTCCACGCTCTTCCATAGAATCCGAGAAATATTCGGATACCCACCAGGGATAGAAAGCTCCTCCTTCACGCGGATCACGTCCTTCTTACACATACAGATTTCCGTAAATTCCATGGGAACCTGATGAATCTGAATCCCCAGCTGCTCCGCCCCCGCAACGCCGACGGGCACCTCCTCATCCTGTATCCCCTCCGCCACGGCCTTTAGCGTAACAACCGACTGTACGCTGAGCTTACGCGAATTGATCAGTGTCACCGTGAGATCCTCGACCTTTCCCGTCACGCAGACCTGATCCATGGGCGTCAGGCCGTCCACGCGCACCTTCTCTTCAAAGGGCAGCTTTCCCTCCATGCACTCCAGTCTGCCCCCATACTCCTGCGTGTGATAGAGTACGGAAAAGACAAGTCGCCCCTTTACGGATACGGCATCCGCAAGGGGGCGTACTTCTTCCATGATAATTTGTCCTTTTTCCATACAGATCGTGCTGACGTCGGGCTTCGTCTCAGGAAGATTGACATCCTCCTCCAGCGTCATTTGCAGTTCACCCTCATGCTTCACACCATTCCTATGGATATTTTGCTTCAATAATTCCATGCAACGCACCTCCAGCTCTTCCCAGATACTGTATGTATACGTTGCAGCAGTAAAAAATATGTATACTACTTTGTTTCTTTTACTGTACGGCTCCAATGAGGTCGGTCAGCTTCTCTACCTTGTACTGACGCATGTAATTCTCAATACCCTCCAGAATTTCCACCGTCGCATACGGATTCACAAAGTTCATGGCTCCGACGCTGATGGCGCTGGCTCCTGCAAGGATAAATTCGATCGCATCCTCCGCCGTCGCAATGCCGCCCATGCCGAGAATTGGAAGCTTCACCGACTGTGCCACCTGGTATACCATGCGAACGGCGATGGGCTTAATCGCAGGACCGCTCATGCCGCCTGTCTTATTCGCAATCGCAAACTTGCGTCTGTGAATGTCAATCTTCATGCCAGTAATCGTATTAATGAGAGACAGCGCATCCGCACCCGCTGCCTCCGCTGCCCTTGCCATCTCCGTGATGTCCGTCACGTTAGGGCTCAGCTTCATCATGATCGGCTGCTTTGCATGCTTTTTCAGCTCTGCCGTGATATTGTAAAGCGCATCTGCCTTCTGTCCAAAGGCGATGGCGCCCTCCTTGACGTTGGGACAGGAGACATTGATTTCCAACAGTGCAACCGCGGGCTCCTCGCCAAGTCTCTCCACCACGTCAACATAATCCTGCACGCTCTTTCCGCAGACATTTACAATAATCTTTGTCTTGTCATATTGCTTCAAGAACGGAATGTCTCGCTCCATAAAGACGTCAATGCCAGGGTTCTGCAGTCCAATGGCATTCAACATGCCACCGTAAACCTCCGTCACTCTCGGCGTCGGATTTCCAGGCCATGGAATATTTGCTACGCCCTTCGTCACGACTGCGCCCAATCGATTCAAGTCCACAAATTCTCCATATTCCATGCCAGAGCCAAAGGTTCCGGATGCCGTCATCACGGGATTTTGGAATTCCACGCCTGCAATGCTCGTCCGAAGGTCTGGCTTCCAAGCCTCGCCCGCCTTACTCTGCGTTGAAAGATTCTTATCCATACTCATTAGATCTCCACCTCCCTTGCCTCAAATACAGGACCATCCGTACAGATCCTTGCATTATGTACATGAGAGTGGTGATCCACCTCCTTCGTCTTTACGACACATCCAAGACATGCGCCAACGCCGCAGGCCATGTGCTCCTCCAGAGAAATATATGCGGGAACGCCTTGCTCCTCAGCATATTTCTTAATGGCGCGAAGCATGGGCATGGGGCCGCACGCAAAAATGACGTCCGCCTTGAGCGAATTCTCTCGAATGGCATCCATAACGTTCCCCTTGGTTCCAACGCTTCCATCCTCAGTCGCAACAAATACCTCGCCATATTGCTCTAATTCACTCTTTAGGAAGGTCTGCGCATCGCGATAGCCCATGATACTCTGAACCACGGTAGCCTCGCCGCATTCCTTTGCTTTTTGGGAAAATGTCTTAGCGAGCTGTAGCATTGGCGGGATGCCGATACCGCCGCCCATGAGAAATACCTTCTTTCCCAAGCCTTCCTCTACGGGAAAACCATTTCCGAGAACGCCGAGAAGCTGCACGGTCTCCCCTGCCTGATAGCCAGAGAATTCCTTGGTTCCCTGACCAGCAATTCTATAAACAATGCGGAGCGCCGTTCTCTCCTCATTTACCTCACAAATACTAATGGGACGTGGCAGGAGCGTACTTTTGTCCTTGGGAAATACGCCGACAAACTGTCCTGGCTTTACGTCCTTGGCAAGCTCCGTCTCCAGCCAGAGATCAAAAATCGCTGGCGCCAGTTCCTTCTGAGAAATCACTTTTCCGATCGTCTTTTGCTTCATGTTCATTTGATTCCCTTCTAAAACTTATTCATAAAAGGCAATGCCCCGTTTTCCCATGTCCTTTGCTCGGTAGAGCACCTCATCCGCCTGCTTGAAAAGGACTTCCTTCTCCTGATCCTGATGGCCAAAGGCAACGCCTGCACTGATGGTCACTGCAGGAATTGTCTCATCCCCTTGCTCCAAAACTTCATTCATGCTCTCAACCTTTTTGCGAATCAGGTCCGTCAAGCCAACATACGCATGCACCATGATAACCGCGAACTCATCGCCGCCAATCCTGCAGACGAAATCCTGGGAACGAAAGCTTTTCATGATCGCGTTAGCGGCCCTCTTAAGGACGATGTCTCCCACGTCATGTCCATGCTCATCATTGACTCTCTTAAAATCATCCAGATCCAATAAAATCAATGCGGAGGTCTCCCAATCGACGTTTTGGATCAGGAAATCATAGCCTCGCCTGTTATACAAGCCTGTCAGATTATCATGCGTCGCCTCATAGGCAAGCTTCTCCTGACTCTTTAAGCTCGATTGGAACATGAGGTTATAGGTCTTCGCCAAAAATCGTACCTCGTAGGCACCCTTGAGCGGAATCTCCTTCTCGTCGCGAATCATGTTCACGGCAATGCGGAGCGGTCGAAATACTGTCAACGCAACTAAGATCATGGTACCAAGCATAATCACGATCAAGACAAAGGTCAGCAGATGCTCCAACTGAACCTGCTCCTGCATCTTTCTTGCCACCTTGTCCTGCTCACAATCAATGTCCACCATCAGATCCTTCAGGCAGTCCTGCATGTGTTCAGAAATGTTCTCCTTTTGGCTCCGATATTCTTCTCCGAATAAAATCGCGTGCGCTTTTTCCTTCTTTGCTGAGGCGCTGAGCTTTTCATCCTCCGCCGTCAGCGTCACACTCTGGATCTCCTCGGGTGCATCAGACAATGCCAGTCCAAACGCTTCCACCGTCAGCCTTCCAGCATAATATTCCAAATTCATTAATTCCACGGAATGCTCCATGGCCGCCGCAAGATCCGTCAGCGTCTTTGTCTTGCCAAGGTGCTCCTCCAGCTCTGCAAGTGCATGCTCCCTTCGCTGCGTCTCCTTCGCCTCTGAAAAATAATTCGTCAGGTAGCGCCACTCTCCCGTGACGGCAAAGCAGCGAATCTGCTCCGTGAGATAATCCGAGGCAAGCTGCATGTCATACGCATCACTTCGCCAGGAAAAATACTCCTTTGTGGTCTCTTGGGTTTCCTGATGCAATTTTGTTGTCCGATCCATGGCAATAAACAGTGCGATTGATGCTAATATACCTATGATCGCCATGAAAATATTAAACCTTCGCAGGGATAAACCGTTACTTTTTACCCGCGCAAAAAAACGAAACATTTGTAAAAACCTCTTTTTCTGATATGTCATTAGCATGGAAATCGCCAATCATTCCAATGCTATCATAAACCAATCAAATAGTCAAACGAGACTTATTCCCCTTTTTCCTCCCGACGAAACACCTCTTTGACATTGCGCTCCATCAGCTTCCTTGCGATCATGATCTGATGTCCGCAGCCAACACATTTCAGACGAAAGTCAGCGCCCTCCCGTAAAACCTCCCATTCAAAGCTTCCACAGGGATGCTGCTTTTTCATTCGAATTTTATCTCCAACATGGATTTCCATCCCTTCATCCTCCCCTTACTTTCTGGTCCTGTTTTCCCAATATTTCAAGTGTCTGCATGTTATTCCGAATTTCTGCCATGTTTCGGCATATTTTCCGCATTTCTGCCACGCTTTGCTTCAGCTGACAAGCATCATTCTCAACGGTTTTCATTGTGCTCCCAATAAACCATGTTGCCTGCAAAGAAATCCTTCACGACACCAAAAAACTCGCGCAGAAGATTATGTGCCTCCATGGGTGGATACGAATCTGCCGCCAAGCCTTCCACGTGAAGATATCCCTGAGCCTTAGCCAGTTTCTCTGCGCGGAATATGTGAAAGCCATTGGTAACGATAACCACACTATTTTGCGTCTTATCAAGCAGCTGAGCACTAAATTTCAGATTCTCATAGGTACTGGTGGACTGATCCTCCTTTATGATTCTGGATCCGTCGATGCCGTGCTCCACAAGATAGGCATACATGCCGTCTGCTTCGGAAATGGGTTCATTCGATCCCTGTCCGCCAGAAACAATGACCTTAGTCTCTCGATTTACGCGTAGATAATGCACCGCCTGATCCAGTCGATACTTCAGAACCATGCTAGGTCCCTCTGACTTCCATTGTGCCCCTAAAATCAATAAATACTCCGCGCCATCCTTCGCATTCGCATTTTGTCTGGATAAAATCAGTCCTTCCACACATAGGAAAATCGCCAGCGCAATCCCAAAACAAATCCAAAAAGCTCGAAGCAGCCACGCAGGAAGCCTTCGCCGCAGCGCAGGCTTTGCACAAAAAAGGGAAATCACGCCAAAGCCTATGCCCATGGCGCTCCAAATCAAATAAAAATTCGTACCATATCCCATAAAAAATCGAATGGCAATACAATAAAGGACGCAAAGCACCCCTAAAACGCCAAAGCAGATCGCTCCGCGCGCAAGCACGCGCTCCCTCCCGCGATCCTGCAATTTTATTACATTCTTTTTCATCTCCATCGGAGGAGTCTTCTTTTTTCTTCGTCTAGCCATTTTTCCACAACCCTTATGTCAACATTTGAGAGCAAATCTCCTTTCCTATCTTATCACAAAATATGCGCCGACTCAACCGCCGCACGCCTTAAGAATTTCTAAACTTTTTGGTCGGGAACTGCTTTCCTTTTTCTCTGTTTTCTGATAAAATAAGTGTAATAGGAGCAATGCTCCCATCGACGTGAAGGAGGTGTTTTATGAAGATGTTAACGGAAACTGACCTGAAAAATATTGAGGAATTTCAGCGTATCATTGACACACATAACAACATCGTTTTCTTTGGTGGTGCTGGCGTATCCACGGAGAGTGGCATCCCCGATTTCAGAAGCGTGGACGGTCTGTATCATCAACAATATGACTATCCTCCCGAGACGATCTTAAGCCACACCTTCTATGTGCGAAAGCCTGAGGAATTCTTCCGCTTCTATCGCAACAAAATGCTCTTTACGGATGCAAAGCCCAACGCGGCGCACCTGAAGCTGGCCGAACTCGAAAAGGCCGGAAAGCTAAAGGCCATTGTGACGCAGAACATTGACGGCCTGCATCAGGCTGCTGGAAGTAAAAAGGTTTTGGAGCTTCACGGTAGCGTGCTTCGCAACTACTGCGAAAAGTGCGGAAAATTTTATGATTTAGAGTTTGTAAAGGATGGCACGGGCATTCCCGTCTGCGAGGACTGCGGTGGCCGCGTAAAGCCCGACGTCGTGCTCTATGAGGAGGGCCTTTCCCAGAATACCATCCAAGAATCCGTGCGCGCCATCAGTCAGGCTGAGGTTCTCATCATTGGCGGTACGTCCCTTGCAGTATATCCTGCTGCTGGTCTTATTGATTATTTCTCTGGCGATAAGCTCGTCGTAATCAATATGGCACCGACGCCCCGCGACAAATTTGCGGACCTCCTGATTCAGGCTCCCATCGGTCAAGTATTTAACGCCATCAAGGTGAATTCGTAAACCACTAAACTACAGAAAACAAAAAGCCATGCCGTCCTCTCTCGGACCGCATGGCTTTTTTACTTTGCTTTTTCGATTATTTTAGTCTCTTCCTTGCATTATCCAAAATTTCAAGAAGCTCTTGCATCTGTTGCTCCTCACGCATTTTTCTTTTCTCAACGGACTGGAGCAAAAACCAAGACATTGGCCGCACGTACAATTCTCCACAGGGAACGATGTGCTGAATTAAAATATCCATTTTATGATCCGATTTGTATTGACGCCAATCGGCAAGGCGTTGTTTAAAATCCCACATATTGTACTGCTTCCTTTTCTATTTCCACAATGAGCTTATGGTTAACTGCTCATATCTCTAATATTTGTTATGCGTATTATAACATATAGTTGTTTGGTTTTCAATCGTTTTCTGCTTCTTAAGCAGTTTTTTCTGGATGGACCAAATAAAAAGGGATTTCCCAAGCGCCAGAAATCCCTTTTGATAATTATTTGACCTTTTATATTTGGATACCAAAAACAAGAGAAACCAAAAATACGGTAACGCTCGCAGCAACGGCCACGGTCATCAACCCTTTTCCTTTAAGCGCCAGCAGGATCGCAACAATCACGCCAGCCACCGCTGCCACAACATGATCCGCCGCATGAAACACCGCAGGAAACGTCATGGCCATCAAACAGGCAAAGGGTACATAATATAAAAACGATTTCACAAAACGATTTTGTATTTTCCCGCGAATCAGCGTCAACGGAAGCATGCGGATCAAATAGGTGACGCCCGCCATTACCAGAATATAAAGATAAATATTCATGTTTGTTACCTTTCGCAAATTTCTTAACGAAACGATGCCAGCCTCCATACGGCACCATCTCATTCCTAGATCAGTTCATTTTATTGTTCACTTTCGTTATCTTCCCTTGGGAAAAAGATTGCCCCGAGGACTGCTGCAACGATGGTGCAGATGATAATGGAAATGCCATCGGAGACACCCTGAAGGAAGGGCACGTACTTGAAAAGACAGCTACAAAAAACGGCGATGCTCGCCACAATCAAAACTGCCTTTGATTTCTTTGCCACAGGAAATACAATCGCAATAAACATCCCATACAGCATGACGTTCATCGCCATGCTGACACTCTTTGGCATGATTCCCCCGGCTACTGCGCCGAGAAACGTTCCCGCCGTCCATCCGACGATGGGAAGACTTTGCAGCCCCAGCATATAGGGCAGCGTCAAGCTCTTTTGATGATTCATGGCAACTGCAAAAATCTCGTCCGTATTTCCAAACGCGATCAAGAGCTTTTGCCAAAGCGTTACCTTTTCATCCAGCTTCTGCGTCAGCGAAAGGCTCATCAGGGAATACCTCAGGTTGATAATCACCTGCGTCAGGATGAGCTCCAGCAGCCCACCACCTGCCGCAATTACGCGAACACCCGCAAACTCGCCTGCGCTCGTCAAATTCGAGACACTCATCACCGCGCCCTGCACGGCCGTCATGCCCGCATTCAGCATGGCAATTCCAAGACTAAAGCTCACTGCAAAATAACCAAGCGCTATCGGAATCCCATCCTTAACGCCTACTCGAAATTCCTTACCCAAAACCGTACCCTTTCCTTCCTGACACCACTCAATTGACCATGCCAGAAAGCATTTACTCTAAAGTCAACATGGACTATTATAGCGAAGTCTGCAAAAAGATGCAATGTCAATGTTTCGCTTTTTTGATTCCTGCGCACAGCGCCTTCGTCGGGCATTCCTGAACGCATCTTAGACAACGGATGCATTCCATGCTATTCGGCTCCTTCGAGGGATCCACGCACATATCACATACGCTGCTGCATTTTCCACAGCTCACACATTTCGTCGCATCACATTCCAAGTGGTAAAGCGACACTTTATTCAATGGTCCGTAAATGGCGCCCAGCGGACACAGGTATTTGCAGAAAGGTCTCGCAATGATGATACTAGCGAATATAACGATGCCGAGGATACACGCCTTCCATACAAAGAGGCTTCCAAATGCCTGAAACAAGCTCGTATCACTGAGCGCAAGCAATAGCCCTGCTACCGTTCCTGAAGGGCATACATATTTACAGAAAAACGGTGTGAGCTTGACAAGGATCGGGAGCACAATCACAAGGACCACTAAGACTACATATTTCACCCATCGAAGCCACTTGTCAACCCGAAAGCTTTTTAGCTTCACTGGGAATGGAATCCAATGAATCAGATCCTGCAGCAATCCAAAGGGGCATAGGAATCCACAGATCAGTCTTCCGAACAGAGCTCCGAAAAATAAAAGCAAACCAACCACATAATACGGAAACCGAAATTTATAGCTGGAAAGCGCATTCTGAAGAGATCCGATTGGGCAGGCTCCAACGGCCCCCGGACAGGAATAGCAGTTAAGCCCAGGAACGCAAACACCCTTGGTCTTGCCGTCATAGATTTTCCCCGTAAAAAACCCCTTGAAATTCGCATTCTGAATCAGTGTTGCAATTGATTGAATGATAACTCTTCTTTTCTTATCCAATTCCGATACACTCCAGACATATTTTTGAAGCCTTCGCCAACACGGATTGTGGCTGTTCCTTGCTAATGCCAATTGCCAAAAACAAAATGGCAAGGAAGAGACAGATGGCTGTTCCTATTTTCTTCATAACTGATCTCCTCTGCTAAATCGCTTTCTTTCGTTTATTCGGGCATAAAATAGAGTACGACCTCTTTCCAAGTTTCATAGGACCGAGCCCCTGCAATAGGTTCCTCATAAAGAAGCTGTCCCTCACCGTCCAACAGATAGGTTGCCGGCACATAATTCTGTTCCAGGGCAAGCAGCACGCTGTCTGCCTTAAGAATGGGATAGGTGATGCCGGCAGACGTGACAATCTCCTTCGCATCATCGTCCATGGAGAATGTTTTGTAAACTCCAAGAATCAAGAGCCCCTGATCCTGATACTCCTCATAAAGCTTTTCCAGATCTGGCATCTCTCTGACGCAGGGGCCGCACCAAGGTTCCCAAAAATTGAGCAAAACCAGCTTCGAGCCTTCCAGAATTTCACTCGTTACGGCATTTCCATTGATGTCAACCGTTTCAAACGGAAGTGCATCCGAAGCACCATTTTCGGTTATCTCTTCCTCCGTACCTGACTCTGTCGTACCCTCTTGCTCTGCGCTCCCTTCGGCATTACTCGCCTCGCCCTTACTCTCTTCACCAGATGCTGTCGCCGCAGAGCTGCTCGCTTCTTCCATCGAAGTGACTTGTTCTTTTTCCTGCGAATTCTGCACCTCTTGCCCACAAGCGCTCATCAAAAACAGTAAACAGATCATACCTGTAATTGTTAATACTCTTTTCATGCTCTAGTCGCTCCTGCCTTATGCTTATACGATCCTGTCATTTTTCTCTCTTGATTCTATCATGAGTAGCATTACCCATCAACCCAATTTTATGACAGGCCACGAAATAAAATAAGGGCATGTTCCTGCCCTTATCTACGTGATTTATTTTGTTGTCTGAAGCGCCAGCACTTCCTTACAGGGCTTGATGGGTTCCCCTGCAGCGATTCGATCCTCCACAAGCTGACGCACCTTCGCGCACCAGGCATCAGTCTTCGAAATATCCTCGCACATTTCCCTTAGGATCTCCTCACTCTCAGCAATTGCCGCGTCATACTGCTCCTTCGTCAGTTCTCCCGAAGCATAGGCCGCATCCAATTCATCCCTGTCATCTACGACAACGTCGCCCTCTGGCGTAAAGATAACGTCGAGTTACTTGTCAATATAAACCGCAATCCCGTATTCATCATATTCCATGCCCTCCATAATATCCACATACCACAAAGAGGGCTGATACCTTTCATTTGCAGGCGCTGGGTAATTCTTCCTCTCGGAATCATGCGTCCCGTCCGGAAAATACTTAATGGTGATAACACGCTTTTTCCCGTCTGGAATCAGCTCCAGCCATCTCGATTTAAGCGTTTATGCTTCATATGCCTGTAGCCCTTTCTTTAATCTGGTCAAACCTTCTCTCACCTGCTCACGCGGACATGCAATGTTAAGCCGCAAAAACTGCTCGCCGGCCTTGCCATACTCGGCTCCCTCGGACACATAAAGCCCTGTCTCCTTGCGAATAAACTCCGCCAGCTCCACGCTGTTCGAAGTATAGGCACTGCAATCCAGCCATAATAAATAGGTTGCCTCAGACGGCACCAAATGAACCATTGGAAGCTCCGTTGCCACGAACTCCTGCACCACTTGTTTATTCTTAAATAGATATTCTCTTAAGGCATCGAGCCATGGAGCACCCTTCGTAAACGCTGCCACGGTAACACCGCAGGCAAAGCTATTCGGCTCCGCAACCTCATCCGTGTTGAGCCCTCTCCAAACCTTATGTCGGATCACGGGATCGGAAGCAAAGACTGCTGCCGTCTGCATCCCTGCCATGTTAAATGCCTTTGTCGGTGCAATGCAGGTGACACTGTTTTCGCGGCATGCATCCGAGACGGATGCAAAGGGAACGTATTCCTTCCCGGGATCCGTCAGATCACAATGAATTTCATCGGAGACCACAAGCACATGATGCTTCTTACAAAGCTCTCCAACCTTCGCCAGCTCCTCGCGCGTCCAGATCCTGCCCACGGGATTATGCGGGTTACAGAAGATCAGCAGGGTCGTCTGTGGATTGGAAAGTGCCTCCTCCAAGGCATCAAAATCGATGTCATATTCCTGCAGGACCAAACTACTGTTTTCTTCGTTCCCTACTTCCACCTTTCCCATGCTTTGATAATCCGCCGCCATTTCCGTTCCATTTAATCTGGGACGATATCGAAGCGGGCACTGTACGACATTCCTGCCGTTGTTGACAATGGAATTGAAAAAGATGTTATAAACAGGCGTCAGAATCAGGACATTCTCTCCCACCGTCGTCATCTTCCGCACAATGCTCGACAGTGCAGGAACAACGCCCGTGCAAAAGATCAGCCAGTCCTTTTCGATTTTTAGGTGATGCCTCGTCTCCCACCAGCTCTGATAGGCCTCGTACCATTCGTCTGGCACCACATTATATCCAAACACACCATGCGCGGCGCGCTTTTCGATGGCCTCCCGCACGCAGGGCGCCGTCTCGAAATCCATGTCCGCCACCCACATCGGAAGCTCGTTCTCCGCCACGTCCCACTTATACGAGTCCGTTCCCCGCCGATCTACTTTTTTGTCAAAATCAAACATATCCGCCATTCCATGTCCCCCAACTGCATCTCTGCCCTTTCACCGCCTGACGTCAACATTCGCCTGCCTGATGTCAGCCGTTCTTCGTCTGAATGGATGTCTCACGGGTATTTTTTCAAAGCTTTATTCCTGCATGTCCCGGCAGGTGATCCGCGTCTTTGCAGGATCGATCTTGTCCTTCTCCAAAATGAGTTCCCCGATCGAATCTGCCGTGATCGTACCAGCGGTCGGATTGAGTACGCTGTCAATCTTGCTGACAATGTCTGCCTCGACGGTGGAATATTCAAATGCAAGTGTTGTATTCAAAAGCTTGCAGTTCTTCATCACGAGATTGTCAATGTAGCACATGCCCTGCAGACTCTCGATGGTGCAGTTGATCAGCGTCAGATTCTTGGCATTCCAACCCAGATACTCTCCCGAGATAAAGGAATCATACACCGTCACGTTCTCACTGTTCCAGAAGGAATCCTTGGAAAGCAGGCGGCTGTTACGGATCTCGACGTCCTTTGCCCCATCAAAGGAATAATTGCCATACAGAGTAAAATCATTCACCTTGATATTGCTCGAATTCATGGCAAAGTAGTTCCCCTTCGCCGTAACGTGCGTAAGCTCCACGTCCTCACAGCTCCACAGGGTCTCCTCCGCATTAGAGAAGGAGACGTTTCGAAGAGCGACGCCCTTGCACCTTCTAAAATTCTTCGGCGCATCAATGGGCGTATTCTCCAGCGTCACGTTGTCCGTATACCAGACGCCGGCCCTTGCCATGTCAAACCAAACACAATTCTTCGCCGTAACGTTTTTACAATACCAAAGGGGATACTTCCACTTGAACATACTACCCTCAAGCTCAATGTCGCGGCTCTCCTTCAAGGGCGATTCCCCGTCTGCAAAGGTGCAATCCACAATATGTAAATCCCTGCTCATAAAGAGCGCACGCTCTCCCGTCAAAAATTCCTGCTTGATCATCTTTTTCTCTTCCATGCTTTTCCTCTTTCTTTTGTCTTGCTTCTATTGCCCGCCCTCGTCTACGTGTTCCTATTCTTTCTGAACCATCCTCCATAAAACTATTTGGTTCGTTCTTCTTTCCTAAATTCATCGTTCGAAAACGACAGCTCTCCATTCGCTCATTCCTTTGTCTGCTCCTGCGCGACGATATTTTGCAGCCAAACGCCCTTCTTGACCAAAATAAATCCAATGACACACTTGATCAGATCGATCAGCTGTACGCAAAGGTATAACGTCAAAATCGGTAATGCCGTATATCTGCTAAGAACAAACGCCAAGGGCGTACTGACTACCCAAAGAAATACGCTGTCAAAGCAGAACGTGATCAGCGTCTTTCCGCCGGAGCGAAGCGTAAAGTAGGACGCATGCATGAATGCGTAAATCGGCATGCACGCCGCTCCCACGCGGATAAAGCCCGTTGCCAGCGCCCGCACCTGCTCCGTCGTGTTGTAAAAGAGCGGGAACAGCGGTGCCAACAGCATCAGAATCGCCCCGATTCCAAAACAGGAGAATACGGAAAAGGCGATCAGCTTGGCATCCGTATCCTTTGCTTCCTCCATCCTTCCTGCGCCCAGAAGCTGCCCGACCATAATCGAAATGGCACTTCCCATGGCAATAAACACAATGTTAAACAGGTTCGTGATGGTAGACGCGATATTCAGTCCCGCTATGGCATCCAGCCCGCGAAGGGAATAGCACTGGTTGAGCACGGCCATGCCCGCCGCCCAAAGAATCTCATTTGCCATCAGCGGCAACCCCTTTACGACAATCCTTCCAATCAAAGCCTTCGGAATGACAAAGCTTCCGTAAAGCCCTTTCGCGAAGGGAACGCGTCTCGTATGCAAATGCGTCCATGCGACCACGACCAAAAGCTGCACATAGCGGGAAATCACCGTCGCAATCGCCGCACCGGTAACGCCAAGCTCCGGAAAACCAAATTTACCAAAAATCAGCAGATAGTTAAATCCTAAATTTACAAAGACTGCAATGATGCCGGCAAGCATGGGAAGCCTTGTCTCACCACATTCCCTCAACGTACTTGCATATGCCTCCTCTATGCCAAAGGGCATGAGTCCGATCAGCATCACTGCAAGATATTCCCGTCCGTACCGCAGCGCCGCATCCAGGGACTGGGTCGTGCTGCCCTCGTCGTGCAGGTATAATAAAATCAACTGATCACCATAGTTCAAAAATGCCAAGATGCCCAGCACCACAAGTACGACGGATACATACAGCTTAAAGCGCATCGCGTGGCGCACGCCTTCGTGATCGCCCTTTCCATAAAACTGAGCACTGAAAATTCCCGCTGCGGAAAGCGCTCCAAAAATCCCTAAGTAAAAGACAAACATGAGCTGGTTGACAATGGCGATCCCGCTCATCTGCTCCGTGCCAACCTGTCCGATCATAATGTTGTCAAGGAGACTTACAAAATTAGAAATACCGTTCTGAATCATGATGGGCACGGCCACCTTCAGAACATTCGCGTAAAACCTTTTATCACCGATCAAATGCTTCATAATACTTGCTTCCCAAGGAAGCTCTCATTCCACCTTTTCAAATTAGATTGTTTCATCTCATATTTCTTGCAATATTATTCTACACCACGGATCTCCACTCTGGCAATGTACTTTCTTGCTCTCTCAGCCATGTTTTCTAGTTCCCTCCGTTCAAAACTGCCCATATTTTGCGTTGGATCTAGCACATTTTCACTTTCCCGATAGTTCTGTAAAAATAGTGCCCTTGCACCGGCAAGCCACCTGCCGATCTCCTCAAACTCCTCCGGGTCATGCATGCCTTTTACTGCCGTGGTACGAAATTCATAGGGAATCTGATCCTGCCCAATGAGCAGGGAAACGCTCTTTTCCAGCTTGGAAACATCCATCCCCGGCACGCCTACGGTCTTCGCATACTTCTCCTTGGAAGCCTTGACATCCATGGCAACATAATCTAAAAGGCCTTCCTCCAAAAGGATTTGCAGCACCTCCGGGCGATAACCGTTTGTGTCAAGCTTCACCAAATATCCGATCTCCTTGATTTTTCGAAGGAACGGTGCAAGATCCGGCTGCAGGGTCGGCTCCCCTCCCGTAACACAAACGCCCTCAAGAATCCCCTTTCGCTTTCTTAAAAAGCCCATAACCTCTTCCTCCGAAAGCTTCGGGAACGCCGCAGGCTCTAATACCAGCTCGCTGTTCTGACAATAGGGGCAACGAAAATTACATCCACCCGTGAAAATCGTGCACGCAACATGCCCCGGAAAATCTAACAATGTTGTCTTTTGTAACCCACACAGTAACATGTTTCATCCTTCTTTCCCATCAGCCGTCCATTTCTTCCAAAACCATGAACCGTTTTCTTCTGACCCCTTCAGAAGCATGCATCCATTTCTGCCTTGCTCCCTCATGAATCATCGCTGTATCATTCCATGTCATAGAATACCACAAAAACTGATTCCTTTCAATTTTTTCTAGTTTTTGCGTTTTTTTGTCAAGCCGTTTACTAACTTTTTCACCAAGATAGCAAAACATCATATACAAAAAGGCAACCGAAGAAATCCGTAATTCTACTGACCTCTTTTGGATGCCTTTCCTTGTGTGGCCCGCTCTCTAATTATCGTATGATCTCATGTTCTTGCCTTGTTAGGTTGTAAAGGAAATCTATTATAATAACTCCCTGCAATCAGTGATAAATTGTGACAGACTGTCATTACGGTTTTTGAGCCATTATGGCTGCACGCGCCGCCCTGTAGTCCTCTGGCATTATTTCAAGCGCTTGGCATGCCATCTCTTCCGTCAAATTCATATTTTTCATGAGCACAGTAACATGAATGTATATTTTCTGATTACTCTCCTGCTTAATCCCTTCCTGTCTACTTTCCTCTTTCATGTCCTCAATTGCCTTGCACACGTCATGTGTCACCTCCTTCCCTTCTCCATTTTTTTCGCTGACCTCGTGATCGTGTTTCAGGATTTCCACATTTCCCATGACCTCCAGGGTTCTGCAGGCATCCGTCGCCATATGCTGAAATGCTTCTTTATTCTCCTCGACATACGCCTTCAGCTTTTCCCTGTCCTCCGACCTTTGCAGGAACCCAAACACTTCCCGTAAGTCCGACTTTAATTCTTCTCCGACCCCCTTTTTCCTGACCTCCACGAGATGCAGTGGATAGTCTGTTATCATGTCCCTAATTTCCTCAGGAAACCCTTCCCCGTCGATCATGTCGCGAAGGTTCCTGGGCCCTTTCCATTCCTCCCTTCCCCAATACACCACAAGCAGTATCACGGGCCTAACCGTTTCCCCTTTCGCCATCCCCGACATGTATTCCGCCCCCCTTAAGTCCTTCTTTTTCTCATGTTCCGCCGCTATCTTCTGCCACTGTTCATGATACATGATCGCCTCCTCATTCAGCATGCGGATCGGCATGGCATAATGCACATTTGACTGGTTCTCCGCGGAAATGATGACGACCCTCATTCCGAACCTTACTTCCTCCACCAGGTCCATGTTCACCCCACTAAGCCGCAGATTTTTACCCTGTTTCCTCTTGTATCCCCTTCCTTTCTTCCGCGTAATCAGTGCCGCCTTTTCTTCTGTCACCCTGTAATGCATGTTTTCAATCAACCTTATGTCCTCAGCCCTCACAAGCTGCTTCCCGTTACAGACATAACAGTTGATTAGGTCTGCCGACCTCTCCGCTTTTTTCAGGTACATGTTTGTCATGACATCGTTTTTTCCCATAAGTCCCCAAGTCCTCCTTCTGCGCCTTGCGCTCGTAAAATAGTTCTTTTGAGGACAGTCATGGTCAGCCGATGTTTCCGCGTGCGCATACTCAAAAAACAGGCAACAAAAATAAGCCTTCCGCATCCTCAAAAAATAAGTGGATAATCGGCCGAATCGCCAATTAGAAATGAATGAAAGGCATCCTCTGATGGGTCGCCTCCCTAGTGAAATGAATTATAAAGTATATCTAGAAATATGTCAAGCAAGAATAAGAATTGATTTCTACACAATCAAAATAGCATACCCCTCATTTTATTACTTTCAGAAGATACACAAGTATGATATAATATAAAACATGCATTAGAAAAACAAGCGGCTGCGAAGCAGACATTTGTTTTTCATGCATGTTTTAACGAGAAAGCCGATTTGCGAAGCAAATCAAAAGAGCTGCGAAGCAGCGGGCTTTCGAGTATATGAGAAAGACGCTTTATAAAACAAATCAAAAGAGCTGCGAAGCAGACATTTGTTTTTCATCATTATGCGCTTCCCTTATAGCTCTGCCCACTTGCGTCGCATTCTCGTCCATACGGAGGAAACAGCCTCCATCAGCGAGATCGCAACGAGAATGACAAACCCCAGAATTCTGACCCACGTACGATTTTTATTTTGTTCCATAAAGATTGCCTCCTTTTTCTGGCCGTCTTTTGCCCCATACAGGCAGCAGGTTTGACTGCCCTTACTCTCATTGTTACCCCGAAAGGAGTTTTTTATGACTGGTATTCCTTCCATACAGGAAAAATATATGAAAGAAGCCCTAAAGCAGGCAAAAAAAGCCGCAGCCCTGGGCGAGGTTCCCATTGGCTGCGTCATTGTTTACGAGGGCAAAATCATCGGGCGCGGCTATAACCGCCGCAACACGGACAAGAATACGCTCTGTCATGCCGAGATCACGGCCATTCGCAAGGCCAGCAAAATCATTGGCGACTGGCGGTTGGAGAACTGCACCCTCTATGTCACGCTGGAACCCTGTCAAATGTGCGCTGGCGCCATCGTTCAGGCGCGGATTCCCGAGGTTGTCATGGGCTGCATGAATCCCAAGGCAGGCTGCGCTGGTTCCATCCTGAACCTCTTGGAAATGCCGCAGTTCAACCATCAATGCACCGTCTACCGCGGCGTCCTTGAGGAAGAATGCAGTCAGGTTTTGAAGGACTTCTTTGTCGACCTTCGCAAGCGCAACAAAGCTGAGAAGGAGCAAGCGAAAGAAATCAGTAGTAGCCTTCTATGACCTTTACGATCTCCTGCAGGCCCCGCTCATCCTCTGCCGTAAAGCGTCCCCGAATCGGACTGTCGATGTCAAGCACGCTAATGATCTCTCCATTACAGTGGATCGGAAGGACGATTTCTGAGGCCGATGCACTGTCACAGGCAATATGTCCTGGGAATGCATGCACGTCCTCTACTCGCTGAATCCTGTCTTCCTGTACGGCCGTGCCACAAACGCCCTTTCCCACGGGAATTCGCATGCACGCCGTCTTTCCCTGAAATGGCCCTAGCACCAATGCTCCATTCCTAAGCAAATAAAATCCCGCCCAATTCAGCTCTTCCAGCGAATCATAAAGCAGCGCCGAAATATTGGCATAAACCGTAATGTCCCACGGTGCATCCTCCGCAAGTGCTTTCGCCTGTTCACAAAGCAACTGATAATCCGTCATCTTGTTTCCTCTTTCCTCTGCTGTCAATTTGAAGAATATTTTTCCGTCCTTTATGCCGGAAACGTCATGTCATACCAATCCTCTTCCTCCGTTACAACCCATTCCAAGCCACGTCTGCGTTCGATCACGATTGAAGGATCCAGGTTCCCAATGGAGGCCTTCGCATTTACCTTGGCATCATTGATTGCCCAATTGTATCGGTAATAAAGGTCCAGCATGTCAAGAATGTCTTCCTTGCTCCTGAGCTTACTTCTTTTCACGAGATCCTGTACGGACTCGCAGCTCTGAATCAGGAAAATGGCCTTTTGGCAGTCGCAAACCTTGCTCGCGTCAGAAATATCCTTAACAAGACCCAAGCACCAGCAGAGCGACCAAAATGCCTCATACGCCCAATCCATGTCAATCGCATCCTGCATGGAATAGGTACCGTCGATGATACGCTTCTCCTTGGAGTTCAGCTGATCCATGACACCGAATTTTTCAATCATCGGTTTAAAGTAATTCAGCCCCTCCTCATAATTGTTCTTTCCAATGTCACAGGCGATCTGAATGACAAAAAAGCAGGCAATCGCCCTTTTACAAATTGCTTCCTTGTCCCTTAGGGTGATCCTTTCATCATCCCAGCGCGTCATCAACATATCCGCCGTGGAGATCTTCTTTTTGCTGACAATTTTATTGTTTTTCTCACGGCGTTTCTTCTGAAGCTTCGTCTCTGGAAGCTCCTTACTTTTGAGACAGGGATGATTGCCCTCCATATATGCAATCGTCTGCCGATACATTTCCTCATTGATGTTTACCATCATGAGCTTTCCCTTTTGCGCTGCAAAATAATGGTTCTTTCCAGAAACACAAATCTGAAAAAGCCCCTCGACCTGATTCTCCTCCGTGTTAAAGAGATACCCAAGGCTTACGCTAAGGCCTTTCAAATCCTCCTGCGTCATCAGGTTGTTTTGCATGAGTACGCCAATGGCTGCATTCACCAGAGATTCCTTCAATTCACGATTATATGCCTGATTTACTTCCATCCCATTTTCCTCCGTAGATTTTCTCACAAGGCATGTAAGACTCCATTCCCATTATAGAGGCAAATGCCAAAAAAGGCAATAAAAGAAGCTTCCGAAGGGGATCAACCAAACAATTCAAACCCTCTGACCCTTGACAAATCCATGAAAAACAGATACACTATAAAAGCCGTGCATTGTCGGGTTTGCCTGCAATGGTGAAATTCGGTCTTGCGCAATGGAAATCTGCGAACCGTGTCAGGTTGGGAACAAAGCAGCACTAAGCGGAATTTTCCATGTGCCGTAAGGTTACCGGGTGGAGTTGCAGTGCGGCCAGGCCGTGCACGGTTTTTTTGTAGGGAACCGCTTGACCATTTTGTCTGTTTCATGTAAAGTCAAATTATACAGGGCAATCCCTTTGTTTCCAAGAAAAAACGCAGTTTATTCATCATCATGAGAGGTAAAAGTTATGACAATGCAAGAGTTAATGCTGAGGCTGGCGGTCATAGCCCTCATTGGCATTCTGATCGGTTTGGAAAGGCAGCTCGGCGGCCACCACATAGAAATTAAAACGACCTTTCTGATTGCGGTCGGAACCTTTTCCTTTTGTTTGATCGAGATCCTGCTCGGTTATCCAGATATTCGAATGTCCGCCAACATCGTGACTGGCATCGGCTTTCTTTGCAGCGGCGTGATCTTTAAAAACGGCTTCACCGTAAACGGCCTAAATACCAGCGCAACTCTTTGGAGCACCGCTGGTATCAGCATTTTGGTAGCCTACGGCTATTTTAAGTTTGCTTTTATTATCACGTTGATCCTGATCTTCCTGAACCTGGTGCTAAACATTACGGCAAAGAAAATAAAGCCCGTCCCTTTTCTTGTGGACAATGACAGCAATGCTTACCTGATTAACATTGTCTGCATGAAGGAGCAGGTCAAGGACATCAAGGATGCCGTCTATGATAAGCTCATGAAGGATAAAAACATGGTCAATTCCATCGCAGTAAATGGTATTACGCCTGACAAATTCAGAATCAACGTCAGGATTAACACGGGAATGACTGATGATTACTTTGTGAAACTCACAAGTGAAATTTTTGAAATGAACGTGCTTTCCGTTTCCTATGAAAAATTAGAGCAATAGCCTTCGAAAATCTTTTTCGGATGGCTGCGCCATGCGTAAGAAACATTGCAAAGGATATGGGTAATGATGAAGGATTCCCTGCGTGAGGTTCTCTCCTCCTGTAATTTATGTCCCCGACATTGCTCTGCGGACCGTATGGCCGGCGGCACGGGATATTGCGGCCAGACGGCAGAAATCTTTGCTGCGCGGGCTGCATTGCACTTTTGGGAGGAGCCTTGCATTTCGGGTACCAGCGGATCTGGCACGGTCTTTTTCTCTGGTTGTAGCCTTCGCTGCATTTATTGTCAGAACCGCGAAATCGCCCTCGGAAATCAGGGTCAGGTTATCAGCCTGGAAAGACTTTCCCAAATCTTTTTAGAGCTTCAGGAGAAGGGTGCCAACAACATTAATTTGGTGACGCCGACGCATTATGTCCCCCAGATTCGCCTCGCCTTGATCGCAGCAAAAAAGCAGGGGCTTACCCTGCCTATTGTCTATAATACCGGAGGCTATGAGGAGGTAGAAACGCTCCGCATGCTAGATGGCCTCATCGGCATTTATCTGCCTGACCTTAAATATCGTTCCAGCGCTCCCGCTGCACGCTTTTCCAACTGCCCTGATTATTTTGAAAAGGCGTCCCTTGCCCTGCAGGAAATGTACCGTCAGGTCGGAGATCCCGTTTTTGATGCTTCGACGGGTCTCATGCGCCGCGGCATGATCGTTCGTCACCTTCTCCTCCCAGGTCAGGTTGGCGAGTCGAAACGCGTGCTCCGCTGGCTTCATGACACCTTTGGTGACCATGTCTATGTCAGCATCATGAACCAGTACACCCCCATGCCTCAGATAGCGGCTGACCCTGCGTTTGAGGACATTAATCGCAGGGTGACAGACGAGGAATATGAACGCCTCCTAAGCTTTGCGGAAATGATTGGCATTGAGCGCGGCTTTCTTCAGGAGGGCGAAACAGCCAAGGAGAGCTTTATTCCTCCATTTACGGGTGAGGGACTATGACTCTGCTTCGCCCTTCTTTCCATCTCTCACCGTATGCCGACTTTCGTGGACTCACCTTGATAACATGCAATTTTAGATAGAATGTCACAGTTCGACCCGCATCATATAATAACCGAAGTCGCCCTCCCGTGCAGGCTCCTGCGCACCCTCAAAGCTCTCGAAGCCAAAGAGGATGGCGACCTCCTTTTCCCTGTCATAATATCTTCCTGGAACGCCAACATAATAAGCCATTTCGCCCCTGCGATTCTGGCGATGAAGGATCAGATGACGATAGGTAAAGTATCCATGCAAAAGAAAGCTGTTATTGACCATGCGATAGGACCTGTCCTTTAGAATCACAAAGTCTCCCGGGCTGATCTGTAAGTACTGTCTGGCATCCCCAAAGGGTGTGATTGGCGGATAAATGGCAATTAACTGCTCCCACTTTCCAGGTCGCAAATTCGCCTGATACGCAAATTCCGTGCCTCCTACTTCCCTGACCTCGCTCACGGACTGCTCGTCCTTCGCACTCGTTTTCGCCCTATCCACTGGTTGCGGCAATTCTCCATCAGCCTCACGCTCTTCCTTTGTTTGTTGTACGGCGGCGTTATCTGCCATATTCTCTTCCTGCATTTGTTGGACCATTTCATTCGCCATCTGCTTCTCATTTGGATGGGATATCTTCTCATTTGACACATGTCCAATCTTTTCTTGATACATTCCCTCCGCAACGCTACCAGTGACTGTTTGTCTTGACAGGTTCTCACTTGCAATACCTTGCGTATCGCTTTGCAGCACATTTTGCGTCTCACTATGTTGCACTTTTTTCGCCCTGTCTGCTTCCTCACGCAATACGGCAACCAGTTGCCTAGTCTCTCCCAACGGAATCCGAACCTTCTCCAGCTCCTTCAAATCGTCACTGTTTAGGTTCCGAAGCTCCAGCCTGCCCTTTCCATTTTGCAGCAAAAGCTCGCTCAGCTGCTCCTCCTTCTCTGGCATCATAAGTATGACAGGATAGTTGCCTTTCGCATTCTCGAATAGTCCAGATGCCTGTATGATCAAGCTGCAGGTCTTTCCCCAGCATTCCAGTCGAATGAACCCAGCCCCGCGCACTCTAATTCCATTTTCCAAATAATCTAAATATTTTATTTTCTGATCGAAATACATAAAAAACACCCCCTACATCATTCTATGTAGGGGATGTCCAAATTAGACCAAGCTTTATTCCGCGTCATCCAAATACTTCATGTAATTGGCTACCATCAAGGCAATCTTGAAGGTCAGGGCATCATCAAAGGTTCTTAGATTCAGTCCCGTGCTCTCCTGAATACGCTCAATACGATAAACCAGCGTATTTCGATGAACATAGAGCTGCCTTGCGGTCTCAGACACGTTCAAGTTGTTTTCAAAGAATTTATTCAAGGTATTTAAGGTCTCGTCATCCAGCTCCGTCGGAATGTTGTCACCGAAAATCTCCTCAATGAAAATCTTGCAAAGATTTACGGGAAGCTGATAAATCAAGCGTCCAATGCCAAGCGAATGATATGCCGCCACAGTCTTTTCCGCATAGAAAATCTTCCCGACGTCCATGGCCATCTTTGCTTCCTTATAGGACTTCGAAAGATCCTTCAGCTCGCGCACCATGGTACCCAAGGACACGCGAACGCTGACCATAATCTCCGTGCTGGCCATGTCAACAATAGTCTCCGCAACGGTCTCCAAATCCTTCCCCGTTGCTTCAGCGTCCACGCTCTTAATCAGAATGACACTGTTCTCATCCACGGCAGTCACATAATCCCCCGTCTGGGAGCTAAACATTCCCTTTAGGAGCTCCATGACCATGCTAGCCTTATCTCCCGTGGCTTCCACCAGATAAATGACACGGGGAACACTGACGTCAATCCGAAGCTTTTTGGCACGGTTATAAACATCCACCAGAAGCAGATTATCCATGATCAGGTTCTGGAAGAAACCGTTTCTATCGATCTTTTCCTTGTAGGCGATCACAAGATTCTGAATTTGACAGGTGGCTATTTTACCCACCATATAAACGTCATCTGAAAACCCTTTTGCCACAAGGACGAAAAGCAGATCTCCTTCATCATAAATCTTCAGCAGGTGATGTGATCCAATGACCTGACTGTCAGCAGGCGATGACGCAAAGTCACGAATCAGGGCAGGCTTTAGATCCAAAGACTCCACAGAACCAGCAACCAGACTGCCATTTAAGTCATAAACACAAAGATCCACCTTAGTAATTGCTTTCAATTCATCAATGCTAGTTTGAATAATCTGATTGGAAATCATGTCGATCCTCCTCTTTTTCACTCATAAAAACCGTCTGCCTTCGGCAGCCGTCGTCGCTTCGCGACTCCTGTTTTTATTTCGTATACGCTCGGGTGAAACCAAATGCCCCGCTCCGCGGGTCGCTTGGTTTCCTTCCTCGCTAATAAATAAGGGGTGCTGTTTCCAGCACCCCTAAAAAGATTCATACTAGTTGGTGATGATCTTCTCAGTATCTCTGTCGAATACGTGAATCTTCTCAACATCCAGAGCGAACTTAACGGAATCGCCAGGTCTGGAATTGGTACGAGAATCAACTCTTGCAGTCATAGGGAACTCATCCAGATCGAAGTACAGATATACTTCTGCACCAAGCAGCTCGTACACCTTAATGGTGGACTCGAAGGTGCTGTGAGGAGAATTCTCGATGAACATCTCGGAATCATATACGTCCTCAGGACGGATACCGAAGATAACCTGCTTTCCATCATAACCGCCCTCGATCAGCTTCTTGGACTTAGCGGGAGGAAGAGGAATGCTCTTTCCAGCGATCTCAAGGTTAGCAACGTCGCCTTCAACAGCAACGGTAGCGGTAAGGAAGTTCATCTGAGGGGATCCCATGAATCCTGCTACGAACAGGTTCTGAGGCTTGTCGTACAGATTCTGAGGGGTATCTACCTGCTGGATAACGCCATCCTTCATAACTACGATTCTGGTACCAAGGGTCATAGCCTCGGTCTGGTCATGGGTAACGTAGATGATAGTGGTGCCCAGTCTCTGATGCAGCTTAGCGATCTCGATTCTCATCTGTACACGCAGCTTAGCATCCAGGTTGGACAGAGGCTCGTCCATCAGGAATACCTTAGGATTACGAACGATTGCACGTCCCATAGCTACACGCTGTCTCTGACCACCGGACAAAGCCTTCGGCTTACGATCCAGGAGGGGAGTCAGGTCAAGGATCTTAGCAGCTTCCTTAACCATCTTATCGATCTGATCCTTGGGAACCTTTCTCAGCTTCAGACCAAATGCCATGTTGTCATATACGGACATATGAGGATACAGAGCGTAGTTCTGGAATACCATCGCGATATCTCTGTCCTTAGGCTCTACGTCGTTTACTACTCTGTCGCCGATCTTCAGTTCACCAGAGGAAATATCCTCCAGACCTGCGATCATACGAAGGGTGGTGGACTTACCGCATCCGGAAGGTCCTACGAAAATAATGAATTCCTGATCTGCGATCTCAAGGTTGAAGTTCTTAACTGCTTCAAATCCGTTGGGATATACTTTGCAGATATTTTTCAGTGATAGACTTGCCATTGTAAATAACTCCTTTCATCTCGCCTTTGTTATAATTAGTTATATTATAGACCCAACAAGCTATAGTAAGTATAGCAGAAAGGCCATTTTTTAACCATGACCGATTTCACCAAAGATTTTCGTCTGAATTGTATGAATTGCTACGATAGAAGCCGCAAATCTGCATATTGCATAATATGCTTTAGACATTTTTGGCTATTATGTCCATTGCAACGCTCTTTCTTATATTTATTTCGCCTTGTCAGTAGAAGGCGTTTCGTCACTAAAGATGTGCTCATCCTCGCTTCCGGGATCCTCGGGAAGTAAACCTGCTGCCCTTGCGCGCTCCATCACCTGATCCTCCATCTTCTTAAAGAACTTGTTGTACAGGAAGGCGGATCCATATGCGGGAAGGGAAAGTCCAAACAGGATCGTCAGCGGGAACAGCTGGAACACAAAGATGGCCAGTAATACGGGCAATGCCCAAAGCACCATCATGAGAAGGACCTTAGGAAGCTGCATGACTGCCATAATAAAGGTGTTGCGGAAGGTTCGTAAAATGGGATTGTCAAACTTGGAAAGCACGGGATAAATAAATGTAAACTCTGCCAGTGCAATCAGGGAAGTTGCAAGGAACAATACCTGCACGATAATGGAGGGATTGGCCTCGGGAATGCGATACAAAATATAATAATCCATGAAAAGTACGAACATAACAACGATCTGTGCCAGCCAAATGACCGTCGCCTGACGAAAATTCTGCTTAAAGGACTTCCAAAAGCCCTGTACGATATAGACTTCCTCTCCGCGCACCATCTTGAGTGCCATGTAATGCAGCGCCGTCATGGAAGCACCAATCGTAATCACAGGCAGACAACACAGGAGTGCGATAATGTTCAAGATCATTAGGTCTGCCATCTTGCTCAGTCCTTGCATCAACGGACCGTCCATGTTAAATAGTTTCATTTTCTTTTTCCCTTTCCGTCAAAATACTTTTTCCATAGAAACCACAGGCATGCCATAGGACATTTCCTGCGGTTTGATTTGCATAAATCCCATTTTTTTATAAAACTCTAATCCATAGGGTGAAGCCGTAACGGAGATGTATCGCTCTCCCACTTCATTCTTCAAGTAATCGCAGAGAAACTCTAGCATTGCCCTGCCAACGCCCTGTAAATGATAGGCTTCCTCTACAAACAACAGTGACAGATGATTTATATTTCTTAAACTACCCACGCCAATAATCTTGTCACCATCTACCGCCGTCAGCAGCTGATAGCTTCCTCGCAAAAAGGCCTGATATAGTTTTTCATCCATGAGAAAGCCGTGGAAATTCTGCCTGCCCTCGGGCGTACAATCGGGCGCGTCAAAGCGAAGGAAGGTTTTCCAAACCATTTCCATTGCACGATACCACTCGTCCTGCTTTGCCCACCTGATGGCATACTCCATTCCGCAACCTCCCGCCGTAATCGTCATTTGCAGCTGACTAATTCTGCCCCATGACCTTCTCCATCCATGCAACGATGTCTTCCATCACCTGCTGCCGATCCAACTCGTTCAGTATCTCATGTCGATCGCCCGAATACAGCTTTAACTCCACGCGCTTCATGCCAGCACCCGTCAGGGAATCGTATGCAAGCTTTACGCCCTTCCCGTAGGCTCCCACGGGATCCTCCTCGCCAGAAACCATCAACGTCGGAAGCTCTGCAGGTAGGTGCGAAAGGTTGTCCGCCTTGTATAGCCTGTTTACAAGTTCAAACAAACAGCGATACCCGTTGACCGTAAATGGAAATCCGCACAACGGATCCACACGATAATGATTGACGGACTCTTCATTCTTCGAGAGCCAATCACTGACCGTTCGCGGATTCGGAATGCGCTTGTTATAGTTCCCCATGACCAGTTTATCCAGGGTTCCGCTCAAATGCTTCTCCCCGTAAATCATTTCCATGCACTTAGAAAGCACGCGCACAAACGCAACAGACGCGCGATTTTCCATGCCAGTTCCCATGACAATGGCGCCCTGAATACCCGTGCCATAACGGCACATATAGTTTCTCAGGATGTAGGAGCCCATGCTGTGTCCCAAAATAAAGATGGGAATGCCAGGATATTGTCCCTGCACGGTCTTTTTCAGACGATGCACGTCGCGAACCAAAACGGTTGCAGGATCCATCTGGCAAAAATATCCATAGGTCTCTCCCTCTGGTACGGACTGTCCATGTCCCAGGTGATCCTCACCCGTGACAAGGAATCCCCGCTCCGTAAGAAATGAAGCAAATTCTTCGTATCTTCCCATATACTCCGACATGCCGTGCACAATTTGCACGATGGCCTTTGGTTCTCCGTCTGGAAGATACTTTACCGAATAGAGCTTGTGAATACCGTCTCTGGAATCGATCGTGAATTCTTCTTTTCTCATACCGTAACCCCGTCTTTCCTACAACGCCGCCATCTGTTACCGTTCCAACCATCCCCTCGAGTTTACCGAATGCCTTATCACATCGGTTTCCCTTCTCAAAAAAATACATGATATCGTTTTCCGGCATGCCCTTTTGCATGTCCCTCGCCTTCGCTTCGGGATTTGGAAACTTTTATATAGTTTACCAATTATTATACCTTATAACTTCAAAAAAAGGAATGACTTTACTAAAATTTTAGAATATAAATAGAGAAAAAGTGCGGAAAACAAAAGCCCTGCGTGGTATTTGGCAGGTTTCGTGCCGTTTCCACGCAGGGCTTTTACTGTTTATCCAGATTTTTTACACTGTTTTTTACTGTTTATCCAGACATTTTTACATAGATTTTACTATGATTGACATTTACGGCATTAGCAGATCTCAGCGCCTGCAGGCATGTCCTTTTCGGGAGTAAGAAGGGACAGCTTGCCCTCTGCATCCTCTGCACAAAGAAGCATTCCCTGGCTCTCAAGTCCTGCCATCTTTCTGGGTGCAAGGTTCACAAGAACCATGACCTTCTTGCCAACCATCTCCTCGGGAGAATAGGTTCCGCGAATGCCGGAAAGGATCTGCTTCACCTGACTGCCGATCTTCACCTGGCTGCAAAGAAGCTTCTTGGAACCCTTTACTGCTTCGCATGCGAGGATCTCTCCAACCTGGAACTGCAGCTTTGCAAAATCATCATAGGTGATCTCCGGCTTTGCCTCAATGTCAATGGGCGCCTGTGCATCCTGCCCGTCTGCGGCTCCATCCTTTGCGTCCTGGCCTTTCGCCAGATCCGCTTTCTTTCCCGTCAGCTCTGCCAGCTTTGCGTCTGCCTCCTCCTGCGTCATTCTGTTAGCCTTCACCAGATTTGCGAACGCCTTCTTCTGATGATCCACGAATTCCTGACGCTGACGCGCCTGTACCTCGTCAGCCTTCTTCATGATCTCCTCTTTGTCAAGTCTTGCAAACAGAATCTCAGGCTTCTCGGTTACCTTACTTCCCTGATTCAGTCCAAACTGTCCCAGCTGGTCAAAGTCACGCAGGGAGATTCCCAGCTGCTCTGCAATCTTTCCAGCCGTCGTCGGAAGGAACGGTGCAAGCAGGGAAGAACCAATGATAATGCCCTCACTGAGGTTATACAGAACGGTCGCCAGACGATCCTGCTTTGCAGGATCCTTTGCAAGTACCCATGGCTCCGTCTCATCAATATACTTATTCAGGCGCTTAAACACGGCAAAAATCTCTGTCAAGGCATCTGCCACGTGAAGCGTATCCATGAGCTTTTCCATCTTAGCATATGCCGAGGTAACTACCGCCTTCAGATCGTCGTCAATCTCAGGAACGGCTGCGCCCTTGTCAGCCACGGTGCCACCAAAGTACTTATTGCTCATCGCAACCGTACGATTTACCAGATTGCCCAGCGTGTTTGCCAGATCGGAATTCACGCGCTCTGTCATCAGCTCCCAGGTGATTGTTCCATCATTTTCATACGGCATCTCATGCAATACGAAATAACGAACGGCATCCAGTCCAAAAATGTTAATCAGATCATCAACATAAATAACATTACCCTTGGACTTACTCATCTTCTCACCGCCCTGTAACAGCCAGGGATGACCAAAGACCTGCTTCGGCAGGGGCTCGCCCAATGCCATCAGGAAGATCGGCCAGTAGATCGTATGGAAGCGGATAATGTCCTTACCGATCAGATGCAGGTCAGCAGGCCAATACTTCTTGTAAAGATCGCCACTCTCGCCATCTGCATCATAGCCAATGCCAGTGATATAGTTGCTCAGTGCATCCAGCCATACGTAAACTACGTGTCTCTCGTCAAAATCAACGGGAATGCCCCACTTAAAGGAGGTTCTGGATACACAAAGATCCTGAAGTCCCGGAAGCAGGAAGTTGTTCATCATCTCGTTCTTTCTGGATACGGGCTGAATGAACTCGGGATGCGTGTTAATGTGCTCAATCAGGCGATCTGCATATTTCTTCATCTTGAAGAAGTACGCCTCCTCCTTCTCATCATGCACGGCGCCGCCGCAGACAGGGCACTTGCCATCCTTCAGCTGCGTCTCGGTATAGAATGCCTCACACTCCGTACAATACTTTCCTTCGTAAGCACCCTTGTAGATGTCACCCTGGTCATAGAGCTTCTTAAATATTTTCTGAATCTGACGCTCATGATCTGCGTCCGTCGTGCGGATAAAGCGGTCATAGCTGGTTCCCATCATGTCCCAAAGGCCCTTGATGGTGCCTGCCGTCATATCCACGAACTCCTTAGGGCTCATGCCCTCCTCAATGGCACGGGTCTCAATCTTCTGACCGTGCTCGTCACTTCCTGTCTGGAAGTGCACGTCATAGCCGTCCGCTCTCTTATATCTGACAATGGCATCCGCTAAGATGATCTCATAGCAGTTGCCGATGTGAGGCTTGCCAGACGTATAGGCGATGGCTGTCGTCAAATAATACTTTCCTTTGTTCGTCACGTTTACTGCCTCCTTTACCTTATTAATTCTCCTCGGGGCTTGGTCAAGATAGTCTTTCTACTAACCTTTTAACCTAGAAAGACTATCTTGACCATCCCCTTGAATTTGTTGCAAACGTTAAGAAGCGCCTCCCCACGCATGAATTCTCACGCGCAAGAAGGCGCTGTATACGCTGTACCACTTCTTTTCACCCATGTCTCACAACATAGGTCTCACAGGGTCATCGGAAATGCTATAACCCATATCGCTTTAACGGGCGATTCCCGTCGCAGCCTAACCAAATGTTTTGGCTCGGTGCGCGGCTCGTGAAGCCATGTTCCCTCAGCTTTAGCTTCGCTTCTCCCAGCATTTGAAGCGTTCTCTGGAAAGCCTCCCTTGAAGTACTCTCTTCGTCATTGCCTTTCATGACATATTTATCTGTTTCCTTACCATAGCACATTGCGACCCGCAAAGTCAAGCCCTATGTCAAAAAAGGGGGACATAATAAGAGGCAGAGTGCCTTCCCACAGCCTCGCATCTCCTGTTTTTCGCCGATCATTCCTTACTGGCACTCATTCCTTACCATCGGTCATCCCTTACTGCCGGTCCTTCTTTATTGTTGCCCGCCCATTTCTTCGCTGGAATTCGTAATTCCGACCAGGTATTCCGCGGGAATAACGTAACCATAGGACTGAAGCTTTCTTACATAATCTGCATCCCGAAGGCGCCGTTTGGACTCTTCCATGTATTTTGCATCTGCTTTTTTCCCAAAGCCGAGCCCAATGTAAATCGCCAGGCCAAGGCACCCTATGGTTCCAATCGCGGCGACAATGATAATGGCGATGTTCATCGTGTTGTAATAGCCCCGATAATGCGTCGTATAATAATACCAACCATAGCTAAGGATCAGGCCAACCAGACATCCCACAAAGCACTTCAGATAATAGGCGGGACTGGTTCCTCTAGGATCAAACCCGTCGATGGCCACCTCGCGCCAGCGTTTGTCCAAATACTCCTGCTTACATCTTGGGCAGAACCGAATCGGACTCCCATACGCCCAGGTATTGCTCTGTTCCCTCGTCTTTTCCCCACACTTGGGGCAGGTCCCCTCCAAATATGACATTCCCATGTTTCTATCTCCTTGCGTTACGATGTTTATCCAGTGTCATTCATTTAGGATTCCAATTTCTCGAGGGGAAGGGTTGGATTGTTTTTTGGGGTCTAAAGCCTACCAGAAAGACAATCCAAACCTAGCCCCGAGTGCTTGCCAAATCCTTACGTCATAAGTTTAGATCTTTTTCATGGCCAGATACCACGCAAGATTGCGAAGCTCTGCATCATCCGCCCGGCTCTCCGCCTCCTCCAGCGTCAGCGGTGCACCCAGCACCACATCATCCCCAGGCTGCCAGTTTGCAGGCGTTGAAACATGTTCCGCATCATGCAGCTGCAAGGATTGAATGATTCTTTTGATCTCTGGAAGGTTTCTTCCCGTACTCATCGGATAATATAAAATGGTTCGAACAATGCCCTCGGGATCAATGATAAAGACCGCGCGCACTGTCTGCGTCTTTGCGACCGTCTGAAGCATACCATATTTCTTCGCCACATTCATGCTAATGTCCGCAATGATTGGGAAGGCAAGCTTTACGGTTCCCGTTCCATCCAAATCAATTCCCTCAATGCTCTTTGCCCAAGCGAGGTGCGAATGCAGGGAATCAATGGAAAGTCCTATGAGCTTCGTGTTCAATTCGGCAAACTCCCGCGCCATCTTTGTGAACCCGATAAACTCCGTCGTACAAACAGGTGTAAAATCAGCAGGATGTGAGAACAGCACCACCCAACTTCCCTTATAATCCTCAGGGAAATTCACCTTTCCCATCGTCGTCATGGCACGAAACTGCGGCGCAGGATCCCCGATCATCGGCATCCTTACCATTTCCATTTCCTCACTCATTCCCTCTTCCCTCCTTAGCTTCTACTTTTGATTGTACTCTCTCTGTAGCCTTCATGTCAGCGGTAGCTCCCGTATTTCTCCTTGAATTTTAATTTATTCTCATACATTACCTTGTCAGCTCGCTTCAACACCTGATCCACGTTCTCATCGGTTTCCTCATATTCCGCCATGCCGACAGATGCAGAATACTTCTCCCAAGGCTGTGCATCCTGCTTTCCATGTGCCGTCTTAAAGGCTTCCTTGATCTGCGTCATGCGAAGGAGTCTGCTCATGTAATCCTCATTTCGAAGGACAACGACAAATTCATCGCCGCCCACGCGAAATACTGGCGATCTCTTATAGATGCTGCAAATGATGTTGCAGCATCCCTTGATATAGCTGTCGCCGTATTTATGTCCAAAGGTATCATTGACATATTTCAAGTTGTTCAGATCGACCATGACGATGGCAAAGGATGCTGTTTTTTCAGCAATCTCACGGTTCAGTGCCTCCGCCAGCTTGTTAAACGCCGCAGGATTACCCACGCTCGTCAACGAATCCTTATAGGCCGTCTCACTGATCTGATCAATCTTTTCTTCCTGCTGCTGAAGATTATTCTTTGCCCGACTTAGGTTCGTCATGTAATACAAGCTTTCCTTCATCACGGACATAAATTCATAGTAGAGCTCCTCAATCTCATCATGCGTCTGTAGGTTCAGCTCCTCCATGGCCTGAACGTTGCGAAACCGTTCCTTTTCCGTGTCATACGTAAAGTTCCGCACGCAATTTGACATGGCCTCCAGGGGGCGAATGACTCTCTTGCGGACGAGAGAAATATCCACAAGAAGCACGACCAAAACAGCCAGGGTGACATATGTCGCCATCCCAAACAGGAAGGAAAAATGCTTGCTTCGAAGCTCTGCCAGGGAAAAGGCCACGCAGATATGACACTGATATTTCCCCTGACTGTCAAAGACGGGCCGAAAATAAGTCAGCAGATATCCATCCTCGGTTTTGCCTGTTTTGATCGTAATCTCTTTTCCCTGAATCAGGCCCTCCAGATACTGCTGGTAGGGCTTCTCCATCCTTACAAGGTCACCTGGCGCTCCCACGGCCTTATTTCCTGAATCCTGCATGTTAAAGATGACATAGCTTCCTTCTTCCCCAAATCGGAGCACGTGTGCAAAAAGTACGTCAGGATAGCTGTCCTTTATCTCGCAAAGCTGCCGCCGCAGCTTGACATATTCCTCTAGTTCCGTATTTTTCTCAAGATACTCCTGTATCTTATCTCCATCCAGCATGCGGACCATCAAGCCTGTGAGTCCCTGTGCCATGCTGGTATAGTCTTTGACCATGATGCTTTGGAAACGAAAATAGGAAAAAGGAATAACGAGAAGCATGATGAAAAGACCGCTGATCACATAGCCCAGCGGAAGACGCACCGACAGAGAGCGGCACTTTTTACGAAATGCGTAAAATCTTTCCCCCATACTTATAGCTCTCCTAATACCATCGCGAACGCGATATTTGCTTCGTTTCTGCCATATCCCATCCCCAAACGGGATATCGAAAGAAAGGAGGGTGAAAGCCCTCCTTCCATTATTTTCTAATTCTCAACATTCATTTTCTCGACAAAAAGTCTCGTTCGTTCCTCAGGATTCCCACCAAAAATGGCTGATCCCGCAACGATAACATTGGCACCCGCCTCAAGGACCATCTCAAGATTGCTTTCCTTGATGCCGCCGTCCACTTCAATGTCCAGCGGGAGGCCTAGCTCCGTCACCTTCTTGCGAAGCTGACGCACCTTTTCGACACAGTCCATCATAATGGATTGTCCGCCAAAGCCTGGCTCCACGGTCATGATCAGCACCATGTCCACCAGCTCCAGATAAGGATAAAGTGCCGTGATCGGCGTAGCTGGCTTGATCGTGATTCCGACCTTCTTGCCAAGACTTCGAATCTTCTGAATGACCTCGAGAGGATCTGAAGTTGCCTCGAGATGGAAGTTGATCAGATCTGCTCCCATGCTCGCCATGGTTTCAATATAGCGCTCTGGCTCGACGATCATCAAATGCACGTCCAAAAGAAGCGTTGTTTTTCTCTTTAATGCCTCCAAAACAGGCATTCCAAAGGAAATGGAAGGAACAAATACTCCATCCATCACGTCCACGTGAAGATAGGAGGCTCCTCCCCGTTCTACAGCCCGAATCTGCTCGCCCAGACTCCAAAAATCTGCCGCAAGAATTGATGGCGATAAGTAATTTTTCATCTCATGAAACCCCTTATCCGTCAGCAGCGCTGACAGTTTTTGCGCATGAACGTCTTTGCGTTAAGGGTCTTTTCCCTTCTTATGACAAAATGCCCAAGGCCGGCTTTCCGCGGCCGGCCCCGGACTGTCATTTCTTAGATAAATGCCTTTACGGAAGCATATACGCCATCAGCGTCCAAACCATACTTAGCAACCAAAGCGCCTGCAGAACCGGACTCGCCGAACACGTCCTGCATGCCAAGCTTCTTCACGGGAGTCGGAAGCTTCTCGGAGAGGCAATCACAAACTGCGCTGCCAAGGCCGCCAATCACGGAATGCTCTTCCACGGTAACAACCTTTCCGGTCTTCTTTGCGCTTGCGATAATGATGTCCTCATCCAAAGGCTTGATGGTACAAATGTTGATGACCTCAGCGTCGATGCCGTCAGCAGCGAGCTTTTCCGCTGCGCCAAGGGCGGAGTCAACACAGATACCAGTAGCAACGATGGTCACGTCCTTACCGGGACGAACCACGGTGCCCTTGCCGATCTCAAACTTGTAATCAGGCTTGTCATTGATCACGGGAACTGCCGCACGACCGAAACGAATGTATACGGGGCCTTCGTACTCCAAAGCTGCACGAACGGCTGCCTTTGCCTCTACGTCATCGGAGGGAACCATCACTACCATGCCGGGGATGGTTCTCATTAGGGCGATGTCCTCGTTACACTGATGGGTTGCGCCGTCCTCACCGACGGTGATGCCCGCATGGGTTGCACCGATTTTTACGTTCAGGTGAGGGTAACCAATGGAGTTACGAACCTGCTCATAAGCACGGCCTGCCGCAAACATGGCAAAGGAGCTTACGAAGGGAATCTTTCCAACTAGGGAGAGGCCTGCTGCCACGCCCATCATGTTACACTCCGCGATACCACAGTCAATGTGACGATCGGGATATGCCTTTCTAAAAATACCGGTCTTGGTAGCCTCAGCAAGGTCTGCGTCCAGAACTACCAGATTAGGGAACTCTTCAGCCAAATCCTTTAACGCGTTACCGTAGCTTTCACGGGTAGCGATCTTCTTTACGTCTGCCATTTTCTCTTTACCTACCTTTCCCGTTAGTTAAGGCTAGCGCCGATCTTCTCTAGATCAGCCATAGCTACTGCGTACTCCTCATCATTCGGAGCCTTGCCGTGCCAGCCGCACTGATTCTCCATGAAGGAAACGCCCTTACCCTTGGTGCTGTGCATTACGATGGCGGTCGGCATGCCCTTGGTCTCCTTTGCCTCCTTGAAGGCTGCGCGGAGCTCGTCAAAATCATGTGCATTGCAGTTAATTACGTGGAAATTGAAGGCCTTGAACTTCTCATCAATGGGATAAGGAGAGCAAACCTTGTCGATGGGTCCGTCGATCTGCAGACCGTTGTTGTCAACGATCACTACAAGGTTGTCCAGCTTGCGGAAGCCTGCGAACATCGCTGCCTCCCAAACCTGACCTTCCTGAATCTCGCCGTCGCCGAGCAGGGTGTAAACGCGGAAATCCTTATTTCCAAGCTTTGCGCCGAGCGCCATGCCAACTGCGGCAGAGATTCCCTGTCCCAGGGAACCGGAGGACATGTCTACGCCGGGGATATGGATGCAGGGATGTCCCTGAAGAAGCGCGCCTAATTTTCTGAGGCTCAGCAGCTCCTCTTTGGGGAAATATCCCTTCTGTGCCAGGGTTGCATAAAGTCCAGGGGCGGTATGGCCCTTGGAAAGTACGAAGCGATCCCTGTCCTCCTTGTCGGGATTCTTAGGATCAATGTTCATCTCCTCAAAGTACAGATAGGTGAACACGTCTGCTGCGGACAGAGATCCGCCTGGGTGTCCTGCCTTTGCAGCGTGAACTGCAGTCACGATCCCCTTACGAACTTCGTTCGCTGTCTTTTGCAGCTCTAAATTGTTCATGGTTTCCTCCATTCTGCCGCGTTTCAACGGCCATATATATTATAGTATTGCATAACCATTCAGACCCACGTCATGGATCTGAATGATACATCATTCACCCAAATTTAAGAGTAGCATAAACGGTGCGAAGTGTCTAGGCAATTCTTGCCAGACCACCTGTTTTCCTTGCGGTTTTCTGCCGTTTCCGTGCCATTCCCTCATGCGCGAAATCTCCTGCTTACTGCTCCTTCTGACCGTAGTAAGCGTTTGCGCCGTGCTTTCTGTAGTAGTGCTTGTCCTGCAGTTCCTGAGGTGCGGGCTGGATGCGGGGATTGATGGTTTCTGCGCGGTAGGCCATCTTGGCAACCTCCTCGAGAACCACTGCGTTGTGAACGGCTTCCTTGGCATCCTTCCCCCAAGCAAACGGTCCGTGGTTCTTGCAGAGCACTGCGGGAACCGCCATGGGATCCTTGCCCATGCGATTGAATTCATTCACGATCAGATGTCCAGTGTTCTCCTCGTAGGCATCCTCGATCTCTTCCTTCGTGAGGCACCTTACGCAGGGCACCTCGCCGTAGATGTAGTCTGCGTGGGTTGTGCCGTAGCAGGGAATGCTTCTGCCTGCCTGCGCCCAGCTCGTCGCATAGGACGAATGCGTGTGTACCACGCCGCCGATCTCCGGGAACGCCTTGTACAGCTCCGCATGCGTCGGGGTGTCGGAGGAGGGATTGTATCTTCCCTCGATCTTATTGCCGTTTAAGTCCATGACTACCATGTCCTCAGGCTTTAGCTTCTCGTAGGGCACGCCGCTGGGCTTGATCACAAAGTAGCCCGTCGCGCGATCGATGGCGCTGACGTTACCCCAGGTGAAGGTGACAAGGCCATACCTTGGCAGGTCCATGTTTGCTTCGTAAACTAACTGCTTTAATTCTTCTAACATTTCGCTCTCTCCTTACTTAAATCCTTCCACGGCTGCCTTCTGCGCGGGAATGGTATTTACGTATTTCTCGAGGAAGGCATCAAAGCCTGCCACGTCCTCTGCGTCGGGCGCGATTGTTGTTCCCGTCTGACCTGCAAAGATCTTCTTCTCCAGATAATCTGCAAGGCCTTCGCCCTCTTCCTTCTCCATCATGTAGCAAGCAAGGATCGCCATGCCCCAAGGGCCGCCCTCACTCGCCGTATCCATTACGGTTACAGGTGCGTTCAAGGCTGCTGCCAGCATCTTCTGACCAACCACGGGCGTCTTGAAGAGTCCGCCGTGACCCATCAGGCTGTCCACGGTGATCTGCTCCTGCTTCAGCAGAATGTCATTACCAACCTTCAGTGCGGCAAGTGCGCTGTACAGATGGCTTCTCATGAAGTTCGCAAGCGTAAACTTTGCGTCGGGCGTGCGAAGGAACATTGGACGTCCGCCATCATTCAGACCCGTTACGGGTTCGCCTGAAAAGTAGTTATATGCCATCAGGCCGCCGCAGTCCTTATCAGCCTCCAGAGCCTTGCGATACAGGGTTCCGTAAAGATCGTTCATGGAGGTCTCTATGCCAAACTGCTCGGAGAACTCCTTGAAGAGGTTCACCCATGCATTCAAGTCGGAGGTACAGTTATTGCAGTGAACCATGGCCACGGGATAACCGTCGGGCGTGGTCACCATGTCGATCTCCTCATAATACTTGGAAAGTGCCTTCTCCAATACCACCATGGAGAAGATGGAGGTACCTGCGGATACGTTACCGGTGCGAACCTTAACGGCATTCGTAGCAACCATGCCAGTGCCTGCATCGCCCTCGGGAGGACACATCGGGCATCCAGGCTCCAGTGCTCCGGTAGGATCGAGGAACTTTGCGCCTTCAGCAGTCAGCGTACCAGCGTTCTCACCTGCGCGAAGTACCTTAGGCAGGATCTCACGAATCTTCCACTGATAGCCCCAGTCCTTTACGAGATAATCGAACTGATCCAGCATTCTCTGGTCGTAATCCATAATCTCGGAATCGATGGGGAACATGCCAGAGGCTTCGCCGATACCCATAACCTTCTGGCCCGTGAGCTTCCAGTGAATGAAACCAGCCAGCGTCGTAAAGAAGGCGATGTCCTTCACGTGCTTTTCCTGATTTAAGATTGCCTGATAGAGATGCGCAATGCTCCATCTCTGAGGCACGTTAAATGCAAACAGGGGAGACAGCTCCTTTACTGCCTGTCCCGTCATGGTATTTCTCCAGGTACGGAAGGAAACAAGAAGGTTTCCGTCCTTGTCAAAGGGCATATAGCCGTGCATCATGCCAGAAAAGCCGATGGCACCCAGCTTCGTCAGTGCCACGCCATATTTCTCCTGAACATCCTTCACTAGGGATGCATAGCAGTCCTGAAGACCCGTCTCAATGTCATTCATGCTATAGGTCCAGATCTCATCCTCAAATCTGTTTTCCCAATCATGCACGCCCATGGCGATGGGCTGATGGGTTTCATCCACGAGTACTGCCTTGATTCTAGTAGAGCCAAACTCGATCCCAAGGATCGCTTTTCCTGAAAGAATCGCATTCTTTGCAGCTTCCATACCTGTCTTCCTCTCTTTTCCGCCCTTCGGCCTAAATTGACCGATTTTTACGGCTTTTTTCCTGTTGCCCTTCGGAAATTCCAGCCGGGCACAAAACGCTCGTGTTATCAGTATAAACTAGGCGTTTTCCAACGTCAATATTTCCCAGCATTTTCTCTTGTAAAACCTTTTACCTTTTTT
>SVFO01000010.1:59579-118716 GCA_015056795.1 Lachnospiraceae bacterium
GCACGTCGCAAGCTATGATATGTTTCTCACTTTTTACATTTATGTGTCTGTAAAAATATCGGTAGTTGTCAAGAAAAAACTATTGAATGCAGGACAAAAGCAACAATATTGCAGAATACTCTTGATATCGTTGTTTTTTCAAGGCAGATTGGGAGAATAAAACCGCGAAAGCGAAGAAAATTACCTGTTTTGTTGTTTCATCGAAATGCGCAAGGAAAAAAGGACAACGAAATGAAAGAAGATCCCTATTCTCGCTGTTTCATCAAATTGATTTATAAGATTGTATTGAAAACAAGGAAAAGTAAAAAATGCGACAGATTCCAGTTAATAGATTAGAAACACCATTTGTAAATAGTGAGATATGTTTTGATGATATAAGCACAAAAGATGTGCGGAAGCATAGATTAATGATAAGCGGTGTGGGTTGTGAGGTAGGAAATTGGATCGAAAGAAGCATTTGTCGGCAAAGCAGTTTGGGGTGGCCTGTGGGATTTTGGTGGTGGTCACGGTGGTTTTGTGTCTGGTTTTTTCGTCGCTTCATAAAGGCGGGCTGACAGGGAAAGTGGACATGATGCTCCCAAAGGAGGATTCTTTTGAAGAGTTTTGTCAGGCGTTGTATGTGAGGGAGATGACGGCGAACACGCTGGGATTGCATTATAGTTTGGCGCATCCCGAGAATTTTGGAATTTCGGAGTATCCCGTCACGCTTCCGCTCTATGTCCCCGGAAGTGAGGAAGCGGCTGCAGAGAGTCTGGATGCGCTTTGGGAAGAATTTCATGGCTTCTCTCGGGAAGATCTCTCCTCCGAGGATCAGTATGCCTATGATTGTCTGGAGCGTACGCTCCTTCTTTCCACAAAGCTTGCCGAATTTCCTTATTACGGCGATCCACTCTCCCCGACTCAGGGCATTCAGGAGGAGCTTCCCATTCTCTTGAGTGAATATGCGTTTCTGTCAAGAAAGGACGTGGAGGAATATTTGACGCTTTTAGCTCAGACAGAAAAGTACTTTGCCTCTCTGCTGACCTATGAGGTCGAAAAGGCAAACGCAGGGCTCTCCCCTTCTTCCGACAGTCTCCGCCAAACCGCAGAGCAATGCGATGAAATCATCACGCGGGAAGCCCTTGAGCAGGGAACGCATTTCCTGCAAACTAGCTTTGAGGAGCGTTTACGGGAGCTCTCCCTGACAGAGGCAGAGGTGCACGCTTATGTGGCAAAGCATGAGTCGCTTCTTGTCCGCGTTCTCCTGCCTGCCTATGAAGAGCTGAAAAACGGCTTGCTTTTGCTTGCAGAGCAAGCGCCAGAGGGCTCTCTGTCCCTAACCTCCTACCCAAATGGCAAGGAATACTATGCTCTGCTTCTTGCTAGCATCACAGGCTCTGGCAAAACCCCTGAGGAAATCCGTCAGCTCTTAGAGCAGACCCTGAGCCGTGAACTCAAAGCCATCCGACAACTCACGGAAAAATATCCAGGATGCCTTTCCTCCCTAAGAAGCAGATCATATGAAGATCTCGGCCTCACGAGGGAAACGCAAATGCTCACGGATCTGCAAGAACGGATGCAGGGGCTTTATCCCGAGCTGCCACAGAAGGTTCACGTTACAGTCAAAACCGTTTCACCTAACCTTCGTCCCTACTGCGCTCCTGCCTTTTATTTGACTGCACCCATCGACGACGTCAGTGATAATGTAATTTATGTAAATCCATCCTCTACGCCGCAGGGCTTGGAGCTATATGTCACGCTGGCACACGAGGGGTTCCCAGGTCACCTTTACCAAAATGCTTTTAGCGCAGACAATTTACTATCCTTAAAACATAACCATCTACGTCAGCTTTGCGGCTGTGGCGGGTATTTGGAGGGCTGGGCCTTGTATGTGGAACAGAATGCCTATGATTTTGCCTCCAAGCTTTTGGCTGACCAAGATCGCGCGGCCGATGCCGTATGCGTCCAGATTGCCAAGCATGAACGCAGTCTTCGCCTTTGCTTGTTTGCCCTGCTGGACCTTATGATTCACTATGACGGTGCCAGCCTTGAAGAAATTACGAAATTCACCTCTGTCTACGGTGTCACTGATGAAGAAGGCCTCGCCGCCCTCTATGCCTATATTTGCCAAACGCCATGCAACTATCCCAAATACTACCTTGGATATCTAGAAATTCTGGAGCTTCGAGAAACTGCCAAAACCCTATGGGGCGATACTTTTAGCGCCGAACGCTTTCACCGCTTCCTGTTAACTTGGGGGCCTGCTGATTTTGTGAATCTCAAGAATGTCTTAGAAAATCATGGATAAACAGTCATTTCGCGCAAAATTCACAATATTTGACAAATTATAAGTGGCAAATGTCAAATCGTGCAAATATTGCGCTAAAAGAATTGTGTATTTTTTGTGAAAACCGCAATTTTTCGTCAGAAATCCTTGAACTGCTTTACATTTTGTGCTACGATAGGCCAAAGAGCAATAATTGCAATGCAGATATTGCTCTTTGGAAAAGGAGTACAAATGAACCCACCCGAAATTTACAGTCTCTCACCAGAGCAAAGACAAAAATATAAGGTACAGCCAGACATGGTTCCCAATGGCGATCGAATTTTGGAGGGCACGCACGAGCATGTTCAGGTGGCCAAAAATTCCTCCATGCGCTTTTGGTACAACGTACAGTCTGCAAGCTTCTCCAGCCATTGGCATACGGCCTTAGAGATCATTATGCCGCTGGAGGGGAATTATGTTGCCCACATTCTTTCCGAAACCTATGTTTTGGATCCAGGCGACATTTTTATCATTCCTGCCGGAACGATTCATTCCCTAGAGGCACCCGCGCAGGGTTCCCGCTTAATTTACATTTTTGAGCTGAACCTGCTCTCCCAGCTTCCTGGGTATAATTATATCCAGTCCCTGCTGTCCCAGCCCATGCGGATTACCTATGACGAGGATCCAGAATACTATACGGAGGAAGCAAAGCTGATTTTGCTTCTTGCGGAGCATTATTGGGGACAGAGCGTGACCAAGGAAATGAATCTCTATGCCTGCCTGCTCAGCTTCTTCGCGAAGCTTGGCGAAAAGAACGTAGGCTCCATTCCCGTGTCCACGGGCAGCACCATCAAAAACAGCTCCGTGGTCAGCCAGCTCTCGATGGTATTGGATTATATTGATGAGCATTACTCCGAGAACATGACGCTGGAGCAGGCCGCACAAATTGCAGGCTTCTCAAAGTTTTATTTCACGCGTCTCTTTAAGGAGTACACCAATCATACCTTCTATGAGTATTTGACGGAAAAGCGTATTCACGCGGCAGAGCAGATGTTGCTCGTGCCAAAGTTCCCCGTGACGGATGTATCGATTCAGGCGGGCTTCTCCAGCTTGTCCTCCTTTAATCGTACGTTCAAGCGCAACAAAGGATGCTCGCCCACAGAATACAGAAATCTCTATACGCAGGGCGGGCAGCAAAACGTATATCTCCGCCCCAATCGCTAAGAATTTTGCCGACTCGGGGGCTGGGTTGGAGGCTCTTTCTACTAACCATTTGACCTAGAAAGACCCTCCAACCCATCCCCCTCTGTCGCAAGCTATGCCAATAGTTTTCATACAATTGCGGCTGCTAGGAGGATGCCCGCGATGGTACCCGCTGCGGTTGACAGGAGTGCTCCCGTCAACGTGTAGCGGGTTTTTGTTACCTTTGCGGCGAGGAAATAGACGCTCATGGTGTAGAAAACGGTTTCCGTGCAGCTCATGACGATGCTGGTGATCAGGCCAGGATAGGAATCTGGTCCATAGGTTGCAAACACGTCGAGCACGAGTCCCGTCGCCGCGGAGGAGGAAAACAGCTTCACCGTCAGCAGGGAAAGGATCTGCGCAGGGAATCCGAAAAGGGCTGCCACGGGCGCAAGTGCCCTCTCCAAAAGAGTAAAAAAGCCAGAGGCGCGAAGAATTCCCACGCCCATCATCAGTCCAATCAGCGTCGGCACGATTTCAACCACAATTTTCAGCCCATCTGAAGCCCCCTTCAAAAAGCTCTCATAGATCTTCACGTGGCCCAAAACGCCAAACCCCACCACCAGAAAAATCACCGCCGGAATAATAAAATTCGATACCTGTGTCATCATTTCGCCTCTCCCCCAGCTCTAGTCTCATCCTCCATCCTTCCTTTCATCGGCGGCTCTCTTCGATCCTTCCACTTGCAAAAGGCAATGGCAACCAGCGTGCTGATCAGCGTTGCCAGAAGTGCGGGAGCAATGATCCTTGCGGGATTTGCGCTGCCATACTGACTTCGATAGGCAATCATGTTGATGGGAACAAGCTGTAAGGAGGAGATATTAAAGATGAGAAAGGTACACATTTCGTTGGACGCGACCTGCGGCGGATTTCCGCGCTCCTTCTCAAGATCGGCGAGCGCTTCCATCGCCTTTAGTCCTGCGGGCGTACAGGCCCAGCCAAGTCCCAAGATGTTTGCGATGACATTGGTGCTGATGTGTTCCAGCGCAGGATGCCCCTTGGGAATCCGCGGAAAAAGGAAGTGCAAAAAAGGAGCGATGCCCTTTGTCATTCGCTCCACTAGTCCGGACTCTTTTGCGATCTCCATCAGCCCCATCCAAAGCGCAACGACGCCCGCCATGGTAATGCAGAGAGTTATGGCATCTCCAGCGCTCTCTAGTGCCGCGCAGGAAAGCTCCTCCACGTGTCCCGTCAGGACGCCGCAGAGAATACCGCCAAGTATCATAAAAGCCCAAATCATATTTAACATAAAAAATCCGCCAAATTGCTTTCTGTGAGATCATTCTATGCCCGTCCTCGGGATTCCATAACCTCTTTCGGCAATTTGGCGGTTCACTGGTCGCTTCGACTTAAGCGTCAACGCCCATCTTCTTCATCAGATCCATAATGTCCTTTACAGTTGCAATGTTCTCAAGCTCTTCCGTGGGAAGCTCAATATCGTACTCGGACTCAAATGCCATTACCAGCTCAACGATGTCCAGGGAATCTGCTCCCAGATCGTCCTGAAGGTTGGTATCCTCGGTAATCTCGTCCGGATTCACGTCCAACTGTTCTGCAATTACCTCTCTAATCTTCTCTAACATGTCATAACCTCCTATACTGTGTCTTTTTTATTTCCATTAGTTCCTCATATTCACATTGTGCAATCACTCAAAGTATATGGGGGAACGTCATGTTTGTCAAGTGTGTTTTCGAAGCTTTTGTTTCCATCTTGGTCTCAAAACTTTTCATACCATCCGTTTCTTTCTGGCCTTGTCCAGTTCAATCCACTCATCAAGGGACAATGGCGTATAATCCGAATACTTACAAAAGCAGTTGATCATATGACAGGGAATCACCTGCTCCTCCCCCGCTGCATTGATCGTTTTCGTACCGCGCGTAATCTCCTGAAATTGCTCCACGAGCCTTTGATCCATGGTGTCATGCACATGGCCATAGAGCATATAGGTTCTCGGGTTTCCGTTCCGATCCAGCCGATACTGCCCGTTATAGCAAAACACGGGATAATGGCAAAGCACGACCTTCCGTCCGTTGTCTGAGAGCTCCGCATAACGCTTCACCCATTCGAATCGCGAAAGATCCATCTTCTTGCTCTCCATCACGCGGTCATGATTTCCAAGAATCAAATGAAGCTTTCCCTGTAACCTGTCCAAGAGCGCTTTGGTTTCCTCCACGCCACCCAACGAAAAATCCCCAAGGATGACAACCTCATCCTTCTTGCGAACCTTCTCATTCCATTTTGTAATCATGTATTCATTCATTTCCTCCTCAGAGGCAAACCCGCGATGGTCCATCTTGTTATTTAGTGCCCCATGAAAGAAATGATTGTCTGCAATATAATACCTCAAGTTTTGTCACTCCCATTCACAAGCATCTGCTTTTTTCCCGCTTCCATGCGGAAAATTTGATACCGATACCAGAAAAACCACTTCCCTTTGATCGTCTTTAAGCGATCCAGCAGTCCCTCCAGCTCCTTTTCCGCCGTAGCGCGTTCCCTGTTTCCAGGGAGCTTCCCTGCGTAAAGCAGGAATTCATATTGCTCTAAGAATCCGAGCATGCTCTTTGGAACCTTCTTGCCAACTCTGCGTGCAAATTCCTCCAGCGTCTCGCCCTGCTCCATCTCCCAGCCCATAAGGCTCAGCACCTTCAGACTCTTCTTGCAGGTCACCTGGAATTTCTCAGCATCAGAAAGCTTTCTATACCATGCCTTTATCAGGGCGAGGTCAATCAGCAGGAATACCAACAGGAATGCCAGCACCAGTCCGGCAGGAATCAGAATGACCCGCCATTTTATATGCACGGTTTCCTTTTCTTCTTGGAGCAGAAGATCCTGATCAATCTCCTCTTCTCCCTCATCATGACTCATCGGAGCACTCGGCCCGGAGCCGTCTGATTTTACCTTAAAGGCCCACGCAAAGGAATATTTCTTTCCCGGCGTCGGTTCATAGGGAAGCCAGCCTACGCCCTTGATATAAACCTCAGGCCAGGCATGTGCCATGGAGGATGTCACGATAACGGCCTCCTGGTCCTGTTTCGGCACATAAAATCCTTGGATGTACCGCGCGGGAATTCCCTGACTTCTCGCCAAGAGTACAAATGCCGTGGCAAAATGACTACAATAACCCTGTTGACTCTGAAGCAGGAAATAATCCAGGAAATCCTCCGGTGTCTGCACGTCCGATGGAAGCTCCCCAGGATGCGTTGAATACTGATAGGAGGACAGCAGATTCTCAATGCGGCTCAGCTTCTCTAAATCTGATTCCGCCCCATCAAACAACTGATCCAAGTATTCCTGAACCTGCTCCGAGACATGCGTCTCAGGCAGATAATATTTCTGAATCCGCTCAATATAATCCTGATAATCCTCATAGGAGGTTCCCTCGTTTTTCACGTAGCCATCCTCCTTGAAGAAATCCAGCGGTTCGTATTTCTCCCTGACCATCTCCCAGGTTTCTTTGGTCGGAGCCTGCGCCTCCTGAAGGAAGGTCTGGAACCCGACATGCTGCTGGTTTAAGCGCAGGAAGGATAAGGTATACTCCGTTCCATAGCCAAGCTTATTCGTCGCCAGCAAATCGCCACCCTGTTGGTAAAATCCGGCTTCTCCCAGCTTTTCTCTGCCCAAAATGGACTTCAGCGGCGTGAAGAAATATTTCGTGTTAAACTCCTCATATCGGATTTTCAGTTCCACCCGCCAAAGATAATTTCTGACATAATCAGGATCATATTGCGTCACGGCGCTTACGGTTTCCAAGGTATCCAGCATTCGATCTCTGGCAACCGTTTCATTCTGCGCCGTCCACTGTCTTCCGTCAAAGGTATCCAGCACCTTTCCCGACAAATAAACCACCTGTCCCACGTTCGTGCCGCCCGAGAGCGTCATCATTTCCTGATCCTTCTTTTTCAGGCCGATCCAAAAATGATGTTCATCGGAAAATCCAATGACTCCCTCATAATCCTCGTCCGCTCCATGGAACCAGCGTGAAGTCAGCTTTACGTACGAGCTCGCCCTCTCCCAAAGCCTCACCACAAAATTCCAGTCATACGGTTGGTCTGGTGCAGGCAACAAATAAACGACAATACAAAGCGCCAATAAGAAGGGTGCAACGGATACCAAGTGTCCCTTCGCGTCGGTATATCCGCTCTTATCCCAATAGTGCTGAATTTCGTCTACAACAACCAAGATAAAAAGCAAGAGCGCCAAGGCTACCGCCGCCTTGTCAGGCAAGGTCCACAGCGTCATAAACAGGATCAAAAAGACAAGAATGCCTACCGCCATGATCCTTCTGGCCATCCGGACCTTAGCAACCAAAAGTCCTGCAAAAAAGCATCCGATCGCCGTAAGCACCACCCACAAAATCCACTGATTCTGCCAAAGGAACTCTGCCCGCTCCTCTGGCTCCTTCATCAAAATGACGCCAGCGCAGAGCACCAGAATCGTTCCAGGGATCAAGAACTTCATTCGGTTTTTCCAGTGCTTTAATACCATGCAAACGCCCACGACGGCCATGGCGATGGCATGCAGAAAAATAACGTTTTCGGGACCGCCAAAATAAGGAGCTCCTGCCGCAACGGCAAGGAGAGATAAGGGAATGACATAGAGAAGATCATACAAAATGGCAATCATGGCGTCACCTCCGTAAGATCATCCTCCGTGCCAATCTGTACGAGCTCCATGCCAGGCTGTTTTGCTCCTGCAAGATTCTCAGGAAGCTCGTCCCGCACCAGACATGCGATGGCAAAGACATTGTTTTCTCTCAAAAGGTGCAGCATTTCCAATGCTGCCTCCGTCCATTCGTGAATCACCAAAAACAGCGTTTTGCAACGGAAAATCTCTGCTCTTGTAGCGGCTTGCGCCAGAAAATCAGATTCTGAGACGTCGCTTCGAAATTCCACATTGCAGAGGCCTTCATAAAAGGCATCAAACTGCTCCAAACCAGACACGCCCTTCTCCACGATTCCGCCAGCCTGGTAGTAGACATGCGTCGCAATGTTTTTCTTTGCGAAGAACAGTGCCAACGCCAGCGTGACCTCCAGCATCTTATTCTCCACGGGAAGATATTCTGCCATCTCTTCGCTACAACGATTTGTTCCCATCAGAATGCAGACACCGTCGCGCTCCTCTCCCGTCCGCTTTCGGATCAAAAGCTGACCGCTTCGGGCGCTCGCCTTCCAGTTCATCTGGCGAATGTCATCCCCTGGCTCGTAATTTCTGACCAGCACGTCGGGATCCATCTGACTAAACGGCGTCTCCCTCGCCATGGTCTGGGACAGGTCGATGCTCTTAAGTTCGCTCAGATCCACAAGATTCGGCTTTACAATCACGCGCAGAGTCTCCTTATTGTGGTAAGAGATTCGAATCAGCCGAAAATAATCTTGAATCTCCACGCTCTTAATTCCCACCTCATACTCGCCGCGGTATTTGCACGAAAGATTCGTCTGCTTCTGAATGCCCGTCTTCGGCAAGAGCTCGTAGGTAATTCCGTCGTCCAAGCCACTGATGGTGGAAAAGGAGGAAAAGAACCGAACCCTGATGGCACAAAAGCCAAAGTGGAACTCATTCATCAGGGTAAAATAAAAGGGCACCGTATGGTTTGCCACTAAATTTTTCCCGTCCAGCTCCTGATAAATGCGGAAGAACGTAAACACGAAAATAAGGTAAATCAACGAGAAGATCGGCACGAAAGTAAGGCACGCAAAAAAGCCATAGCTGACGGGACCGCCGAAAAAGCTGATCCCCACTAGGGATAAAATCCACAATATGGCAAAAATGATGCGATTACGCTTCATGACATGCTTCTCTCTTTTTCCAGATTTTTTCGGCGTTCCCAATGGCATGACGCCAAGCCGCTCCTTTGCCTGCGCAGAACGGTCCCTTTTGTCTTACATGGGAACCTTCGCCTTTAATATCAATTCCTTCAGGAGACGATCGACGTCCTCCTTGCGGATCTTCGCCTCGGGCGTCAGACTTAAGCGATGATGCAGCACGTTCACGGCAACGGCCTTGACGTCGTCGGGCTTCACGAAATCGCGTCCCATGAGATATGCCTTCGCCTGGGATGCCCGAAGGAGACTCAGCATCGCCCTGGGACTCGCGCCAAGCACAAAGCTCTTTTCCTGACGAGTCTTTCCAATGATGTCCTGAATATATTTGATCACGCCGTCACTCACCTGGATCTTCTCCACCTGTGCCTTCATCTCCAGCACATCCTGCGCCGTGCGAACGCCCTGAATCTCCTCCAGCTTTTTCCCTGCGAGGAAGTTCTTTGCCAGTCTAAGCTCCTCGGCATCTTCTGGGTATCCCAGGGAAAGCCGCATCATAAAGCGGTCCATCTGCGCCTCTGGCAGGGGATAGGTTCCCAAAAACTCTACCGGGTTCTGCGTCGCAATGACCATAAAGGGCTTCGGCAGGGGATACGATTTCCCGTCCACCGTGACATGATCCTCCGCCATGGCCTCCAAAAGGCTCGACTGCGTTTTCGGCGAGGTACGATTGATTTCGTCCGCAAGCACGATCTGATGCATGACAGCACCCTCACGATAGGTAAACTCGCCCGTCTTCATGTTGTAGATCGTCGTTCCAACGACATCACCAGGCAATGTATCTGGCGTAAACTGAATTCTACCAAAATCGCATTCCAAAGATTTTGCCAACGTCCTGGCAAGCGTCGTCTTTCCAACGCCAGGCACGTCCTCCAACAGCACGTGACCGCCCGCCAGCAGACAAATCAGCACATTCTCCGCAACATCTTCCTTACCAACAAAATATTCCATGATCTGCGCTTTCAGCGTTTCTATCTTTTTCCCTTCGTCAGCCACCTTCTCAATCTCCTTTCCCAGCCTGCCTCTTATTTTACCATCTTCTCCCATTAGAAACAATCCATTTCTTTCCCCAATCCCCGCAACTTTTTCCCTCCCCTCCTTCCCCTTGCACATTACCTTTTTCTATCGTGCACTACTTCCCCCTTGCACTTCCTTTCTGTTTTCGCTATCATAGTTACGGATTAAATATATTTACATCATCAAAGACCAAGGTAATGCATTTTGGGGTTTCCATATCCTCGAGGGGATGATTTGATTGGTTCCTCTCAGGCATGTGTGCCAAGCGTCGTTGTCCTAAGGAGGGGCCCACCTGAAAGGTGGGAAGATGCCTTACGACGTACTTAGGCGACGTATTATGGCGCCTTAGTACCGCTACCATGTCGCAAGCACTGCTTGCGATCCCGAACGAAGTGAGGGACGTGCCGAAGGGCACGCCATGCACCCATAGCGCGAGCGTGCCTGAGAGAAACCATCAAATCAAAGCCCCGAGTCATTCCAAAATTCAATCTCCTTAGTCAAAACAGAAAGGAGCAATTATATGAGTGATTCCGCAAGAAACCGCGCGAACGGTTTTGAAACGCTCGGCGGAAACAAAAACAATTTTAGTAAGTCCTTTAAGTCAGGAGGTTCCGACAACAAGGCAGTCATGAAGATTGCGGCCGTTATTGCCGTTCTGATCCTTCTCCTTGTCGTGGCATGGAACTCTGCCTACAAGATTGGCGAGCAAGAGCAAGGCGTTCTGGTGACCTTCGGTAAGGCCCAGCCCATCACCGAACCTGGCCTGCACTTTAAGATCCCCTTTGCCCAGCAAATCAGAAAAGTAAATACCACCATTCAGGGCTTTTCCATTGGCTACGACATGGCCACAAACCAAGCCAAGGAGTCCGAATCCCTGATGATCACCTCTGACTACAACTTCGTCAACGTGGACTTCTTCGTGGAGTACCGCTACAGTGATCCCGTCAAGGCACTGTACGCTTCCAAGAATCCCGTGGAGATCTTAAAGAATGTCAGCAAGAGCTGCATTCGTACTGTTATCAGCGGCTATCCCGTGGACGCAGTTCTGACCACCGGAAAGGGCGAAATCCAGTCCTCCATCAAGGAGCGCATCATTGCAGATCTCGAGAGACAGGACATCGGCATTCAGCTCGTGAACATTACGATTCAGGATTCCGAGCCCCCTACCCAAACCATCATGGAAGCCTTCAAGGCCGTAGAAACTGCGAAGCAGGGCAAGGAAACCGCGCTGAACAACGCAAATAAATACAGGAATGAGCAAATTCCTTCCGCCCAGGCACGCGCCGATGGTATTATCAAGAACGCAGAGGCACAGAAGACCGAGCGTATCAATGAGGCAACGGCTCAGGTGGCAAGATTCAATGCCATGTATGCAGAATACGTAAAGAACCCTCTTGTAACTCGTGAGCGTATGTTCTATGAGACCATGGAGAGTGTCCTTCCCGGATTGAAAATCGTGATTGAGGGTACAAACGGGGAAACCCAGACCATCCTTCCCTTAGAGTCCTTTATCGGAGACACGCCGCTTGTTTCGGCAGAAAGTGTGACGCAATGAAGAAAGCAATTAAAATCATCCTTGTCATAGTAGCAATCCTTGCCATGATGATTGGTTCCTCCTGCTTTGTCGTTACAAATGAGGACCAATACAGTCTGGTACGCCAATTTGGAAAAATTGATCATATCGTAAAGGAGGCTGGTATTTCCTACCGCATTCCCTTTATCCAGACGGTGGACACCCTGCCCAAGAAAAAGCTGTTATATGACCTCTCTCCTTCTGACGTCATTACCAGTGACAAGAAGACCATGATTTGTGACAGCTACATTCTTTGGGAGATCACCGATCCCTTAAAATTTGCCCAGACCCTGAACTGCTCCATCAGCAATGCGGAGAGTCGTCTGGACACCACGGTTTACAACGCAACGAAAAATGTCATTTCCGCCACCAGTCAGGATGACGTCATCTCTGGCCGTGACGGATCCCTGTCCGAAGCCATCATGGCAAGCATTGGCAATTCCTTAGAGCAATATGGCATCACCATTCGTGACATCCAGATCAAGCAGCTGGATTTACCTAATGACAACAAGGCAGCCGTTTACGAGCGCATGATCTCCGAGCGTAACAACATCGCAGCGCAGTATACCGCAGAGGGTAGCTCTGAGGCAAAAAAGATCATGAACTCTACGGACATGGAAGTGACCGTGATGCTCTCCGAGGCAGAGAAGGAAGCTGAGATCCTGATCGCTGAGGGTGAGGCTGAGTACATGAGAATTCTTTCCGAAGCCTATGCTGATGAAGGACGCCAGGAATTCTACTCCTTCGTGAGAAGTCTGGATGCTCTGAAGGCTTCCATGAAGGGAAGCAATAAGACCGTGATTCTTTCCGCTGACAGCCCCATCGCGCAGATCTTCTACGGAAAGTAAAAAATTGCATAGCATCGTTTCCACAAGGCACATTGGGAATATTAAGTTTCCAATGTGCCTTTTTTATTGGTTTCCTGTCCTTCCATATTCTCTCTGTGAATTGCCGGAACGCCCTATTTCCCTTGCATTTTTTGTCCAAATCAGTTATACTATATAAAGGAGGGATTCACCTATCAGGAGGACGGGCATGCGAAGTTTATTTGCAGGAATCTTCATAGTGCTCATCATTGCCCTAGGGGTCTGCGTCATTTTTTCAAAGCATTCCCGTAAGGCGATAGGGACTTCTGTGGCCCTTTTGACCGGTTCTTTGATTTTCCCCGTGATCGGAAATCTGATCATTATTGTTTCCACAAACCAATTTTTGCCAACCATAGGCTATTATATTTATTTCTTGGGAATGGACTGCGCGGTCTTTTCCCTGCTTCGCTTTACCTTTGATTACTGTGTGCTTGAGTGGCCCAGCAAGGCGTTAAAGGCCCTTGTTTATTCCGTCCTATGGCTTGACATTATTCAATATGCCCTGAATCCTCTCTTTGGGCACGCCTTCACCACGGAGCCCATCATGGTGGACAATCTCCCCTATTATCGCTTGGTTCCCCTTTGGGGACAGACGCTTCATCGCGTCATCGATTATAGTGTTCTTGCTGCATCCATCCTCGTTTTTGCCGTCAAGACATTCCGCTCCTCTCGCATCAATTCCGAGCGCTATTCCGTCATTTTATCGTCCCTGGTAGCCCTAACGCTCTGGCAGACCTTCTTTATCTTTTCACGTACTCCAGTGGACCGCTCCATGATTGGCTTTGGCGTCATCGGCATCGTGATTTTCTATTTCTCCCTATGCTACAGGCCGCTGCGACTCCTAGACCGAATGTTGGCAAACATTGCGTCCGACATGCCAGAGGCTCTCTACTTCTTTGATGCGTCAGGACAATGTATCTGGGCAAATGCCCCTGGTCTTGAACTGGTAGGCGTGAATGACAAGGAGCTGGAGCAGGCGAGGGAACGCCTAAAAGAAATGTTCGGCGATTACGAACAAAAAGGGAGTGAATGGTATTACAAGCACATCCTTGGCAATGGCGAGGAGGCAAAATATTATGTTTTGGACAAGCATGAGGTGACGGATGACAATGGAAAAATTGCCGGTTCGTTCCTCAGTGTGCGTGATAACACGGAGGAGCAGCTACGTTTCCAACAGGAAATGTACAGCAGCACGCATGATTCCCTGACTGGTCTTTATACAAAGGAATATCTCTATCAGAGAATCCACGAGCAGCTTCTCGGCAAACCAAACACTGGCCACCTGATCATTTTCGTGGACATCAAGAACTTTAAGATCGTAAATGACGTGTTTGGCACGGTATTTGGTGATTATGCAATCCAAAGCATTGCAGAATGGATTCAGCGCGAGCTTTCCGTAAACGGCGTGTGTGGCCGTCTTGCGGGAGATACCTTCGGCGTATGCCTTCCGATGGACGAATTTGACCCACATCGAATTGAGCAACAGCTATCCAACTTCCAGGTAACAAATGGCACCCTTTCACATCATGTTTTGATTCACCTCGGCGTCTATGCCGTTTCGGATCTCACGTTGGATGTCTCCGTGATGTTTGACCGTGCACACTTAGCCCTCTCAGCCATCAAGGATGATTATCAAAAGCACATTTCCTATTATGATGATGCCATGAGAAACCAGGTTCTCTGGGATCAAAAAATTTCCTCCCAGCTTCGGGACGCCATCGCGACGGGTCAGCTTCGGCCTTACCTGCAGCCAATTGTGGATCATGATGGCACGGTTGTCGGTGCGGAGGCTCTGGCAAGATGGATTCATCCAGAGCATGGCTTCCTCTCTCCCGCCGCATTTATTCCTATCTTTGAGAAAAATGGCATGATTAGTGAGATTGATAAGTACATGTGGCGCTGCGCCTGTGAGCTGCTCGCCCGTTGGAAGGACGAATCCATCTTCCTCTCCGTCAACATTTCGCCCCGCGATTTCTATTTCATGGACGTGCCCGCACAGCTAAAGGCCTTGGTTGCCGAATATGATATTGATCCTGCAAGGCTTAGAATCGAGATCACCGAGACCGTCATGATGACCGACGTGGAAAAGAGAATGAGTATCTTCTATGATTTGAAGCGTGCTGGCTTTATCGTGGAGATGGATGATTTTGGAAGCGGCTACTCTTCGCTGAACATGCTGAAGGACATGCCTGTTGACATTTTGAAGATTGACATGAACTTCTTAAGCAAGTCTCAGAATGAATATAAGGCAAAGACCATTGTACAGAATATCATTCATCTGTCGGAGGCGCTCGGCATTGGCTCGCTCACGGAGGGCGTGGAGACACCCACTCAGTATCAGGAGCTGTCCGACATGGGATGCAAGCTCTTCCAGGGATATTATTTTGCGAAGCCCATGCCTGTTGAAGACTTTGAGGCCTTCGCCTTCCCAAAGCGGCTGGCTTAGGCTCGCAAGGTCAGGACTTATTAAAGAACTAGGTTACAGCAAAACTCGGGGTGACGGTTGGGATAGTCTTTCTGCTAACCTTGAAACTCAGAAAGACTATCCCAACCGTTCCCCTCGAGATAACAGAAAGCGCAAGTAATCAGTAAGCTTCTGACCTTGCGTAGCCTTATGTGGGGAAAAATGAGGACAAAACATGTGTAGAAAACGTAAATTCCCAATAGTTATCTCGTCTCTTTTAACTGGACTATTATTGGCCGGCTGTAGACAGGTGTCTCAGCCGGATTTTGATGTGGATATTCTAATGTCGGAGCCGATTGTTACGGAAAGCTCGGCAATAGATGGAATTGTTTTGAAGGAAGAAGATGAGAATTCTACAGATGGTACTTATGGTAAGGAAACGCGAGTGCAGCCCTCGGATGAAGTAGAAACCGCTGGTATCTTTGATTCCAACGGTTCTGCGGCTGAGGAGCCTGAGAATGCAACTGTTGATGCATCTGAGCAGGTTACGTTGTTGATGGTGGGGGATATTTTGTTGCATGTGCCTGTAGAAAAGAGTGCAAAGCGTGAGGATGGGTCCTATAGCTATGACGCTATTTTTGCAGAGACGAAGGAGCTGATTCAGGCCGCAGATCTTGCCTTGGTCAATCAGGAGGTGATACTGGGAGGCACGGAGCTTGGCATCAGTGGTTATCCTGCGTTCAATGCTCCCTATGAGGTTGGAGATGACCTTGTGGAGGCCGGGTTCGACGTCATCTGTCATGCGACAAATCATGCGCTTGACAAGGGCAAAAAAGGAGTCACAAACTGCCTGAATTTTTGGAAAACAAACTATCCTGAAATCACCATTCTGGGTCTCCATGAGAATCCAGAGGATCCGCTGTATATTTTTGAAAAGGATGGCATCAAGGTTGCCTTTCTGAATTATACCTATGGAACAAATGGTATTTCGCTCCCTGAGGATATGCCCTATGCCGTTGACCTTCTCAGCAACAAGAGTAAGGTAATTGCAGATATTCAATATGCGGAATCCGTTGCGGATTTCACCGTCGTCTGTCCCCATTGGGGTACGGAATATCGTTTGACCGCAGACGCTTCTCAGGAAAAATGGACAAAGATTTTTCTGGAGAATGGCGTGGATTTAGTACTCGGAACACACCCCCACGTCATCGAGCCCGTGGAGCAAATCACGGATGAAGAGACTGGGCATTCCATGCTGGTGTATTACTCCCTTGGCAATTATGTCAATTGGACCTCTTCCTCCGGGGATGGCATTGCAAACCGCATGGTGGGCGGCATGGCGCAGATTACCTTGGAGCGAGGCGAGGATGGTGAGGTTGCGATCTCTGATTATGGCGTGACCGCATTGGTTTGTCACCTGACAGGCGGTCAGGACGGGGTTACTGTTTGGCCCCTCTCCTCCTATAGCGAGGAATTGGCTGCCGATAATGAAATTCGCAAGCAGGATCCCAGCTTCTCGTATTCCTATTGCACGGATCTTTGTGATCGCGTCTGGGGTGACCTATGGAACTGATTTCCCCAGATGTCCAATTTTCGAATGAACACATAAAGTTTTTTCGCTAACAAACGCTTTTCAGAAAAAGTATTTCATGCTACAATACGTGCAGGGTCATTTGCCCTGCACTTTTTATGTCATCCGTTGATCCCTCCAATCAGTGCTTCATGAACTCCCACGTCATTGGAATGATCAAGATCAGGAATGAGGATAAGGAAACCTATGAATACGCCTTGGAAAGCTTTCAGTAATTATCTTAAAGACAATGCAAAGGATCCCTCGCGGGAACGATATCTTGAAACCAATCACCAAACACCTCATGGTCCCATTGTTGCAGGTGCCCTTGGCGTGCTTGTCTTCGTGGTCTATTACAAGATTGCCTACGCCTACTGCACGACAGCGGGACTGGTGGACATGAAAACTCATGCTGAATTTGCCCAAAACTTCTATCTGAACCCAGAGGAATTTTTCAAGACCTGGCTCAAGGTTCCGCACATGCTGTGGCATCTTGTGGTAAAAGCATTTGAGTCGCGCGCAGGTCTTCCTCTTTGGGATGCTGCTTCGTTTACCTTTGCACTCTTTGGATTGTTTGCCTATGGCGTCATGACATGGTTTCTCTTCAGTATGTTGAGAAGCCATACGGGACAAAAGAGATTAGCATTTGCCGCTCTCGGCGGCATGGCTTTGTCCTTCGTTGGCCCCTTAATCATGGCATGGTTCTCCGACGGATACCTTGGCTCATTTACGCCCAATCCATTGCACAATCCCACACATATTGCATCGAAGGGATTTGGCATGCTTGCCATGATGGCGGGCATCGACGTCATTCGTGGCTACCGAAAGGAAAGTCCCGTCTTCTTTCGAAAGCACCCTTATCTTTGCTTTAGCCTCTTTGCCCTTCTGTCCGTGTTAGCAAAGCCAACCTTTTTATACATGCTGCTGCCTGCTGGCATCCTACTCATCCTCATTGATTTGATCAGTGCCTTTACAGGACTGTATCGACCTACCGCTAGCACAAAAGAAAATGGAACGAAAAAGGCACAGATCAAGGGTCAGCTGGAACGGCGTCAAAGGCTGATTGCCGTCTGGGGCGCTGCATGGAGACTGGCACTGGCATCCCTACCTGCCTGCGCTTATATTTTGACGGAATACATTGCCCTCTTCTTCTGGGGCACGGAGCAAGGCACCTCCGTTGTCGTAACAAAACCTTTAGAGGTTTGGCATTTTTATACCTGGGACGTTCCCACTTCGATTCTCCTTGGCATGCTCTTCCCGATCTGGATGCTTCTGACGAATCTTGGATATTTTTATAAGTCCGCTGAGGGGCGTCTTTCCGTTTTGGGCTATGCCTTTGGCGTCCTGGAATTTTCCATCCTTGCAGAGTCAGGAAGCCGAAAGGATGCCGGGAACTTCTCATGGTGCATGATGGCAGGCATGACAATTTTCTATGCCGTTGCCGTTTATCGCCTGATGCTCTCCACCCTGCAGGAAAGGACGGGGAAAGCACATTCCGCTTACCTTGTCATCAGCTGGTTTTTGCTCTTCCTGCATGTTTATTCTGGCCTGTCCCTTTATGAAGTATTTGCAGGAATATTATAGTTTCGAATCACTCGCTTCATACTACATGTGTAGCTGCTAACTACCATGTAGCATGAAGCTTTTTTCATCTATTCCTTATCTATCAAATCTACTCATCAAGGTTAGACACACTTGCTACATTTTCAAAATCCAAATTTCTCCCTCTTGACAAACAGGATCACTAGCTGTATTATGAGTGTACTAAGCAACTTAATACACTTAACTTCCGTTGTCAGAAATTCTGTTTTATAATCAATGGCACTTTGTGAATGGAATTTCTGAGACAACAGATTGAGAGGCGTTATGATTGTCATAGATTATCGAGACAAAAGACCTTTATACGAACAGATCACGGAGAAGCTCTCGCAGCTGATTATTTGCGGTGCTTTGGAATCCAATTCCAAGCTCCCCTCCGTCCGATCCCTTGCCATGGAGCTGTCCATCAATCCCAACACGATCCAGCGGGCTTACATGCAGCTTGAGCAGGATGGCTACATCTACACCGTTGTGGGGCGCGGGAATTACGTAACGGATCGCAGCGAATGGCAGAAGGGCTATCAAAGCGTTGCCAGACAGGAGCTAGAGGATGCTCTCACCAAGGCAAAATCCTCCGGTTTATCACTGGAGGCCGTCCTTGCCATGGCTCAGAGCTGTTATGCCAAGGACAATGCTACCGCTTCGCCCGGCGATCCGGGAAATCTGGCAAACAACGCGGTCTCACCCGCCAAGGAGGATGGACAACATGATTGAGATCAAGAACGTCACAAAACAATTTGATGAAATTACGGCACTAAAGAATGTTACTGCGAAGATTGAGGAAGGGCAGGTATTCGGCCTCATCGGTACAAACGGTGCAGGAAAAAGTACCCTGATGCGAACCATCAGCGGCATCTATTCTCCGGAGGAGGGCGAGGTTTTGATCGACGGTGACAAGGTCTATGAAAACCCTGCTGCCAAGTCAAAGGTCTTCTACATCTCCGATGACCAGTATTTCTTTGTAAATGGAACGCCCATGGACATGATCCGCTATTATCAGACCATGTATCCCCGCTTTGACCGGGAGCGCTTTCTAAAGCTCATGGAAACCCTGAGCTTAGATCCCAAGCGAAAGATCAATACCTTCTCCAAGGGCATGAAAAAGCAGCTTTCCGTCATGCTTGGCGTCAGCGCAGGCACAAAGTATCTGCTCTGCGATGAAACCTTTGACGGATTGGATCCCGTCATCCGCCAAGCCATCAAGAGTCTGTTCATCAAGGAGATGGCTGACCGCGGCATGACGCCGATTATTGCATCCCACAACCTGCGCGAGCTTGAGGACATCTGTGACCATGTCGGCCTGTTACACAAGGGCGGCATCCTCTTCTCGCAGGATCTCGATTCCATGAAGCTTGGCATCTTTAAGCTTCAATGTGTTTTGCAGTCACCAGAGCAGCTGGATCGGATTGGAGAGCAGTTCCCCATCCTGAAAAAGGAGCAGTCCGGCATGCTACTGACGCTTACCCTGCGCGGAAAGAGCTCCGATGTCACCATGCTGCAGCATGAGCTCCAACCCGTTTTCTGGGAGCTGCTCCCGCTCACCCTGGAAGAAATCTTTATCAGTGAAATGGAGGTAAAAGGCTATGACTTCACAAAGCTCTACGAATAATAATTCCATCTCTCTTCTCGGGCTCATGCGGGAGGATCTTCATCACAAGAACTGGATGCTGGCTCTTTCCATCCTTGGTTCCTTTCTGGCTGGCCCCGTAGCCTGCCTGTTCGTCTTTACGCAGCAGTATGCTCATCGTACATCCAACTACAAAATCATTGGAGATCAGGTGTATAATTTCAATAATGATTTTCTTATGACTCTGTCAGAGCTCCACTTAATGCGCCTAGACATTTGCAAACAGTATTTATTATCTTATCACATGGTACTCATGGCAATTATCGCTTGTGTCGGTGCGGCAATCGTTGCCCTCTTTGGATTCCGCTATCTCTTTCATAAACAGATGGTGGACCTGTATCACAGCGCTCCCGTCTCCAGAGGAAAGCTCTTCCTGGCATTTTGGTTGAATGGATTGCTCATTTGGTTTGTGCCTGCCCTTGTCAGCGCTCTAATCGTATTCGTGGTAATCTCCATCTACATGAAGGGTGTCTTCCTTGGTTCGATTTTCGCATACACCTTACTGTCCATGGTTCGCCTGACCCTTTGCTTCCTGATCATCTATCATGTCTGTCTTTTAGGCGTCATGCTTTCAGGAAACCTATTCAACGCCATCATTGCAAGCTTTACCCTTGGCCTATTGGTATTTGTCATGACAGGCTCTTACATGTTGCTCCAAGACGTCTTCCATGATACGGTCTATCTCCCCGATTACATGCAGCTTTATCATCCCCTGTATGCGTTTTCACCGATGACCTCGCCCATCATTCTCATTGCGACATGCTGGTCGAAAGCAGAAACCGTTCCTACCGAAGTCTGGCACAGTTGCATCAGTATCCTTCTGATGCTGGTGAACTTCGTATTGGCCTACGTGCTTTATCAAAAAAGGCCGAGCGAGCTTTCGGAGCGCGGTCTGGAATACAAGCCTGTTCGAATCGTTTTTCGCTATTGCATCTCCGTTCTCGGCGGCATTTTGCTGGGGCTGATCTTTTTAGAAACCACGCGCAGCTACACCCGCATTGCCTGGGGCAGCTTTGGCGTCCTCTTCGGAACCGCCCTGACCTTCTGTGTCTTAAACGTGATCTACCACGTAAGCTTTAAGGAAGTGATTTCTCATAAGCTTCAATATATCATGGTTCTTGGGACTACCCTTGCCATTGTCTTCGGCATGTACTTTGACGTAACTGGCTATGACGCCAGACTTCCCAAAAAAGAGAACATTACGGGCATTTCTCTTTACGTAAATCAATTAAACGACCCTGACTGTCATATGGTCATGACGAAGGATGGCCTGACCGGTAAAAGCGGTTATGACGATCCATCGGAATGTATCATCAGTCATGATTCGGAGAAGATCTATGAGCTTTTGAGCAAATGCGTTGCTGATCAAAAAAACAACCGCCCTGGCCGTTATCGTCATTTTAACGTAAAGGTTTATACAAAGTGGGGCTCCTACTACCGCACCTATAAATTAAGTGACGAGAATCTGTCTGCCCTTGCTCCCTTTGTGGCAACCAAGGAATTTGCGGAAACCTTCTATCCCGTAAAGAGCTTAGCCTTTGGCATGCCAGAGAACATTACCATCTCTGGTGCCTATACGACGGATTCCCACATCGCAGATCAGGAGAGAATTCGTCAGCTGATGGAGGCCCTTCACCAGGACTTTGAAGAGCATCGAAGCATTTCCGACCTGCTTTCCTCCAGCAAACTTTTTAACATTAACCTACAATTTCGCACCAAAGACACAGGAATTCGTCGATTCAATTATGACATTCCTTACTGGTATGAGCATACGATCCAGCTTGTCAGCGGCTGGTACCCCAACAAGCAATGGGATCCTAACCCCGATGAGATACTTTACTTGATGATCGGCGGAAGTCTGAATGTCTCTGAAAACGAGACAACACATGCCGCACTTTATCGCTATTTCGGCTATGACGAAAACGGAGTTGCCCTCGCTGCTCCCATCCCGAGCAGTAAGTATCAAGCCAGCTCTGTGGATAGCAGGTATATTCATTGGAACCTAACCATCCACGATACTGACTTTTTGAAGAAGCTGACTCCCTATCTCATTTGGGGATATTATAATTCCGGTCTCACCTTGGACTATGTTCCTTTAGGAATGGCAGAATTTACCACGGACAACAGAATTGATTGCTTTATCCAATCCGGTAAGCTTCCGCTTGAGCTTTTGGAAGCCATCGAGCAGTCCGTAAGTATTGGATACCTTGAAGGGAACTATGATGATATTGCGATACCTGAAGAAGTATATGATTCCTTTTACCAATAATACTAGGAGGCTTTTCCATGCAACTTTCTACCTTGCTCTCGCTGGCGATCACCTTCGCCAGCGCGGGCATTGTCCTAGTCCTAATACTACTGGCAATTTACCTGCTATGCTATCGTTTCATATATCAGAAAAAACTGGGCGGCCAAAAGAAGCTTCCCGTGCGCCGCATTCTATGGTGGTGCGTCTTTCTCTGCTACTGCTTCGTCGTCCTGTCTGCAACGATCTTCATGCGATTTCCTGATGAAGCATCATCTCGTGTTTATTCCCTGTTTTATTCCTACCGCGAGGCATGGATTACGGGCTCGGCCAGCTCTTGGCGTAACATCATCCTAAACTTTTTCATGTTCCTGCCCTTTGGATTTCTACTTCCCCTCGGCTGGGAGAAAATGCAACAGGGCTGGCGCATTTTCCTTGCTGGCTTTGGTTTTTCCCTGATGATCGAATGCCTGCAGCTTGTGACGCGCCGCGGCATGTTTGAGCCAGACGATCTCCTTGGAAACACGGTCGGAGCATTGATTGGTTATGGATGCTTTCTCCTGTTGGATGATTTCATCAGAGGAATTCGCAAAAAGGCACAAAAAAAGCCCCGCCATGGGCTAAAAAAAGTCCTAGTGGCGCAGCTTCCACTCCTTGCAACGGTGCTTACCTTTCTTATCATTTTCATAAAGTATCAAAACATGGAGCTGGGCGTGCATCCAGATCAGCCCTTGGATCGGCCAAATAAGAAGACGCTGAAGGTATCTACTTCCTTGTCCTTCTCCTCGGAATCTGACATGGTTTTACAGGACTATCTTTATGCCAATTCCAGAAGCGTGACTATGCCAACGCAGGATATAGCATCTGCAACGGATCTGATTTATGACAGCACCTCGTCTCAAGCTTCTTCCGACAAAAAAGAATGCATGGTTTGGAAATCAAAGCAGTATTCGCTTGAACAGGCAACAGAAAAGGTCAGCAATTTCTTTTCTATGCTTGACACAACCCTTCAGCCGAAAAATATACGCTCCTATGACAGGGAAGCATTCTTTTACTCCGAGAATCATAAGTACACTCTTGTTTTCTCCTATAACGGCGGAGCCTATTATCTGACAGACGATCAGCTTCTTTTTCCTGAGGGAGCAGCTGCGCCAGAACCCGTAACGGGCGCTTGTATGGAGGAACTCCTGTCGGCACTGCAAAAATATGACATTTCATTTTCTGAAGCAGCCCTGAAGGATACAGTTACCTTTACTGAACGTCGGAATGGTTGGTATCGCTTCGATTTCAAGCCTGCGGAGACGGAAGCAGGACTTCTTTTCGGATTCCTGGAATGCTGCTATTACAGAGATGCCGGTATCGGCGTATTAAATTATCACCTACAAGAAGGGACGCCTTATAAGACTTTTCCCATCCTTAGTGCGGAGGAAGCTTACGGGAAAATCAAGGCAGGCAACTTTCAATATTATGACGACACCTCGTCCACTGCTTCGCCCTTGAACATAAGCGTTACAGATTGCGCCCTCACCTATGTCACTGACACCAAAGGCTTTCTGCAGCCAACCTATGAATTTTCCTGCATCATCAACGACAAAAAAACAACCATAAGAATCCCCGCCCTGAAATAAAGGCGGGGATTTTTTTACACCAGGCCATAGCGGTCTTTGAGGATTCGAGGGAGCTCCCTCACGCAAAGTTCAATAAAATCAAGGTTTTGTTGCAGGGTCATGACCTTCAGTTCTTTCGTATATTGGCCAGAGACCTCCGGAAAATAAAAGCTGTTGATTTCGTTTTTAGAGTCAGGCACATTTCCCTTTTGTTTGAAATTCATGTTAATGATAAATTCCTTGCTGTCCAAAAGCTCCTGCGAAGTGATAAATCCTGGTATTTCATAGGGCTCCTTGATACGCAAGGTTTCCGGCATGGGGTAATGGAAGGCATAGGTTCTGACAAGCTCCAAATCTACCAGATACACGTCCTTCGTAAACAGGCGAAAAAATGCCTCATCCGTTGGTTCCTTCCCCTGCGCAACCAGCTGATCTACAAAACCATCCCTGAAATGCAAAAGATACAATTCATCCACCAGCATATGCGTTAAGTACCCGAAGTAGATTTCATGATGTGGGTCGGGCTTTTCCACAAGTGTATGATAAAACGCATTCAGCCTCTCCAAATAGGCATGAAAATTCTCCGGAATGCGCAGCTCGTGCAATCGAATTCCGTCCTTAAAATGCGTATGTCTCTTCATCTCGCGTTCATAATTTTTCCGATTCATGATCGCATCCGGGGCCAAGTTCCCACAATAAAAAAATCCCGGATTCTTTATGTGAAGCGTTTCCAGTAAACGATCCGCTATCACTAAATGCATTACTGTTCCAGCCATTGACATCTCCTCTGATCTCTAACAACCTCTATATCCAGCATTTGTCTTCTTACTGTTACTTCTTATTCAGCATAACTATAAGCGTTCACTTTTACAACCGTAAAACCGCGAAAATACTTTCTATGCAATCACATATCTCTTTTGTTTAGGCAGGGACCCTTTCATGATAAAAATTTTTGAAACATGCGGCACATTCTCCCGTCCAAAATCACTTCACTTGTCTCTCGAAACCCCAGCCTTCTCAGCAACCCCACAGACGCAGTATTCCCAGCCTCCGCAAAGGCAATCACCTCAGGAAGCTCCTGCCCTCTGGCATATTCCAAAATTGCCTCACAAGCCTCCAGCGCATACCCTTGTCCGCGCCAGGGCTCACCAATGACAAAGCCTAGTTCGGGAGCGTCATAGCCCTCTCGCACGGTCAAGCCCGCGCGCCCTATCACTGCTAAGTCATCCTCTACATTCTCGTCCTTACTATCGTCCGCATTCTTCCGCATAGGATCGGACATATTCTTATCATCCTTTTCAGCCTTAAGGCAAATGGTCCAAATGCCATATTCCAAAAGAGAATAGACATGCTTTGCATAATCCTCCAGCCATGCCTCAAAGGCATCCGCATCCTTCGGAAGGTCTTCCATGAATTCCTTAACGGCTGGATCCTTGTAAATTTCATAAAACGCCTTTGCATCCCGTGGAATCGTTTCCCTGATCACGCATCTCTTCGTCCTCGCGATCTCCCACGGAATCCCCGCTTGCCTTCGATACACCTTCTCCAAATATTCCGGTTCCACTTCCGTCAGTTCACTCACCAAAAAAGGGACTCCGTCAAAGCTTTGGAGTTCTGAATTCCTCTCCCGCAAAACTCCCATGACCGGCAAGCCCTTTCGAGCATATGCCCATGCACGCTTCGCGTCATCCGTGATCCATAAACATGCCTGTTTCTTCTGCCCACCGCATCCTTCGGCTTCCAATTCGACAGTCTCCGCCCATGCTGAGCCCTCTGATTCTACAGCTTCCGCCCTGCTGACGTCAGTCGGATTTTTCAGATACATGGTTCTCGTCAGCACTTGGATCCCCATCTCCTTCAAAGAGGAAATCCAGACCTGCCATGACTCGCTGCGCTCCCAGGAAGCCTCTCCGGCCGCCGGCATACAGCCTCCCTCTTGCCCTTCCTGCGTCATTTCCAAAAGAACGTACTTCAAATAAAACATTTCCCTTGTCCTTTCCTCTTTACGGAAATCAAGTTTTAGGCTAGAATAAGTATAACTGTTTTGCAATGCAAAGCAAATAAAATTTTTGAAAAAAATAAAAGAATTCTGATATGAATTCAAGAAAGAGAGGAATCCCATGTCAAATCCCATCGTAACCTTTACCATGAAGGATGGCTCCGTTTTCAAGGCAGAGCTCTATCCTGAAATTGCACCCAACACCGTTCATAACTTCATCAGCTTAGTAAGCAATGGATTTTATAACGGTCTGATCTTCCACCGCGTCATTCGCGGCTTTATGATTCAGGGCGGCTGTCCTGATGGCACCGGCATGGGTGGCCCCGGCTATTCCATCAAGGGGGAATTCTCCCACAATGGATTTAAGAATGATCTAAAGCACACTCCCGGCGTTCTTTCCATGGCTCGTTCCATGATGCCGAATTCCGCAGGAAGCCAGTTCTTTGTCATGCATCAGACCAGCCCTCATCTGGATGGCAAGTATGCTGCCTTTGGCAAAGTGATCGAGGGTATGGACATCGTGAACAAAATTGCCGAAACCCCTACTGATTTCCGTGATCGTCCTTTAGAGGATCAAGTGATGGAAAGCGTAACCGTTGAAACCTTCGGCGTAACCTATCCAGAGCCTGAGAAGTCTGGAAGAAGATAATTCTCAAAATCTTTCGCGCCTGCGCGGAGAACTCCCCGTGGAACGGCTCGGACTGCACTAAGCTCACCTTCGGCCCTCATTCAAAGACATTCGCTCGATTATAAATCTCTGCTCATGTCTTTTCGGGCCTCGGCTTGCTAAGTGCTGCCGGCTAATTGTTCCACGGGGAGTCCATCCGCGCAGGCATTTAGGTTTTGATCAAGTTATGATTAGGTTATGATGATCTATGAATAAAACTGTAATTATGCGAGTATATGAATATGAAAGATACAATGAATGAGACGAAAAAAACGAGTGCCTTGGGTTGGAAGATTGCCGTTGTTGTTTTGGCGATTGCCGTTATTTTGCTTTGCATCAAGGTATTCTGGCCCTCTGGCGAAAAAGAGGCAGGCGGGCAATCCGAGGTGGCAAAGCAAGCCGAAAGCACGGAAGCTACCAAGGCATCTGACGAGGATACAAAAACATCCAAAGCTTCTAGCGAGAACCAAGCATCGGAAGAGGCGCACTCTTCCAAGCCTTTCGGAGAAAATTCATCTTCTGAAGAATCTGATTCTTCCAATGCATCCAACGATAGTTCGAACTCTGATAGTCAGGATGCCTCTCAGGCAGCGGAAGAGGGCTCGAACGAAAGCGATAAAGCCTCTTCTGATGCAACTAAGAATGCTGCTTATGTTCTAACCTATTCTGAGCAGAATGGCTGGGAAGAAGGCGGGGCCAAGATGCGTACGCTGGATTTGGCATTGGCCAATCAAACGACTGACAGTGTAAAGGATTGGACACTGGTTTTAACCATTGACGGGTTAAAAAGCGTAAGCGGCTGGAACGGAACCTATGAAACAAAAGGCGACAAGTTAACTATCACTCCTGCGGAGCACAATTCAGAGCTCTTTGCAGGCGGTGCCATCTATCTCGGCTGTAATCTTGGAACCGCGTCAGACTTAAAAATCAAAAGTGCATTGTTAAACGGTACGGAATGTGTGATTCAAAATGGCACCGTAGATCAGGACGCCATCAACAATCAAGGCAGCAGTCAAAGCAGTAACAATGGCGGTCAGGGAAATAATGGCAGCGACAAAACGGCTGCCGTGGACGTGGAAGCTATGCTAAAGCGGGCTGACAAAGCTAAGCAAGGCGATGACTGGCTTCATACGGATGGCCGTCGCATTCTGGATAAGGACGGCAAGGAGGTTTGGCTCACTGGCGTCAACTGGTTTGGCTACAATACGGGAACCAATACCTTCGACGGTCTTTGGAATTCCAAGATGGAACCCACGGTCAAGGCCATTGCCGACCACGGCTTTAACCTCATCCGCGTGCCCATGAGCGCTCAACTTATCAACGAATGGGCCGCTGGCAAGTATCCTCAGGCGAACTTTAATCAGGCCTATAACGCAGCCATGACGAAGATGAATTCGCTGGAGATCTTTGATTATTTCCTAACTTTGGCGGAAGCCTCCGGTATCAAAGTCATGATCGACATTCACTCTGCGGAAACCAATGCCGCCGGCCACAATGTGAACCTCTGGTACACGGACAAAGTAACCGTAAATGATTACTATGCAGCGTTGGAATGGATGGCTGGCCGTTATAAGAATAACGACACAATTATCGCCTTTGACCTAAAAAATGAGCCGCATGGCAAGCCCTACGAAGGGGATGCCGCGGCGATTTGGAACGATTCGAAAAAAGCAAATAACTGGAAATATGTGGCAGAGACTGCTGCCGCAAAGGTGCTTGCAAAGAATCCTAATGTCCTCATCATGGTGGAGGGTACTGAAATCTACCCGAAGAATTCCAAGGGCGACTACTCCTCCAAGGATGACAAGGATTACTATTTCAACTGGTGGGGCGGAAACCTGCGGGCCGTCAAGGATTATCCCATTGACCTTGGGAAGTATCAGGATAAGCTCGTCTACTCGCCTCATGACTATGGCCCGACGGTTTACGAACAGCCTTGGTTTAAGGGTAGCTACGATTACAATTCCCTGATGAAGGACTGTTGGCATGACAACTGGTTCTACATTTACGAGGATAACACTGCACCCCTGCTCATCGGAGAATGGGGCGGCTTCATGAAGGAGCCGAACCTAAAGTGGATGACTTGCATGCGGCAACTCATTTCCACCTACCATTTGAACCATACCTTCTGGTGTCTGAATGCAAATTCTGGCGATACAGGCGGTCTCCTTCTGGATGACTTCACGACTTGGGACAGCGAAAAATATGAGTTTGTCAAGGAAGTGCTCTGGCAAGAAAACGGTAAATTCGTTGGTCTCGACCACGAAATCCCGCTCGGCGACAACGGCATTTCCCTAGGCACCGCAAAAGGACGATAAGCAAAAAACTTACCGCTGAATATGCATTTAAGCTTATTCAGCGGTATTGTTTTGCACTTATTACGGCTTTATGCCACAAACTGAACAACTAGTGTTAAACTCATTATTTGCTCTGTATTTCAATGTCTTCCAGCCTGTACAACATAAAAACTACATTCAGCAGAGCTTCGTTTTCTGTCCATTCCACGGCATTTTCATTGTATACCACTCGAATTTGATCGCCAAGTTTTAAATCCGAAAAAGCACCTTTGAAAACCTGCGTAGAAACAATGGTGTCATACGCTTCGCCGCGATCATCCTTACGCAATTGCGTTGCTGGTATCTTGATGCGGCTTGTCTCTTTCCATGTCCATCCTTCCGTCGGTTGCACGATCATATAATCCCTCGTCACTTCCGTAATCTCACCATTAAAGTATGCGTTGTAGCCTTTGGACATTTCTTTTTTCTCTTCTGTGGCAGGCCTAACATTATGTTCCAAAAGGATTAGTATCCCTACAAACAGTAAACCTAGTACGCCCAGAATTCCCCATGTAATCAACTTGGTTTGATTTGTTTTATTTGTCCTCTCCCCCATGCTCTCCTCCCTGGTTATTTTCTGCCGTGTCAATGCTCTTTCCAAACACGACAAATCGCTGGTAGAGAAACTCCGTAATCAGGTTTGTTGCCATGGCAAGGGCATCTGCAAAGCCTGGCATCCATCCGCAGCTCTCCGTCAAAAACTTCACGCCCAAAGTGGAAAGCGGTGTAAATACGGCATAATACGCTGCCACCTTCAGCATGGCCACGGGAATATTTGCCGCCGACTGGAACGTAAACTTTCGGTTCAAGGTAAAGTTCCAAAGTACCGACAGCACCAGACCAATGAAATAACAAAGCCAGCTAGGGAAAGGTGTCAGTGTCTCCGTAAAAAAGATGGCTCCTGCCTGAATAATTCCTGCGCTCGCCGAAAATAATACAAATTTCACGATGCGCACAATTTCCTTTTTCTTGTTCCCTGCCATTTCCGTCATCCTCGCAACTTTTTACTTCCTATTACTCATCAATCTTTATTTCACATTTGTAGCCATTCAGACATCGAAAATCGCTATTCGATATTTCTCACGATTCCCTCAAACAAAACAGAGCCATCATTGGAGTAAACCACAAAGATAAACGGACGATCTAAGATAAAATCAATCTCTTCCCTTTCCTTAGGTATCCCCGCGCCTAAAAGTCCAAAATCCACGTAAGCCGCACCTTTAATGCCCTGCTCGTCGATCTCCACCATTGCCGCATGATCAGCTTTGCCGACAGCAATTCCCTTCGAATCCTTAGTCAAAGGTGAAAAGTCAGAAACATTCGAATTGAGAATGTCCGTCATTCCCTGTTTTGCAAGGAATTCTATCAGATCCGTCTTCTGATCTACGTGAAATTTTGGAATGGAGGCATGAACCAGCGGATTCGTCCATCCAACTTGAGCATAGCGCTCTTCCTGCTGTGCCCAGAGGGCCTCTACAGCCTCACTTATGGCCTCCTCAGTCTCCAAAGTCTTAATGATCTCTTCCGTCTCTTTATCCAGTTCTTTGAGTTCCTCTCCCACCTTTAGCAAGCGGCGATGGGCATCAAGAATTTCGGGATCGGTAACCAATTCTTCCACGCTCACATTTTCCTTTGGCAGGAAAAAATAGACGCATCCGCCATCTTCCAAGTTAACCTGAATGGCAGTCACCTTGTCCGAACGATATGCCATGTAAAATGTCTTATGCATCATGTCCGCTTCCTGATCACCATGCGTTCCGTGAAAGGTCCCCTTCTTCGTAGCTGCTTCCTGAAAAGGATCACTCCAACGCGCCTTGAAATAGATGGTGGAAACCATCTCCATGACCGTAAGAGGAGACATTTCCATCTCCTTTACATACTGCTCCAGGAGCCCTCCCGTCGCGCGGTTTGTCCAGGCGCGAAGTCCCTGATTCATCTCCTCCGATCCCATGTCACCGACAAAGGAAAAGGCATGATAGGTTTCTCCCAGCCTCTTTAGCGTATTCTCGTCATAAGTCGTGTCATTTCTCAGCCAAAGAGAGTTCCCCAAAATACTCTTAAAGGTCGGCGTGTCCGCATAGTTACTGCTCCAAAGGGCGTCTATGTTTTCACGCAAGGTCTCGATGTCTGCCACGCCTAGGAAATCCAGAATCTGCTTCCTGGAATTCCCGTCCGTTGTCTCCGCAAGGAGTGAAAGCGCCAGATAGACATTCAAGGGCGAGCAGACACAATTTTCTTCGCTTTGCGTCAGAAGCGATCCTGCAATCGCATTGTAAAACCCCTGCATGGACCGTGCCTGTGCATTCGCTGTCCGTCGATAAGCCTGAACCGTTGCATCATTGCGCCATTGGAAGCGCAGAGTACTTGTTAAGTACTCATCCGTGGTCATGTCCCTGCCTACGGGTTCTGGAATCAAGGCATCGATGACGGTCACCTTCGAAAGCCAGCTTTCGTCCTCCTTTGACCATTCTCCAAGTCTGACACTCGCTGTTTCCCCCTGTTCCTTAGGCTGCGTGGTGACCTCCGGCGTCTGCGTCGGCAAACAGTCTGGCCCAGTGCCTTGCACCATTGCCCCTCCCTTTCCGCCAACCTTATTCTCTATATTTTCTTTTCCATGTTGCAAAATGACAAGGACGCCAATCATGACACAAAGAAACACCGCGGCAACGGTTCCAAGCACGCCCAGTCCCACTCTCTTTTTCCGAAACCGATCCGCTTTTTCTACCTGCTCCTCGTCAATGTCTTCCAATAGTTCAAACAGTTTTTCTTTTTTCATATGCGATAGCCCCTCCCTTCGAGATGAGACTTCAGCTGCTTGCGAACACGACTTAAGGATACGGAAATTTGATTCTCCGTCTTCCGAAAGCGCTCCGCTATTTCAGGGATGGATTTGCAATGCCAATAGCGCAGAATAAACAAATATCTTGCTTCCTGTGAAAGAGTCATCAAAAACTGATTGATCTCTGCCTTTAGCTCCTTTTCTTGAAACGCACCCTCGGGATCCTCCTGACCGGATACGCACTCCGAAAGCTCCTCAAGGACTAGATCTACGGTGTGTCCGCCTCGTCTTAAGCGGTGAAGACTTTTGTAGCGATCAAAGGAAAGATTCCGCGTAATCTTTCCCAGAAATGTCGAAAGCCTCGCGGGCCTATGGGGTGGCATGGCGTTCCAAGCATGAAGCCATGTATCATTTACGCATTCCTCCACGTCCTGTTGCGATGTCAATATGTTTCCGGCAATGACGCTACAGTACCCTCCATATTTCTTCGCGGTCTCTGTAATGGCAAGCTCGTTCCTGTCCCAGTAGAGCTGAACGATTCCCTGATCCTCCATACGAAAGGCACCTCCTTTCACCCCTATACACGACAAAACTGGCTTTTTCTTACGTCAACCCAAATTCTTTCTTCCTATGGTTTCTTTCTCTAGTTTCTTTCTCTGGTTTCTTCCTCTGTTTTCTTCCTCTTGCTTCCGAAAACAAACTGCTCTCTATTTCTGCAAGATTCGTTCCAAGCAAATGAATCATAGGTTTCCCGACAGCGCCACGACAAGCTTTACGCGGTCATGGATTCCCGTTTTGTCATAGATGGAGGAGACGTAATTTTTCACGGTTCCCTCGGAAACATAGAGCTTGTCCGCAATCTGTCGATTCGTCAGGCCCTCTGCGAGAAGGGTGGCAATCTCCCTCTCACGCTCCGTCATCTCCTCATAAAGATCAACGGTTTTGTTCTTATTCATCAGCGCCGTCAGCCGCAGCATGACCTTTGGATCCAGAACGCTCATGCCATGCATGATCTGTGCGACCGCACCCAAAATTGCATCCTTTCCGCTGTCCTTCAGAAGATACCCGTCCGCACCGTTGCTGATCGCATCCGTGATGTTTTTATCATCATAAAAGGTGGTTAAAACAAGAATCTTAATTTTGGGATACATGCGCTTCAAATGCCCTATGAGTTCAATTCCGCCCATTCCCTTCATATTGAGATCCACAAGCGCCACGTCGCACGAGGGCTTTACGCGAAGAATGTCCAACGCCTCCCTGCCGTCGTGCGCCTTTCCGACAATTTCCACGTCATTCAAAGAAAGAATGATCTCCAGACTGTCTAACAACATATTTTCATCATCTACTAACAGAACGCGATCCATGTCTTACTCATCCCCTTACCATGCATTTCCTTCTTAATCCTCCGGTGACCAGCTGGCCTGCACATCCTCGATCACCACGTTCTCATCTACCTTGACAACAATCTGATATTGATCCTCGTAAACGATCTCGCCGGGGAAATTCGTATATACAACATAGTATGCATGGTTGTATCGCTCTAAAAGCCATAGGAGCGGTCGGATCATTTTCATCATCATGTCGCTGTTTTCCGTTTTGAAATAGCAGATCACCTTTTCCTGACGCTTACACTGTGGCGGGAATGGCAACTCCTCCACAAACCAAGAGTCGATCTCCTTAAAAAGGCCCACGTCCTCTTCATCCATCACGCCGTCCGTAACCATCTGATTTAACATACTGAAAATGCCCTTCCCCGCTCTGGTATTGGCGGCCAGCTCCTTCCCCTGAATCCTGCAATACTTAAATTTCATACGCTTCTCCTTTTTTGATTGTTGCCCCACACATACATCATAACCGATTCCTTCATCCCAGGCAATAAAACTGCTTCTACACTCTTCAAATTGGCAGCTCAATGATGGCCTGAAAGCCATTCTCATTTTGAAAGCTCGTCCGTCCGCCGCATCGCTCTGCATAGGACGTGAGCTTCTTTAATCCAAATCCATTTTGAATCAGCTCCGCGCTAGTCTCCGCATGAAAATCACTCCTGCCATTGTCCCTGACCTCCAGCTGAAGATGTGCGCTGTCGCCGGAAAGCCTTACGATAAAATGCGTTGCGCCGCCATGCTTAACGCCATTGGTCAAAAGTTCCTCCAGAGCACCCGTCAGAAACTCCGCATGCTCTCTTGGGATCTCCCGCTCGGGATCATAAAACTCGTACAGCCTGTCACAGGTGCGATCCGTGTCCATCAAAAATTCATTCAGAATATTGTCAAAATAACAAAGCAGATCCTTGATCGAAGTATCTGCCGCCTCCTCATCCAAGGCACGCACGGCACTACGAATGGCGCCCAGGCTTCCGCGAATGCGCTCCGTCGCATCATTCATCCTCTTGTGCGCCTCCTCCGGCTTTTTCTCAAAGAGCATGTCCGCCGCATCCAGGGTCATAATGGCGGCCGTAATGGAATGGCCTACGCTGTTATGAATATTGCGACTGATGTTCTCACGCTCCAATAGTCTCGCGTTCTTATCTATGTAAAAGCTCTGCCTTGAAAGCTCCTTATTCCTTTGGATTTCATGCATTTCACTCAGGCTGTAGTTCTGGATCCTGCGCCGTCCTTCTTCCTCCTTTTCCTCCCGTTTTCGGAGCAGCATTCGTCCTGCCATCACAAGGATGCTCAGGAGATTTACCAGAAAGCACGCAGCCAGCCATGCTGCAATCAGATAACCAAAGCCGTGTCTCCCCAGGGCTTCCTGCACGCCACCCAGTTCTATCCCATTCCATGCAAAAAGACTCACCGCTGCATTATCGCTCTTATGAAGCAGGATCATCCAAACGAGTTCCAAGATTAGCACGGCATTCGTCATCGCCATGGTCTGCCAAGCCTTGGGCCACGGCAGGAACATAAAAATAAGACAGCCCCACCAGTTTCCCACAAACAACGCAAATAAGACCGCAAGGAGAAGCTGTACGGTCTTAAGATGCTTCCCCTCGCCGTCCTTCAAATATCCTGCCGTGACGCAAATCAGTAACATTCCTCCCACAGTGAGCATCCACGCCGGTCTGCCGGTCGCGTATACCGCAAGGAGTGTTAGCAGGATGATGCAACTGTCAGACACCATCAAGTTGATCATAAATTGTCCAACAATCCCTCCAAAATTCCTTTTCCATCCTTCGATACATAATTATACGTGATTTCTTCTGAAGTATCTACCCCTAAGATTTTGTCCTTCCAAATTTACAATGCGTTTTCCTTCCTTTCATGAAACTGCTCACTTGATTTCGAACTGAAACCTTCCTGTCTCACATTTTCCGTCCGTCTCAACAATGACATACAGCTTTCCCTTGGCGTTAAGCTTCACGCTACTCTCCGCTTTCTCGCCGCCGCTTAAGGTAAAAAGCTCCTTCTTCGAGCCATCCTCATCATAATACACGGTAACCTTTCCTTCCGCCAGAGATCCGGAATACTCCAGCGTTTTCCCCTCTTCCTTTGTCTTCATCTGAAGCACCTTGCTCCCCTTCATGGTTGAAAACGAGATCGACGCAGAATTCGACGTATTCTCAGTGATCAAAACCGTTGCCGAATAGCTGGAGGCATATCCACTACACCCCGCCAATCCCAAGCATAGTACGAAACATAAAATAATTACCCAAATCCATTTTCTCTTCATCATATCAACATATTCCTTTCCCTATTTTTTATATGATTACTCTCCAAGTGACGGAGTTTTACCTATCACTTGTAGCATTCCTAGGGGATGGTTTGAATAGTCTTTCTCAGGCATGTGTGCCAAGCGTCGGTACTTAGTTGGCGTATGCGGACGAATCCATTTCCTTTCTTGGATTCGTCTGCGACAACTTAGTACCGATACGCTGCACCCATAGCGCGAGCGTGCCTGAGAAGACTATTCAAACCAAATCCCCGAGGCAAGACTCCTAAAATTCCGTCACGTCTGCCTTGCACATGCTCCGTCCCTTTAGGAGGATCGTCGGCAATATCACCAGCGCATTCGACGCAAGGAATGCGTACAGCCCCATGTTAGAATAATACGGCAAAAACTTTCCCGCAGGAATATAATATAATTCATTTACCAGAAACAGAAAGAGAAAAATAATTCCCGCACCGATCATGATGGCAAGCAAATCCATCGCAAGAATCTCCCGCGCACATTTTCCATAAATCTCCCTCTTGCTAAGCCCAAGGGCACGATAGACCCCAAACTCATAGGTTCTGGCAAGGTACTGACCCGTGATGACGGAATTTACCACGACCGCCAGCACCAGTGACAACAGCACAATGCCTGCCCCAAAGATTAGCTTGAACGGTGCAAACTGTTCTTCGACTTCTACGCTCATGGGCTGATCGATATGTACCTTGGAATCTCCCCGAAGCTTTGTGAGATAGTCGCGAAGCGCCTGCCCCGACAGTTCCTTACTCATGACGTGCATTCGATAAGGAGTGTCGGTATGGTCGACATAAAACAAAACGTAGCTATCATCCTCAAGGATGGCCCCAACCCTATGACGCCCACTGATATTCTTATCAACGGAAGCATCCAAAATATCCCCCTGTTTCAGCCCATACTGCCTGGCAAGCGCGGAGGAAAGACATACGCTGCCATCCTTCACTTCAGACAGGTCAGCCTTGATTCCAAGCCTCTCAAAGCAATCCCCCATATCCTCTGCGGAGTTAAAAACCATGGAGGCGCTGCCCATCTCAAAGCCCATGGTACAAATCCACGGCAGACCCGAATATCCATAACCGGAGATGTCATACACGATCAGACTTCCATCGCTTTTCAGCTTCTCGCGAAATGCGAAGAAATCCTTCTGATCCTCATCCGCGGAAATGGCACTGACCGTGCCGACCCTGTCGGAGTATTCCATGGCCTTCTTCCAGTAATAATAGTTACTGTCAATATAATTTCCTGCAAGGAACAGCAGCGTCGTGAAAAAGAGTAAAAAGATCACGATTCCCGCTCTCCCCTTATTCTCCCTGACATAATAAAATGCTGACATTGGTCTCATTTGCTAATCTCTCCATCCCACATCTCTATGATCCGATCCGCATCCTGCAGAATGCTTCTGTCATGCGTCACCACCAAAACCAGTCTCTCCCGGGAATACTTCTTTAGGATTTTCATGACGTTAAATGCATTTTCATGATCCAGACTCGCCGTGGGCTCATCCGCGAAGATAACCTTGGGATCGTTGATCATGGCCCTTGCAATGGCAACTCTCTGACACTGTCCGCCCGAGAGCTTTGCAGGCTTTTTATGCCACTCCTTTTGGGAAAGTCCTAAATCCTGAAAGAAGCTTTCTGCCTTTTTTTGCACCTCTGCATCCTTTTTCATTGCTGCCACGAGGCAATTGTCCATCGCCGTCATGTAAGGGACCAGATAATGCTTTTGAAAAATAAAGCCAAACTCCCTGCGCCTAAGGCTCTCCCGCTGTGCATTGCCAATGGAAGTAAGCTCCTTGCCGTTATAGACAATGCTTCCCTCCGTAGGCGTCTTTAGCGTTGACAGGCAATACATCAGCGTGCTCTTTCCGCTGCCTGACGGTCCGATGATCCCAATGAGCCCTTTCTCCGGCAGGGATAAGTCAAAGCCCTTCAGCGCATAGGTTTTTACGTCCGTATTCATGTCATAAATCATGCAGATATTCTTTACTTCAAACATTGCCTCTTCCTCCCAAATCTATTTAATCCTCAATGGCATCTATGGTTCTGATCCTCTGCAGGATGAAAAGTACGGGGATCTGCAGCACTCCCATCAAAAAGAGATAGGTTCCAAGGATTCTAAAAATCTGCTCCCCATACACGACGTGACCGATCAGTCCCTTCGGCTCAATAATGAACTCGTGAATCACCCAGGCCATGCCCAGGGATATGAGCAGTCCCGCCGCCGTTCCAAGTCCAAACAAAATCGCCATCTCCCTGAGCATCATGTCGTAGATTTCACCGCGGCCATAGCCGATGGATGCATAGAGGCAATATTCCCTGACACGGTTTCGCATGAAGGAAACATATGTCACCAATACCAGGATGGCCAGGAAGGCCATGACAATGACAAAGAGCGTGACTAAAACGGCATCTATGACCTCTCCCACGTCCTTTCGATATGCCTTGTAATACTCCTTCGCATCCAGAACCTCATCCTCATCCCCGAGCCGAATTCCCATGTCCTGCAAAATCCCCGTAAGATCCGTTGTCGTCTCGTCATTATATACCACAATATACCAGCCGTTATTGCTAAATCCATTTGGAACGCCCACGGAAAAAAATCCCTTAGACCGAATGCTTCCCACGATGCGGAAGGTCTCGCCAAACCAGTCCTTCTGAAACCAGTCTCCAATCTTGTAACTGCCATTCTTCATGATGGTTTCATCGATCAGAACCTCCCCTGCCTCCTTCGGCATGGCGCCATCGATCAATTTCGCATCCACGTGCTCCAGAAAACCTGGTATTCTTTCCGGCTCCATCAGCGGTACCTCAAAGGAATAGCTTCCCATCACCGATTGATATGTGTTTCTGATCACCTGCGTATTCAGTGCATCGTCGATTCCGGCATGTTCCCGTAGGTTTTCGATCAATTCCTCCTGCTTTGCATCGTAGACGGCCTTAAATTCCTCATAGGTTTCATAATCCTCCCTAAGAACGCCATAGGCTTTATTTCCGAGGTCGGCGTAGGAAACCTTCTTTGGCATTTCCACCACGACTGCCTCGAAGCTCTCCGTCGTCGTAATAAGCAGCACGTACACCGCATACATCGCCATAAAGGAAAGGGCCAACGCCGTGACAAGCACGGCCACCGTTCGTTTATTATTCTTTACGTAGGTCCAAGCCGACAGTTTTGATTTCATGTTGATTCATTCCTTTCGATTCCCCATGTTATGTTCCCAGTCACCCTGCAGGAAGCTTGCGTTTGTGAACCCTTCCTGCCACTCCAGGCGAAGCTACGCTGCAAACCATGCTTTCATCTTAGCGTCCAAAAGGCAGAAAGAAAAGTGACCGTGGTCATGATTTTTGCCTAAAACCATGACCGCGGTCACATAAGTTGTTTTCTTTCCGTTCTATTTTAGTTCTGTTCTTTCTGTTCTCTTCTTTCAGTTCTCTTACCCGCTTTCCCTATTCCTGCTGAAGGAAAGGAATGTCAGAGGTTTTCGTAAACTCTAACTTCGTGCCGTTTTCCAGATATGTCCAAGTGGAATCCGTAAAGGTGACGATTCCCTTATCACCCTCCAGCGTAACCACGCCAACGATGGGCTCCCCATTTGCATCCGTAGCCGTAAACTCTAAGCCCTCAGCCGTCATCGTTCCAACGCCGTCCTCAAGGCTTGTCAGGCGGAAAATGCTGATTTGCACGACATATTTTGTCTCGTCCTCCACACTTGGTGCAATTTCCAGCGTACTGCCGTCTTCGTCAACATATTCCCCCACAAAGCTATCCCCTGAAAGAGTCTGCGCCTCAGACCCGGCTGTCTCGCCTCCTTGAGCTTCTGCCGTATCTGCGGTGTCCTCCTTTGCGGAATCACTCGCCTGCTGACTCTCCGTAGAAATTGCCACGCCTGAAATTGCATCCTCCTTGCTTTCCTCAGACTCCGTTCCACATGCGGATAAGCTCAATCCCAAAGCCAATGCTAACACTATGATCTTCTTTTTCATTCTTCATTCTCCTCTTTTCCATCATAACCAGAATTCCATTCCGTCAGAATTCTTTTATATAAAATGATTTTCAACACACGGCATTCTAGCAAAGCCTTTGCGGAAAGTCAAGTATGACAAAGGATTGTTCTGTATTACGTACATCCTCAGCTCATTGCCTGAATGGGAAAAACGTGATACGATATGCCAAGAACAAAGAAAGTAATGTCATTAAGGATTTGGCAAAAACTCGGGGCTAGGTTTGGATTGTCTTTCTGGTAGACTTTTGACCATGTCGCAAGCTATGATTGCGATCCTGAACGAAGTGAGGGACGTGCCGTAGGGCACGCTAAAAACCTTCCCCTCGAAGAAATGGAAATCTTAATGACCTTAACAAAGAAAGGAAGGTTTCAATGAGAAGATTAGAACAGCTCCTTCGGGAGGTTGACCATAAGCCCTATCCCGCCTATAAAAGCCTAAAGGGAAGATATACCTTCCAGGGCTTTGTACTTTCCATTGATCATGTGCAGGGGGATCCGTTCGCGGCGCCCTCCTCCCTTAGCATCCATCTTCAGGCGGCGCAGCACGGCTTTCCAAAGGATTCCTATGCCCAGGTGCATCGCCGTATCATGCTGCAGGACTATCTGCTCCGCGGCTTCCATAAGGAGTTGGGGCGCTACAGTCACAAGGCCGGCGGCTCCGGAAAGTCCGGCACCCTCTCCGTCAGCGCCTGCGGTCAGGAGGTCCTAGAGCGCTCCGCCCTGACAATAACCCCTGCTGACGGCAGTCTTGTTCTTCGCTTCAGCGCCGGCTTCCCCGCAGCGGGACGCACGACTCTGGCGCAGGAATTGAAGAAAATGCTTTTTGAATATGTCCCTGCCTGCGCTGCAAAAACGCTGCGCTATGCCGTATCCGACAAGGCAGAAATTCAACGGTGGATCTCCCTTGCCGATGATCAAAAGGCCATTCGCGAGCAGCTCTCAAAAAAAGGCCTCGTAGCATTTGTTGCCAATGGCGCCATCCTGCCAAGAAAAAGCGGCGTGGATGACAGACCAATGCAGGGCGCCGTTGAATTTATCAGTCCCTCCGAGGATGCCATTACCTTAAGTCTGCCCGGTGGACGCACCATTGCCGGACTTGGCATCAAGAAAGGCATCACGCTGATCGTAGGCGGCGGCTATCACGGAAAATCAACGCTACTCAAGGCCTTAGAGCGCGGCGTCTATAACCACGTGCCAGGGGATGGACGCGAATATGTCATCACGGAGGACACTGCCATGAAGCTTCGCTCTGAGGACGGACGCAGCGTCAGGCAGCTTGACATCAGTGCCTTCATCCGTGACCTTCCCAGCAAGCGCGATACCAGATGCTTTTCCACGGAGGATGCCAGTGGCAGCACTTCTCAGGCAGCCTGCACCGTGGAAGCCATTCTCGCGGGAAGCAGGACCCTGCTGATCGATGAAGACACCAGTGCGACAAACTTTATGGTGCGCGACGGCCTCATGCAAAAGGTCATTCATCCAGGCGAGGAACCCATCATCCCCTTCCTTTCGAGAATGCGTCAGCTCTATGAGGAGCTGGGAATCTCTACGATTTTAGTAGCAGGAAGCTCCGGTGCCTTTTTCGAGATTTCCGACACCATCCTGCAGATGCGCGAGTATAAGCCCATCGACATTACCGCAAAAGCAAAAGAAGCCGCAAAAGCGACTTTTGAAAAAACAGAAGCTCCTTCGGCGCTGATCATTTCCCCTGACCGCCGCATTCCCTTTCCGAATAAGGAAGTGACGGAGAGCCGCAAGGTCAAGGTGCGCGGAAACGGAACGGATGCCGTCTCCATTAATCATGAATCCGTAGAGCTTCGATTCGTGGAGCAGGTGGTCGACAATGAACAGACAAACCTCCTTGGTGCCCTGCTTCGCACGCTGGAGGAACAGTATTTTAACGGCCGCGATCCGCTTCCCAAATGCGTGACTGCCCTATATGACAGGCTGGCGAAACAGGGCTTCGCAGCATGCATCTCGGGTAATCGCGGCACGAGCGATGGCGCAGGAACGAAATCAGGTCATGACTTTGCCAGTTCCGCTTCCGGCTCCGTGCCGGGAAACCTTGCCATGGTGCGGCCCCAGGAGCTCTGGGCCATGGTCAATCGTTACCGCGGCCTGCGCTTAGGAAGGTGACAAAACCTCATCATAAAGCTCCAGCCCAAAGCTTGTCATCTCCGGTGCATGCGGCAGGATCTTGTAGGTTCTGGTGCCATCGGAAAGGCGCTGTGCGCTTAAAAATGCGACATTTGACCATGTACCGCCTGCCTCCATTTCCGTTTTCCCTTTGTTGTCCTTACTGCCTGCCTCCTCATAAACACGCTGTGCAAAGGATAACAGGTGCGTCACCGTAAGGATCCTGACGCCCTCCTCCTTGAGCGCGCGAAGAATGTCATAGGCTATCGCGGAGCCCTCCTTCTCCGTCGTCGTTGCAAAGGATTCATTCAAAAGAAGAAGCGAGTTTTCGCCGAGATTGCTGACGATCTGATCCATTCTTCGAAGCTCCTCGTCGAGTCTTCCGCTGTTCATGGCGCTGTCCTCACGCCTTGTAAAATGCGTGAAGAAATTGGGATAGAGCCCGCTCTGGTAACGCTTTGCGGGAACCATAAGCCCGCACTGCATCATGACCTGCGCGATGCCGATACTCCGAAGAAAGGTGGATTTTCCACCCTGATTTGCTCCCGTCACGATCACCAGCCTCTCTCCGTCCAGCGCCGCATCATTACCAATCGTTTCGCCCTTTTGCTTCATGGTCATAACGATTTCCTTTAGGTCCGTAAAGCTAAGGCTCTCCTGATCTCCCACTTTCGGGAAGCACCACTCCGTTTTATGCCGTTGCATTTGATATTTGATGTTAATGGCGCCCAAATAAAAGGCCGTCTGAAAGCGTAGCTGATCAAAAAAGCGTCCAAAGGAGGCCGCAAAGCCGCTACAACAGGAATAGACATAGCTCACCGCCTCATATTCGAGCTGCGCGGCATCCTCGCGCATGGCCTGATCCTTGTAGAGTGCGATCACGCCGGGAGCAAGACTGTTCACCTGTCCCTGCAGCTTTGCCTTGATGCCGTAGGGATTACTGTAGGGCTTTTCAACGGTCTCGATACTCTCGAGCTTAAGGCTCCCGATCTTTAGTCCGTCCTCCAGCCCGCACTCCATCTGTATCCGAGGGCTGTAGGAATAAAATACGTTCCGCTTAGGCTGATGAATCGTGACGTCCGTATAAAACGAAAGATCCATCAGAATCTTTTCCAGATAGTTTTGCACATCCTCTGAGAATTCGTTCGTGACCCTTGCATACAGCTCGCGAAAGCCGCGGGAATGCATTTCTTTGACATTTTTGGTAAGAAGCTCCTTTACCTGCTCCATGCCGGAAACCAGAAGCCGAAACACCTGAAGGTCCGTGATCAGCTCTGCCTTGGTGTCGCGGATGCCCGTATTATTTCGCTTCCTTCCCAGCTTGTCCCAGTCCTCCAACACCTTGCCGGCAAGGCGATAGAGCTTTCCCACGAATTCCTCGTGCTCCAAGGCATCCCTTAGGATCTCCTGACGGTACTGCACTTCCTCCCTGGTTTTCAAAGGAACGCACATCACGCGCTTCACCGCAAAGCCAACATAGGAGTCCTCATGCTCCGAATACACCACCCTGCTGCCATTTAGGACGCTGTCCTGCTTCGCCGCCCAAAAGAGCGTATCAAGTCCGAGGTCCGTGGTCATGCTGCCCCAGTCAAAATAAGGCTTCACGGGCGTCCATTCTTTATAGTCATATAATAAGCCTACGTTCATGCGAACCTCTCCTTTAGCTGCTCATAGGTCAGGCGATATTTCTCAACCTGACGATTTGCGCCTGCAAGCTCCTTCGCCTCACTGCGCCTGATTTCATAGGTCTGTACCTGATTGGCATCAACCCCCGCTCGCAGGCTCACAATGCCGTCACCTTCCTTTGCAAGCTCGCTTAGGTGCGTGACGTAAATTCCTTTCCAATGCTCCCCAATGAAATACTTCAGCACACGCTTTCCCATCACGTTGGCGTCGTAATTCGCCGCCGTCGTAAAGAGCTCATTGATCACGATAAAGCAGTTTGTCTGGCCCTTTTGCATCATGGGCTTTAAGCGAACCAGCTCGTCCATGAGCTTTCCGCGTCCCGTCTCCGCGCTTTCCTCCACGGAAAAATGCGTCCACAGGTTCTGATAATAGGGAACCTCCGCCGCCTCCGCAGGCACGTCGAGACCCATTTTAGTAAAGTAAATCAGTTGTCCAAGACTCCTTGCATAGGTGGTCTTTCCGCCCTGATTCGGACCCGTAAGGACAAAGAAGCTTTCATCTGCTGCAAGATAGGCATCATTGGAAACGACGGCCTGCCCCTTTTCAAGATTTGTCAGGGCAAGCGCGAGGTCATACAATCCCTTCGCGGATAAAACATCTCCACTCACCCTTGGCGTGCAAAACCGAAAATCATTCTCCTGCATTTTCCTCTGGAATTTAGCAAAGGAAAGATAATATCCCATCTCCGTCAAAAGCTCCGGGACGCCCTCTGGAAGATAGACATATTTCCGCTGATAAAAGTCGTTTAGCCGCTCAAAGAAGTCCTTGTGCTTTTTCCGAAAGAGCTTGACAAGTTCCTCTTCGAGGTTTGAAAAATCCTCAGATCCAAGGAAGGGACTCTTAAAGATTTTTTCATGTGCAGGAAAGCATTCCGACAGGAACTGATCATACTTTCCCGTTCCCTTTCCCTCCGCGATGGTAAAGCGTTCCTTCTCATAGGTTAAAAGCACGCGAAAACCAGAAAGCTCCTGCCATAGCGATAACACCTCCGCGCGAAACGCCTGAAATTCTTTTTTCTGAACTTCTCCGGAAACCCAATCCAATAGCGCCTTCATCCCCTCCGAAGCAGGCCCGGCCTTCTCCAGACTCTCTTTCAGTTTCTCCAGGGCGGCGATATAGCTCTGTGCCTCTCGCAGATACCATACCTGCTTTTGCAGCTCCTCCTGGACTCGTTCCCTTCGCTCCAAATATTGCTTTCGGATGCGCATGCCCATCGTAAATTCCATCAGGGCACGATAGATTTCTTCTTTTTTTACGTCACTGTAGATTGCCCTGCGGTAAGCTTCCTCCGCCTGGCTCTCCGGAAACGCATAAAAATAAGCGCGCACCTCCTGACCCCAGTCCTCCGTCACCTGATCCATAATCTGATCCAGATTCAGATCCTGAAAGAAGACGGGACGCTCCGCCGTGCCACGCCTTGGATTCTCTTCGAGATATAATAAACGAAACATTTCTTAGTCCTCACGCTCAGTAAGCTTCTACAGTAACACAGGAAGCATAGCTAATAACATTTCCATGATAAACCATGACATTATTATAAAATTTACCCACAAAAAAAACAACCACCTCGCAAGAAGTGGTCATTTTTTAATCATATTTGGCAAAAATTTGAAATTATATTGTTTTTGCATTCATCTGTCTTAATGCATTCAACACAAAACCTCTTATAAAATCCTGATGCTCTTCCTTCACCATGAAGTATATGTAGGAGTCGAGTACAAATTGTTTAGGCAGTCCGCGACCCACGATCTTGAAATTCCGAAAGCCACGCTTGACGTAACGCTCCACTTCTTCCACACTCATAAATGCCGGACGCTTCATGCATTCGGTAAACGTCCTTTTATCGTCCGAATGGTTAGGGCACGGAAAATTCACGTCTCCGTCAAACTCCAACTGATGCCTGGACATTTCAAGATAATGCTGGGTACGATATTTACAACCTGGTTGACAGATTTCATTCACTAAGATCTCAATCCTGTCTGCTTGTGGCTCAATCGCTTTTAGTACCGTTTCATTACGATTCAGGTCATAATCCAAAACAACCAAATAATAGTCCTTCTCCAACTCCCGAAGCAGATCATCCTTACTTAAAATTCTCTTCGTCGTGGACGAAATGAGTTTGTATTGACTCCATGTCTTTCTCAGGTAATCCTCCAGCACCGGACTGTTCACTAAAACCTGATTCATTCCATTATCAGCAATACGCATGATTAAGTTACAGTATGTGTCATGGACATGTTCCTCTGTTAACAGGGAATTCGTCCACGTAAACCTGGCCGGGATGCCCTTTTGATTATACGCAGAAATGATCTGGCGAATTTCCTTCGAGGAGCTAGAACCAATCATGGTCCTTCCGCCATTCCAAATGGCACCGGGAAACGTTCCGTAAACTGAACCGATTTTGTAACCATCCCGAAATGCCTCAGGATGTCGTTCCATAGCCAAAATAAATATGTGATTTAACAGCCCCAGATAGCAAAGCCCCGGCAGATGCCAATAAATTGTGTCGCTCATTTTTTACCGTATCCCCAAATCTCCAGTTTCGTTCTTTCCGTCTCGCGAACCAGGTATTTCACTAGTCGAAATTGACCAATAGTATTATAACCCAATATCGACCAATATTCAAGCAAAGGGCGCATAAAAAAGATTTTAATAGTAACTGGTAGAAATATGATAAACTTGAAATCGGCAAGTGCCGAATTCAAGTTTAATTATTTCAAAATACACATTAAGTTTATGACCGCAGGTTTAGCACATCTCCATGTATTCCATTACATCAGGCTTTTTACAATTAGGACACATAATTTAGTCTATTTCTACACGCCTTCTAGCAATGTAAAAATCCACTTAATGTCTTCGAAAATGTGTTAAACAGAGGGCACACATCTTTATTAAGCCAACCACAAAGCAAATCACAAAGTGTGCATCCCCAGCAACACGAACAACCTCCTATATCCGAACATGAATTGCTTGCTGGCGGGTTACAATCTATGCAGCAACAAAATCTTAGTATCCAAACCCAAGTACTCTCTTCCTGAAATAAATTTATTAAGTCCGTACCACAACAGGCATCAGATGTTGCCAGAACACATACAAAACAAAATAGACAAAGACCAGGTCCGCATTCACCTTCACAGCAATAATCACAACAACCATCGTCAGCCGGAGTACAAGTAAAACCTCCTCGTCCATTCGGAGACACATTATAACTACTCAGCATTATTTGAATTTCTTCTTTATTTTTTGAAATAAAATCTTCCGTAATTCCTATATTTTCTAATAATGCTTTTATTTTTTTTAGAGTTAGTGTTGCCATGCCAATAGAGTCAGAGGTATAGTAAGCAAAATACTGTTTTATTAAATCCAGTAGTGACAGCTCCGCCATTTTTTCTAATGCCTTCAATTCTTTGCACATATTCATTTGTTTTTCATTCAAATGATCAGTCATCACTTCTTTAGACATTTTCCCTTCGATATTTCCTTTTGATGATTCTTTCAGCCTGTTTTTCCATTCCGAACTTAACTACATTAATAACTATTTCATCCAATTCTTCACTATCCACACATATTGTAATTATCTTATTTTTAATTTGTTGCTGAATTAGATAAAACAGCATTAGTATTTCCTCAGAATTGTTTTCCGTCTGTAATAATCTAAAAAGATTAAACTCCTCCTTCTTCAAATCTCTTTGATAATCATCCAACGCGTCTATGACATAAACCCATTTTCCAAGTTGGAAAAAAACACTTTTCAGAATGCTACTAGTCTGAAGATTCATTCCTTCAATATTATCCAGGAAAAAATCTTCCATCAGTTTTCCAAAAGCATTGGTAAGCACATCAAAATCTTCTGCCGTACTCGCATGTTCTTCCATTTCATGAATGCCGTCCATCTCTTTCCCATATTTGTCAAGACAGCTTTCAAACTGCTCTTTTTCTTTGATAAACCTTTTTTTATTTTTTACAATTTTCCACACAAGATGATTAACCCTGTTAGGCGAATCAAGGCAATTATCACGTAATTTTTCGCAAACCAACCAATAATTCAAAATTGCAACATACTGTAAAGCCTCTGTCGAGAGTACTATTCTCTTTTTTCTCCACGGCCTACTCGGACATTTTATTTGGTACTCTTTTTTCTCAGACTCTGGCAATGCCGAATCAATGGAAATTAAAATGTAAGTCAGATCATAATTGAGAAACAGGCGCGTCATAATCCCGAATCTCTTACCCAATTCCGTACATAAAGCACAATAAAAATCACGATATCGATATATATCTTTCAACTTTAATTCAAAATTATATGGTCTAATATATCCTATCATCTGCATTTACCAATACTTTTGTAAATATGCCCCGTAAAACCACTACTTCTCATAACCCAGTCATCTTCTAATCGAAATATGGCTTATGATCTCAATTCCTCTTCTTATTCCTCTTCTTATTCATCCTTTGTATTTTTTTATACCATCTATCGTCAAACTTTCGCGTAGCATCCCTTAAGGCATAATATCTAGAATCCTTAAACTGATGGAAATATATGATAAAAAGATAAGAAATAAATCCCAATGCAACTCCTTGAGGAAACATCAAACCGCTAACACAAAGAACAATCGTTACTATAACGCATATTCCCATTATGAGAAGATATAGAGTCAATGGTAATGTTTCTTTACGAAACTTTAGGGATGCAAGTTTTTTCCCCCTAATTTTCTCATTGTGTTCTTTTTCGCTTTGATATTCTTTGCTCTTGCGCTCCTGTTCTGCCTGATATTTCCGTTCCTTTATGTCATATTTTTGAATTGCTATTTGTATCCGCTCTTCAAAATTTTGAATTTTTTGATTACACTTCTCAAAGAATGCTTCACCGAGATTTTTTAGCTCTTCCTTTTTATCTTTCGGAGCCAAAACCATAGCTCTATTATAATAATTTTTCGCAAGGGAAACTATTTTTTTTCGATCATCGATAGCTCTTTGTATACAATGAGGATCGTGCGTCATAGCTTGGTAATCGTTATAACTACCAGACATATACGGATCATAGGGAACATATTCATAGTTATCCTTAATCTCCACATTTTCTATAATTTCGTCTGGTCGCATGTTTCTAGTAAAACACAGAAACTGATCCCAATGGACACGATAATCACTGGGATATGACTTCTCCGCCTCTTTAAAATATCGATCAGCCTCGTCCCACATCCTTGAATCCAAAAACTTCTCACCTGCGGCAAGAAGAGAATCTAAGGAATCCTTCCCCGCAGTATAATTATAAAAATTCTGGATAGCTTTCTCAACTATGTAAGGCGTATTACACATGGGACAGATGGCAGCATCCTTGCCACTGTCCACCTCAAGATTGGCTCCGCAATTTGTACATTGTGCTTTAACTAATGGCATACTACTTACCTCGTATTATATAGTCATACCCATTCTTTACTGGTGTTAGTATAAATATAGATCAAATTAAAATGAGAAATCTCCGGTGAAAGATGTTATAATCTAATTGTTTCAAAGGAGGATCTCATCATGGCTCGTAAATCCAAACAACACGACAAGCAGTTCAAACTTGATGCGCTGAAGTACGTTCAGGAGCATCCAGACCTTACCCAGGAGGAATGCTGCAAGAACCTTGGCATCAGCCTTACAACCCTTGCACGCTGGAAATCCCAGTATGCGGAGCATGGCGGCGACATCCCCGTCCGCGGTTCCGGCAATTACTCCTCTGACGAGGCCAAGGAAATAGCCCGTCTCCGGAAGGAGCTTCGCGATGCGCAGGATGTGCTCGACGTGCTAAAAAAGCCATCGGCATTCTGGGAAAAGACTGACTGCCGCCATCTACGTGGAGGTGGCAGCAAAGGTGGAGGCGTCCAAGGTCACTAAACGCCGCGTCTCCGTCTCCGGAATGCTGAAATTCCTTGGCGTTTCGAGGTCAGGCTACAGGGAGGCACAAGCCTTCCGCTTCCGAGCAAAGAAAGCACGCCGTAAAGAAGAACATTCAAAAGATCTACGACGGATCCAAACAAAACTACGGCGCACCCAAGATCACGGCCGAACTGCGCAAGGCCGGCGAGGTCATTTCCCAGCGCACGGTTGGCAAGTACATGCGCGAAATGGGCATTCGCGCCCAGTGGGTCAAGCCCTGGACGACCACCACCAGGGATTCCGATTTTTCCAAAGAACTGCACAACGTCTTAAATGAGCAATTCAATCCTGACCGCCCCAATGCCGTCTGGTGCAGCGACATCACCTATATTTGGACCGCTGAAGGCTTTGTTTACCTTACCAGCATTATGGACCTGTATTCCCGTAAAATCATCGCGTGGAGCCTTTCCGAGACGATGGAGGTCTCCTGCGTTACCGAAACCGTCAGAAAAGCCTTGCAGCGCAGAAACACGGATCAGCCCTTAATTTTGCACTCAGATCGCGGAAGCCAGTACGTATCCAGGGCATACCGCGAAATAACTGAAAAGTTCCAGCTTAGCTACAGCCACAAGGGCTATCCCTATGACAACGCCTGCATTGAATCCTTCCATTCCCTGATCAAGCGAACTATGTATAAACATTCAAATCATATATAATGCATCAAATCTGTTGTAGTATTTCAATCGAATAGATCAGATTTAAGACTTCCCTTTTATCTTCTGGTGTCTTAACATCAAAGAACATATACAAATCGTTGATGTCCTGATTAAATGCCAAATCATACATACTGTTCATGCTAAACTCATTTCTAATCAGGTTCACCATTGTGATGGATTGCATATAGCCTATCATCGTCGTATAAGAGAGCGCCGGTACATTGGAATACATCATTTTATTCATTTCTGCAGATGCCTCAGCAAGCCATGAAAAATATAAAGGATTAACGGTTAGATTATTAAAGTATTTGGAAAAACTAATCAATCTCTCAATGTTTGGATTTGATTTCATTTCACATGGACATGGTTTTTGAAGCAAATGCATTGTTTCATGCTGTATTGTCACTTTATAAGCATCTTCATATGACAGCCCAGAAAAAGCAACAGATACATCGATATCATCAAGCTTGCCAATGCTCAAGTCGAAAACGCCGGTTACGCCTATTTTTCATATTTTTTAAATATATTTTAGTAGCTCCTTTACTTGGTTCATTTTGTCGATGACACGATTACTACGCGATCATTCTTTATTCATGATTCCTTCATAAGTACCCTTTGTATTCTTCGCTGATTCTATCAGCATTGTATAAACTGTCGTTCTTAGCTTTCCAATCCAATACCCCCAGTATGCTCCTATGAGCGGAGCCAAAATAAAAAAGCATTTGAAAAATCCACTAACCAATCCATGGGTTTTCATATAATAATCAAAAATTTCACTGTCAAGATTAGAAAAAATTGCTCGACACAGAAACCCTCTCAGCATACCAATATGACTCAAACCGTGTGAATAATCATCCCACAAAGATGCAACATGCCAAAGATCCAAACCTATTGCAATACCGGTGAGAGCATACAGCAAAACTATGATTCCAATGTATATCCTGTATATGGCAAAGTATTCTTTATATTTACCTGCTTGATAGTTTGAAGAAACCTTTAGGCAGGAAATTCTTGTATTTTGAGCTATTTTTATTGTCAGCAACGGAATCATGTTTGCGATTCTACCATATAGAATTCCAAGACCAATCCCGACAAGCGTCTGATACCAAACCGTAAGATTGTAATTAGGATCATAAACATAGTATCCCCATGCGTTATGCACATACGGCCAATTCTTTATGCCAATAATCAGCGCAGTAAATAAGCCTATCACACCACCTAGTGCACCATACAAAAAATCACCCTTAAACACATACCCTTTGTAAAAATTCTTTTCACAATAGTAGTTTTCAGATTCCCATGCCCTAGCTTCTTCTTTAGCTTCTTTTTTCGCTTGTATTTTTGCGCAAATTTTTGTTTTGACGAACTTTTTTCTAAATGCGTCACGACATAAAAGAAAAACGATAGGAAACAGAACCGTCACTACAACCAAAATTATTAATACTATTATTGATTCAAAATTCATAATTATATTTAGTCCTTCCATCAAAATAAAACTATTTCGCGCGTTTCTCTATTGCCTCAATGGTAAGTCTAGTATTTGTAACTATCGCGATAAGAAGCTGCGGAATCATTATCTTTATTTTACCCACGATAAATCCAACAACACCGCCACCCAGTATCCACATAATTTGATTCTCTGTCGGAAACAGTTTTGTGATTACATAACCAATAATCACGCCAAAAATAATATAAATAAATGCAACTAATGTTACAAAACCAGAATAAAAGGAGGCCGACTCCGCGTCCTCGGACAAAGGCATCTTGGAGTTCTTCATAAAAGTTCCCACTTCCGCAATTTTGTTACGACTACTAGTTTTCGCTTTATTGGATTGAACATGATTCGACAACTTCTCCCCACAGCCTGAGCAGAATAATGCGTCATCATCATTTTTAGTACCGCATTTAGGACAAAACATTTTGTAATCCTCCTCTGTAAAAAAGATTTTTTGAAAATTGCATTTGGTCAATAATTCTTTTCAAGACATACATTACTCAAAAGAATCCAGTTAGTTCCGCTAATCATCTTATATTCGTAAAGTTGACTATAACACTTCAACTCCACAAGTTTAATCCCGGCAATGTCAAACGAAAACTGCACAGGTTCTTCCGTGTTCTTTGCAGTTATTTCTCCTATTTTATTTCCATCTCCCCAAACTTCAAGTTTTGATCTTTTCTCACCCATCGTATCCGTTTTTCTCCAACTAAACGGTAAATACACGGATCCGGTAATCTTATCGTATTCTCCCGTCATCACATACGACAGGGTACGCCCTTTTGACCCATTTTCTGTACCTTCCCAGGATATTTTTGTAACATTCGGCACTTCATATCCATTAACATCCGTTCCTGTTAATCCTTCTTCAATTCCCTGGATTCCATATTCGTCTTTGTTCCTCTTGTAATTTGCAAGAGAAAAAGGCAATGGTCTCAACTGTTGTATGTACTCGCGTTCAGCTAATAGTTTTTCATTATTCGGTAATAGCTTTAAGGCCATATTTAATTCTTCTAAAGCCTTATCTATACCATCAGCATGCAAGATTGCATCAACATTGTTCATTGTTTCAGCAACAAAATATTGCTCAATTACCTTTGTTTTCGCAAATACTTCTTCGTCTGCCTTTAACTCCTTACTGACTTCATTAATCGTCTTCATAGCTCCCGTGTAGTTTTGCTCTTTTTCATCAAGTTCTATTTCCTGAATGAAAGCTATTTTTTCTATTTGAAATCTCGCATCATTTATCTGTGCATTTTTCCCAAACAGACTTTCTGCCGTGTCAAGCATTGCATTTGCATCTAGTTTTTTCCCGTCGTTAACCAAGTTCATTGCTTTTTCAATGTACTCAGCTATTTTCTGACTATTTTCATCCTCTTTAGTTGATGCTTCCTTTGATTCGTCCGCATCCATCTCCGAAGATGTTGCGCCGGATAAATCCTCTGAACTTGATTCAGTTGATTCTTTTGACGATTCCTCTGATGATTTTTCGGATAATTCCGACTTTTCAGAAACAGTTTCATTAAACATATTGCTGGTATTCTTTGCATCCGAGCATGCAACAAATGCCATGCAACCTAATACCAATACGCATATTGTTGCAATCTTCTTTAATTTCATCATATCCTTATACCTCACTCTCAAGATGGTGTGTCTCACAAAACATATCTTATAATTTCATGTAACTTTCTACTAAATCTCGTTTGACGGACATATATTATTGTTTCTTCGCTTCTGTGGAATCTTTAATGCTTACGCTACATTTGGGACAGAACTCCGCATTGTTTTATTTTTTTACGACACATAGGACACTTGATTTTTCGCTATCTCCAATCAAATCATGTTATTAAGGAAACATCCAATTTACTTTTTCAAAATCCTTTCCGTTTGGTTTCACACGAAAAAGCTCTTTTTCACCTTGCAATCTGTAATAAATATAATCATCGAATCCTGCAATAATAAAACTTGGTGCATCACCATTGATCCTATTTGTATTGTAGGTTTTAAAACTATAACACTCAAATTGATTATTCAGGTATCTATACACTAACATATTCTTATAGTCATAATAGCTAGGATAAAAACTTGCTAACAGTTCGCCTTCTTTATATTTGGGATAATTTTTTTCAAAATACTGTCGTTCCCAAGTATCACAATCAACATATAAGCCCCTGTCTTTCCAATACTCTTGTCCATTCTTACTGTCATTCCATGCATGTTTGAAGTAAAACAATCTTTGATCACCAATTAGCATTGTTGGGAGCGAATTTACATGCATAAACTCCCCATCTGAAGTCTTTATAGCTGTTTTTGTTTTTTTCTTAACATCAACCAACCAACATTCTTGATTTGCACTTCCTTCACATTTGTCAATAATTATTTGGTTTTCAAATCCACAATAAAGATCGCTCCCACCATAATTATGATTTGTTGAGTTTAACTCTATAAAATCAAGCATTTCTTTTTGGTTTGTATTAACATCCATACTTGCCAGATAATGACTAAACATACTTGCACTTTCCTGTTTTGTCGCAATATAATATACCTTATCTCCAATTATATGGAAAGAAGCAACACCGTCATTATCATATGTGTTCATTTCCTCTGCATCGATTAATTTTTCTATTACATTTCCGTCCGTGCGTATTCTATAAAGTCCATCAAAATCTATACAAAAATATATCCAGTCCTTTACAACCGCAATTCTTATCTTTTTACCATCATATGTTTCATGTATGTCATACAACACCTGTATGTCATTTGCCTTTCCTCCTATAGGCATTTTGTAAATTTTTGTATAATTGGAATAATATAACCATTGATCCTGCACTACAAAATTATTATAATATCCTGAACGATTCCAATCCTCTGCCTGTCCATAGCCATAATAATTCTCATGACCTTCACGCCAATCTGAATGGAATCCTTCCTCTACAAGTCCCTGACTCACATATCCAGGATCATTTGTGGATACTTTATTTAAACCTGTATTTACTTCATCTTTTCCCTGTGTTTGCGTTACGAAAGGCACTGAAATATTATAGTCCTTCATGAATGTCTCAACATCGCTACAACCGGCCAATCCAACGACAATACATACACACATTATCATTAGTAAAATTCTTTTTGTTTTCATCATATTCTTCTCTCCCTTTTTATGGATACATCCATTCTACTTCTTCATAACCCGTTCCATCTGGTCTTACCCTATATTGAACAAACCAAGGATGATAAGTACTGTAATACACATATTCGTCAAAGCCTGCAATCAACACCCTTGCAGAATCTCCATTTATTCTTTTCCATGTTTGATTTCCTTCGATTGAATCATCAAGATAACTAAGTTCCCCTTTTATGTTTGCATACGCTATTTTATTTTTGAGATCCCAATAAAGACGCTTAAAAATTTTATCGCTTTCCGACATAGGATAATTGGTTATTTGTGTATTTATTTCCCAAGTATCCATATTTATCGTAGCCGTTTTATAATCAAAGTTATACTCATATTCTTCTTGGATATCTAATTCAAAAATCATATCTCTTCCATGGAGTCTGGGCATACTTCCAAATCCAACAATAGTCTTTGCCATGCACCTATCCACATTCCAAATAAATATTGCATTTTCTTCTTTCCATTTCGAATAAATGATCAATTGATTTTCAAATCCAGCTAATATACGATCATTTTCGCTAACGGTCGTCCAATACTTTGTTTGATTGGTATCAATATCGTAATATGATATACTATAGTTTTTCTTTCCACCTTCTTTAGATATGTAATAAATCTTATCCCCAATAATATGAAAACAAGCACTGTAACAGCACTCATTGTCAAAAAGTGCATAATACCCAAGCCCATCATAATCAAAATAGCTATCGGTAATCATTTGTTCCTTGTCTAACAATTTCTGCAATTTAGTTCCATCAGTTCTGATCTTGTAGAGACCATCATAAGTCCGGCAAAAGAAGACCCAATCCTTGACCACAGCTATTCTTAATGGGGCAAGATTTTCATCATATTCGCTTTTGCTGTCATATATTATTTGAACATCTGCCGCTTTTCCCCCAATCGGCATTTTATAAATTTTGCTGCCACTGGAATAATAAAGCCATTGATCTTGTACTACAAAATTCTGTTGCCGTCCAGAACGGTTCCAGTCCTCAGTTTGTCCATAGCCATAATAATTCTCATATCCTTCTCGCCAATCTGATTGAAAGCCATCCCCCGACTGTCCCTGCTTGACATCATCATTATTATTCTTATTCTCTTTTGTAGTGTTCTTCTCCGTATTTTGATTAGTTTGATTGTTTGTTTTAGTTTCTGTTTTAATTTCTGTTTTATTGTCTGTCGTGTTTTTCGTCTTGTTCTCCGTAACATTGTTACTCTTATCAGTCTTGCTACCGGAATTTGCGCTATTTGGGGGATCAGTTGCTTCACTTTTTGTGGATTCTTCTTTCGCTAAATCTTTAGTCTTCCCTTCGTCGCTTTCTTGGACCGCGGCTTCCAGGGTCTCCTTCTCTTCAGTAGAAGCACTCGTTTCTACCATTAAGTTATCCTGAGTTCCATCCACTTCGCTCTTACTGCCATCATTGCTCTGCCATGGGAATTCAAACGGTAACGAGACATTATTGTCTTCCAAAAATGTCTCAATATTGCTGCATCCGGTTAGTCCAAGGAACAAACCTAACCCTGCAAAAATCATTATTACTTTTCCAACTCTTTTCAATAATTGTTTCATCACATAATCCCCTCGTAAAATAAAAATCAAATTATCGGGCATGTCATTAGCCGATATTGGCTAATAGCATTATAAGCCAATATCGGCTAACATTCAAGTAAAAGGTGATAGAAATGATTCTGTATGATCGTTTATGGCAAACAATGAAGGAAAAGAATATTAGTCAATATGCGCTAATCAATAAATATAAAATCAGCGCCGGGCAACTAACAAGGCTTAGAAAAAATGAGAGCGTTACCACACATACGATTGACATGCTTTGTGATATTTTGAATTGCAATGTGGAAGACGTAATGGAATATCAAAAGGATTCTTCCATTCAAAAATAAAACCTTCAGTATCTTCGTCAAAGAAGATACTGAAGGTTTTTATATTTTCCATTAGATAAATGCGAATGGGAACCGCGATAAGCCGAGCGTGTGAAAGTTTTTCTGTAAATGAGATATCCTAAGATAATTAACAAGCTGGATAATGGCAAAATCCATTGTTCAGCTTGTTTTGACTATACGTAATCCCGTTGCTTTTGTCAAGAATTATGTTAGAATACATATTATATTTCAGTTTAACGCGCTATAAAAAATGGGGAGAGGAAACATATTTTGATGCGCATTATTACAAACTGAACTTAGAGTAATAAAGATGACAGAATGCTTAGAGCAGAATTAACATAATAGTACAAAAAAGGGAAGCCACTTTGGTTTCCCTTATATATTATACCATAATAGCGGGTGAAATTAAAGCCTTATAATTTGTCGCAGGCGCAGATATAATTGCATCATAATGTTTTAGGGAGGGCTATTTATGAAGTATATGACTTTCAATTCTTCATGTACATATGCCGGTTTAGCAAATATGCTCATGGAGAAAAACATTGATGTCGAAGATTATGAGATTGCGTTGGAGATGAAACTTCCATTTTTTATTGAAAGGAATGAGGATGTTTTCTCGACCGGCCCGCTTTTGCAGTCTAAAAAATGGTTTGATCTATATTTGAATCCCCGCGGATTTGAGATGGTTGAAGACTGGGTAGACAACACAGAAATGTTTGATTTTCTGCAAACAAAGGACCAAGCTTTGCTTGGTATAAGAATGCAGAATGGACGTAACGCCTATCATGCAGTTGTATATCGAGGAATGAAAGAAGGAAAAGAGGAATTTATCAACAACAAACATGAAGGGAGCACAGAACCTGATAAGTTCAAATTCACCAGAGATGAACTTATCAATTGTTTACGAGGCAAGACCAGAGTTGGTACTTTGAAAACATGTATTAAGAAAGAAGCGGATTTGAAGCCGTTGTTGGAACAGTCTATACAAAATTTGTGCGATTTACAAAGCGAATTCGACGAATTCTGTAAAATACCCAGAACAAATGCAGAAATATTGGAAAAAGAGGAAGGATTGTTTCGACCGATACTGCTTGATGGGCCTTCGATGATGAAGTTACTGAGACAGAATGAATTGTATGAAGACATGCGAACACTACAAAAGGTGTTTGTCGACATTGCTTTTAAAGAAAAAGCTGATAATATACTGCTGGCTGAACGTTTTGACATGGATCTGCTTCATAGTATATGTGAAAGATGGCGTATCCTAATTAGTCAGGAATTGAAAATGTTAACGAGAGGGATGAATTAATGCAGATAAAAGGATATTCAAATAAAGAAATGTCAAGAATTGCGCTGGGAACACATCTCGGTGATGCAAATGACGAAGTATCCGCTTCGTATCGGAATGCTATCAAATATGCTGTACAAAATGGTATCTATACTATTGATGGAGCAATCAATTATCGAGGTATGCGCTCGGAAAAGGATGAAGGAATTGCCATTAGAGAGCTTATTGAAAGCGGAATTGTTAAGAGAGAGGATATTGTTGTAACTTCTAAGGCCGGTTTACTGTTTGGGGATATAACCGAGAGAATGAATCCAAAGATGTATCTTGAAAATATCTTAAAACCGCAGGGGATAACAGAATCAGATTTTTCTGAATATGACGGTCTTAGACAAACTTTAAATCCGGCATTTTACGAGATTGCGCTTAACAAGAGCTTAGAAAACCTTGGCCTTGAAACTCTTGATCTGCACTACATCCATATTCCGGAAATCACACGTGCCGGAATGGATGAAACAGTTTTCTATGATGAAATGGAGAAGCTGTTTGCTTGGTATGAGGGTAAGGTGACGGAAAATAAGATCAGAAATTATGGTATCGCTCTTGAATTTATGGGAGAAGAACCGGAGGATGTAAAGTGGCACTTTGAGCTTGAAGAGTTGAAAAGGCGTGCGGACATAGTAGCTGGCGGGAAAAGCCATTTAAAGTACGTTATTTTTGAGTACAACATGCTTTGCCCTTATCCTCGGACAGTACTTAGCCAGCATGTTAATGGAGAAGCATTGACTCTTGCCGAGGCATGTCACAAGCTGGGCTTTAATACCGTAGCAAGTATGCCTCTAGCTATGGGTGATGCGTTAAAAGAACACTCCCTAAATGAACTTTTGGAATTTGCTTTGGATGGTTGTGACCATATAATTGTCGGTAGCAAAAATACAGATCACATAAAAGAACTGCTTTCATTTTTAGAGTAGCGCGAGGGGTTCCCTAGGGGGTTCCCTTTCGGGGGACGGCGTCAGAATCTCCTTTCTTACTTGGTTTGTGAGATTCTGAAAAAATTCAAGTCTTTTTGATGGAAGCAAGCATACTATCTTTTGCTTTGGCAGTGATGTCATGGAAGAAAGCCGCGACTTAGAGCACGTAATGAAACTGGCAAGGAGTTATTATTCTCTGAAGCGCAGTGATAATCCGCTGATAGAGGTTTTGGCATACGGGGATAATCATATTGTTAAGGAAATTCCGGTAGAATAAAGAATACTAAAATAGCTCTGCAATATCTTGATGAATTGCGAGCGGAGTTGCCATAACCAAATTTGAAAATAAGCATTTCAACAGCCGATTACCATTTGGTGTTATGTCGTGTTACAGGGATTTCTTTCCCTTGCTTTTGCCCTTATAATGATTCGGTAATCATATGAAATCATATAACACAAGGGAAAACATAAGGGAAAGCACACTTGCATAAATCGCAGTAATTTCAAAGGGTTTAGGCTATGCCGATAACAGATTATAACAGCAGGTGAAGCGTGAAAAAAGCAAGCACTTCCAATCGGAATATAATGTGATTGCGAAGCACTTGTGCCCCAATTGTTAACAGCGCGTTAAA
>SVFO01000011.1:0-4173 GCA_015056795.1 Lachnospiraceae bacterium
GGCTTTACAATCACGACGTCGCCATTGAAATATCCATTTTCATTTGCAATGTCAATCATGTAATCAACAAATGCCCGAAGGAAATTGCCTTCGCCAAACTGAACGACCTTGATCGGTCTTTCCTTTTTACCCGTCATTTTCGTGCTAATCCGTTCCATTTTTTACGCCTTTCTTTGTCCAATTTTTCAAAAGAAATCATCCACTTTTCTCATTTATTTATGTAAGCGGTTACAATATTTATTCTTACACTAAAATCAACAGAAGTCAATAGAAAAATTTGTATTTTTTTAGATTTCTTTTGTTGCATTTTCCTATTGTACGTATTATAATGATAGCGTATTTTGTAACTGCTTACAAAAATATGTAACAGGATCGACATTCTTACGTAAGGAGAAGAAAAGCATATGGCACTTACCATCTACGACATATCAAAAAAAGCAGGTGTTTCCATTGCCACCGTTTCCCGCGTTTTAAATGGCAGCGACAGCGTCAAAGCTTCCACTCGGGAAAAGGTCATGAGTGTCATTGAGAAATATGATTATACGCCGAATGCCTATGCACGTGGCATGGGTCTTCATTCCCTGCGGACGGTCGGCATTCTCTGTGCGGATTCCTCCGACCTCTTTTTGGCAAAGGCCGTGTATTATTTAGAGCAGGAGCTTCATGCCAATGGTTATGAATCGCTTCTTTGCTGTACCGGCTATGATCTGGCGGATCGCCAGAGCTATATCCGATTAATTCTTTCTAAAAAGGTAGACAGCCTGATTTTGGTTGGCTCTCACTATGTTTCCAACATTGAAGAAGAGAATGAATACATCCGTGAGGCCGCCAGGCAGGTTCCCGTCATGCTGCTCAACGCTTCTTATAATTGTCCCAACGTATATTGCACGCTCTGCAACGATTATGCTTCCATGTTTGAAGCGACCTCGAGCCTTATCCGGGCCGGAATTGACGACATTCTTTATCTCTACGACTCCAATTCCTACAGTGGCACGAAAAAGCTCAGCGGATATAAGGCAGCCATGAAGAGCTATAAGCTTGCAGATTATGCTCCTTACATTCATTTCTATGACGGACGGACAGATCAGATTGATGCCATCATGGCATTCATCCAGGATATCGCAGACCATGGAGTGCAGTTCCATGGCGTAATCACTTCCGATGACTCTCTCGCCGTTGGCGCCATCAAGTATGCACAGAAAAACGGCCTGCGCATCCCTGAGGATTTGGCCGTGATCGGTTACAACAATTCCATGCTGACCGCCTGCTGCCATCCGGAGCTCACGAGCGTAGACAATCGTTTGGAGAATCTCTCGCACCAGCTTGTGCAGACCCTGCTCAGCGTATTATCGGGTGAGGAAATGCCTGCGGAATCCGTCTTCTCCGGGAAATTAATTAAGCGTTCCACAACTCCGTAGGCGACCTTCGAGCGGCATCATTTGCAACGGTATCATTTGCAAAAGGACATCTCCATTGGAGGAAGCACGTACCACTCGAGAAATCTTAACCTTTGAGAAAGAACCATTTCAAAATAAAGTGTCATAAAACAAGGAGGATTATTTCGTGAAAGCATTTATGGACAAGGATTTTATCCTTTCAAACGACGTGGCAAAGAAATTATACTTTGATTACGCGGCAAACATGCCCGTATTGGATTATCACTGCCACATCAACCAAAAAGAGATCTGGGAGGATCGCAGGTTTGACAACATTACGCAGGTATGGCTGGGCGGCGACCACTATAAGTGGCGCTTTATGCGTTCCTGCGGCGTGGAGGAACGTTATATTACCGGTGATGCTTCTGACAAGGAAAAATTCATGAAGTGGGCTGAGTGCCTCGGAAAGGCCATTGGCAATCCCCTCTTCCACTGGAGCCATTTAGAGCTTCGCAAATATTTTGGGTATCAGGGCGTTCTGAACAAGAACACTGCGGAGGAGGTCTGGGAGCTTTGCAACAAAAAGCTTGCCGAGCCCTCCATGAGTGTTCGCAACATCATCAAGAATTCCGGTGTTACCTTGATTTGTACGACCGATGATCCCGTGGATGATCTGGAATGTCATAAAAAGATCGCAGAGGACGAGACCTTTAACGTTCAGGTATTGCCTGCATGGAGACCCGACAAGGCCATGAATCTTGAAAAGCCGAATTATCTGGATTATCTGGCCACTCTGGAAAAGGTTTCCGGCGTAAAGATTGATTCCTTCGCTTCTCTTTGCAAGGCATTGTCTGTCAGAATGGACTTCTTTGCTGAGCGCGGTTGCCGTGTTTCCGATCATGGCATTGAATATGTTTACTACGCTCCCGCTTCCGCTGAAGAGGTAGAAGCCATCTTTGAAAAGAGAAGGAATGGGCAGACCGTAAATCGCCAGGAAGAGATTCGCTTTAAGACCGCCTATCTTCTGTTTATGGGACGCGAATATGCGAAGAGAAATTGGGTGATGCAGCTGCACTATGGCTGTAAGAGAGACAATAATACCCTGCGCTTTGAGCAGCTTGGTCCTGACACAGGTTATGACTGCATTAACAATTACGCTCCCGCTGCCGAGATCACGGATTATCTGAATGCGCTGAACTGCACGAACGAGCTTCCGAAGACCATTCTCTACAGCCTGAATCCCAATGACAACCAGACCATTGGTTCCATCCTTGGCTGCTTCCAGGACAGCACTGCGGTTGCCAAGATTCAGCAAGGCAGCGCCTGGTGGTTCAATGATCACAAGACGGGCATGCAGGATCAAATGATTTCCCTTGCAAACCTTGGAAATCTCTCCGGCTTTGTCGGAATGCTGACTGACTCAAGAAGCTTCCTCTCCTACACACGCCATGATTATTTCCGCAGAATTCTTTGCAATCTGCTCGGCACCTGGGTAGAGAACGGCGAATTCCCCGAGGATTATGAGATTCTTGGCGAAATCGTCAGAGGCATCAGCTATAACAATGCCGTAAAATATTTCGGATTTGATCTGAAAACCGTAGAGTAACTGTCAGATAACGAATTCATCTTTGGAATAAAACGAATGATTTGTAAATCAATTTCATGAAAGAAAGAAGGAAAAACTATGGAACTTAGAACCGCTGCATCCCCCAAGGACGTCAAGTATTATACCACGGAAAGATTGCGTGAGGAATTTCTGATTGATGATCTCTTCCAGCCAGACGTAATTAAGCTTGTATACAGCCATATTGACAGAATCATCACCGGCTCTGCCGTCCCCGTAAAGGAAGTGTTAAAGCTTACCGCGGGCGATGAGCTTCGGGCGAAATATTTTTGCGAGCGCCGTGAGCTTGGCGTCATCAATATCGGTGGTGCGGGCGTCATCACCATTGATGGCAGGGAGTATCAGGTTGCTTACAAGGAAGGCATGTACATTGGCATGGGCTCTAAGGAAATCTCCTTTGCCAGCATCGACGCCTCAAATCCCGCAAAGTTCTACTTAAACAGTGCGCCTGCCCACAGAACCTGCCCCACCGTTCTGATCAAGCCGAGCGGAACTCCCGAGGAAGGCGTTGTCATCGTAAAGGATTGCAATAAGGTGGAGCTCGGCTCTCTGGAGGGTTCCAACCATCGCACCATCTGTAAGTATATTCTTCCCGGTCAGGTAGAAAGCTGTCAGCTCGAGATGGGCATGACGAAGCTCGAGCCCGGCAGCGTTTGGAATACCATGCCCTGCCACACGCATGACAGAAGAATGGAGGTTTATCTCTATTTTGACATGCCCGAGGATGCCATCGTAATGCATTACATGGGCGAGCCCCAGGAAACAAGGCACGTTATCATGCGAAACGAGCAGGCCATTATTTCTCCGAGCTGGTCCATTCATTCCGGATGCGGCACCCAGGCTTACACCTTTATCTGGGGAATGGTCGGTGAAAATCAGGACTTCGACGATATGGATCACTGCGCCATGAAGGATTTAAGGTAACGTTCCACCGCTCTTACGTATGATAAAACAGGCATTGGCTCGTTCCAATGCCTGTTTTTTGCGTCATCCCGGCCCTTCCTTCTACAGTCCTTATTCTAACCGCGCGGCTTCCGTCAGCGCCTATTCCAGAAGCACTTGATCCACGGTCACAAATTCATAACCTTCCTTCTGCAGTTCATCCACGATGCGCAGCGCCGCCTCTATGCTGGTCTGGTAATAATCATGTAGCAGAATAATGGCGTTCTCCTT
>SVFO01000011.1:4273-113576 GCA_015056795.1 Lachnospiraceae bacterium
TCTCCCGTAACAAAAAACGTGGCTTGTACGCCACGTTCCTTTAAACCATCCAACAATTGCACCGTATATTCGGGATGCGGGCCATCATCAAAGGTCAGCGCAATCCGTTTCCGCTCCTCAGCCCTATTACATTCCTCATCGCTTATCCAGTCAATGCCCTCGTCCACAATTCCCGTCGCAGTCAGGAACTGCCTGCCATGTAGCCGGCCAAATGCCATACAAACCAATAATAAACCCAGGTCCAAAATGGCCATGCCCAGCAACCATTTTTTCATAATATGCTCCGAAACCGATTTCTCCCTCTAATCTATGAAGACAGGGTTGGACGATATTCGGGAGTGCATCAAGAAACGCAGGGATTGGCTCCTCGTAGCATTACTTTTCGTTTCGCCCGGCGTTTCTCTCATGCCATTCGGAAATTCATGGCTTCCATGTAATACTCAGGAAAATGCGCCTGCTCAGCCAGATTTATGACGCGCACGGGGCATTCATGCGTCCAAAGACTCTCTCTCTCCCAGAAGGCACGGTTCAGGATGCCTGCGCCAATCTGCTTTGCGCCTGCCAGGGCCGTATTGCCGCCTGCGATGGCTCTGGTCTCCAGCTCCGAGGGCAACAGACCGATTTGTACGGCGTCCCCGGGATTTAGAAAGTAGCCAAATCCACCTGCCAAAATGACGCGGTCTATTTCGTGCAGCGTAATTCCCTTTTGCTCCACGAGGATGCGTATGCCTGCCTCGATGGCCGCCTTTGCAAGCTGCAGACTTCGAATGGCCTCCTGCGTCAGCATAACATTCCCAATGCGAATGCCCCGCTCAAAATAAGGATCCTTCAAAAGCCCCGTCTCATCAGCCGCGCCCTCCTCCAATAGCCTTGCCATAAGCTTTACCAAATCAGCGCCCCAGATTCCGCGATTTACGCCGCCCTCAAAGGCCGGTCCTGCTGCCGTCGCCGTCGCAAGGATTTCCTCTTTGTTGCCAAGCAAAATTTCCCCATTGGTTCCAAGGTCAAGAAGTAGCGTCATCTGTCTCGACTCTGTCATGCCGGAAGCATACGCACCCGCCAAAAGATCGCTTCCCACGAACGCAGAAAAGCCGGGAAGTAAAAGACACTGCATCCCTTTCCCGTCAGAGCCCTCAATGGCAAATCTTGCCCCCGTAAGCCTTGAAGCATGAAACGGTGCCTGCCCAAGCTCCTTAGGATCCCAGTCCATCATCAGGTAGCTCATGACCGTATTTGCGGCGATCACGCAGACCATCTGCTCCCCTTCCCTTAACCACTTCAAAAAGCGCTCTGCCCCGCGGGCAAAAGCGCTTCGAATCATCTGAAACATCTTTTCTTTTTTTTGCGGGTCCTGCGCCGCCTGAATTCTCGAAAGCACATCCGCACCAAACTCCGTCTGCGGGTTCACGCAAACAAAACGATCCTGCACGGTTCCATTCTCGTCATACAGCTCCATGGCGATCGTAGTCGTACCGACGTCAGCTGCAACCAGACGAAGCCCGTCCACGTTCCTTAATCCTTTCCCGTGCTCACCGAGCATCTGCCGGGTCAGAATGCGAAGGCCTTCCGTCTCCTGTCGCAATACGCCGGGGCATAAGCCGCAGCCCGTACAAATCTGACAACGCCGCCCTGAATTTGGATGGCCTCCCTTAGACAAACTGGTTTCGTTCCCCGTCATAGTGATAATCTATCCCCGCAAGCTTTTCCTCAAGCTCTGCCTGATCTATGTCCAAATCCTCGCAGAGCTCCCCTAAATTCTTCCCGTAATCTCGTAGCTTTAAATTCATAAAACTAAGAAGCATGACCGGATCCTTCGGTATCATGTTTCCACCTCCACGCTCTTACCGCCTGTTGTTTTTTTTCGAAACCTTGTCCGCATACATGTTGACATCCGCCCTGCGAATACAGTTCGAAATTTCCTCGCCCTTTTTGTACATGGAATATCCAATGCTGCCTGCAAGCTTATAGGGCTTATCCACGCTTTTGTTGTATTCTGCGATGCCATCTTCAACTCGCTGAGCAATATCCAAAATCTCCTGCCGGTCGCTTGTGGATGCCAGAATCATAAACTCGTCACCGCCGACGCGAAAGCACATGCCATACTCCCCGGCGGCCTTACTGATGACGTCGGCAAATGCTCTGAGGGCAACGTCGCCCTCCATGTGTCCATAGGTATCATTGACGAATTTTAAACCGTCCATGTCAAGACTAAAGACATATAAATCGATGTTTTGGGACTTTAAAACAAACAGTCTTTTGCTCAGCTCCTGCTCCAGCTTTCTGCGATTAAACAGCCCCGTCAGATCATCAATGGTAGAAAGCTTACGGAATTCCTGGAGCGTCTTATTCTCTTCGTATAAGATGACCTTATTCAGGCAGCTACACAGCTCCGTTGTCCAACAGCCAAAGAATTCCTTCAAACCGCTTGTCTTTTCTGTCTTAAGGACAAGATACCCAAGGCATCTGTTTTTATGATGAATGGGATAGAAATACAGCGGTTCTCCCTTGGAGCGATATTTCTCCGGCAACAGCTCCCGTCTTGGAAATGTCTCTTCCAATACGGTATGCCCAACCCTCTTTTTCAGAATGGCCCGCAGAACCATATTTTCCGTGTATTGCTGCGGTGCGAGCAGATGATCCTCCGTATCCGTCGTCTGCTCGCAAAGGCACACATAAATCTCGTCATAATCAAGATTATAGGAATACTGATATGCGATGTTAAATAATTCCTCGATGGTATCACAGCTCTCGTAATCAGCGTTAAGAAAACCGTTTTGCAGAATCGTTTCACTTAAGTAATTCTGATGTGCGTATAAAAGCTCGGCCCAATGACCATGCTCGTCAACCTCACATCCACAGCTTCTACGCAGGATCACGTCGGCAGGAAGACGCAAAATCTGTTTTGACTTTTCTCCGTGATTAATCTTGTCGACCAAATAGGTTGCCTGTCTGCCCATTTCATAGCAGGGCATGTGCACGCTCGTGATCGCAGGCTCCAAATATCGAACCTCTTCCAGGTCATCCAAGCCTGCAATGGCAATCTCCTCCGGCACGCGAATATTACGCTCCTTGAGCGCCATCAGGACTGAAATCGCCATAAAATCGTTGGCGCAGATAATGGCTTCTGGCTTCTCAGGACCAGATAAAAACCAGTCAACGGCCGCCGGTCCAAGATTACGCCAATAATTCCCCTGAAACAAATTGTGTTCCGTCACGGGCAGACCGTATTTTTGCATGACGTCCAAGTAACCCTGAAGCCGTTCCCCGGCATCCTTAAGGTCTTTGCGACCCTTCATAAAACAGATTCTTTTGTATCCGTGATCCTTTACAAAATGCTCCGTAAGCTTTGCCATGGCAAGACGGTTATCAATCTGAACGCTGTAAAAGCAATCCTTTTCCTGCCTAAGGCTCACCACCGGCTTAGCCTGTACCTTGGAGAGCAGCAGAATATCCAGCTGTTTTTCCATTTCAGGCACGCCAAAGGTATCCGGAGCGATTATGACGCCGTCATAATCCTCTAAATGCGGGAGATGAATGATATTTCTCTCCCCTTCTGCATGGAGATAGTTTTGTCCATAGGAACCAAATTCCGTAAAAACGTCAACAAGGTAACCCAGCTCCTTCGCCGCATCGACAACGGAGCAAACCATCTCTTCTGAATAACTTTGATTTATTTGTCCTATAAACGTCGCTAACCTTTTCGCCATGAAACCCTCCAAGCATTCCGCGCCTTACGTTTCTTCCTTAAGAATACAACTTTTTGGGCAAAAATGCTAGAGGGTTTCCTAAAAATCTTATGTCAAAACAGGATGTCTATTCTCTTGTTAACCTTTCCTTACAGACGCTTTCAGCTCGTCCCGGTCAGCGTCAATCCGGATGACGTCGCGCATGTCCACTTCCCCTGACAAAATTTTTCTTGCCGCCAGTGTTTCGACATTCTTTTGCAGATAACGCTTTAAGGGTCTCGCACCATATACGGGATCATACGCCTCCCTTGCAATCAGGCTCTTCGCCTCATCACTCAGTTCAATGGACAGCTCCTTCTCTGCAAGTCGTGCATTGACGTCCTTCATCAGCAGGTCAATAATGCCGCCAATGTTATCTCTCGTCAAAGGCTTGAACAGGATCGTCTCATCCAGACGGTTCAAGAACTCTGGACGGAAGTGCGCACGAAGATCTTCCATCACGGCCCGCTCAGCCTCAGGGCGAATGCTGCCATCCTCATTGATGCCATCCAGCAGATACTGCGCACCAATGTTGGAGGTCATGATCAAAATGGTATTCTTAAAGTCCACGGTTCTGCCCTGAGAATCCGTGATTCTACCATCATCCAGCACCTGCAGCAGCACGTTAAACACGTCGGGATGTGCCTTCTCAATCTCGTCAAAAAGCACCACGCTGTATGGCTTTCTGCGAACGGCCTCCGTCAGCTGACCTCCCTCCTCATAGCCCACGTATCCGGGAGGCGCTCCGATGAGTCTCGATACGGAGAATTTCTCCATATACTCACTCATGTCAAGTCTCACCATATTGCTCTCGTCATCGAACAGACTTGCTGCCAACGCCTTTGCGAGCTCCGTCTTACCAACGCCAGTAGGTCCAAGGAACAGGAAGGAACCAATCGGCTTGCTCGGATCCTTGATGCCAGCCTTCGAACGAATGATGGCCTCCGTCACCTTCTGCACACCCTCATCCTGACCAACAACTCTCTTATGCAACTCCTCATCCAGATGCAGGGTCTTATTCCTCTCACTCTCCGTCAGCTTAGATACGGGAATGCCAGTCCAGCGGCTAACAATCCTTGAAATCTCTTCGTCGGATACCTTCTCATGAACCAGGGACAAACCACCGCCAACCTTTTCCTCTTCCTGCTGCAGCTGCTTCTTCAAGGCAGGAAGCTTGCCATAGGACAGCTCAGCCGTCTTCTCCAGATCGCCATTTCTCTGTGCAATCTCGATTTCGGAATTAACCTGATCAATCTCCTCACGCAGCTTACTCAGGCGCTCCACGGAAGCCTTCTCATTATGCCACTGCGCCTTCTTCTCTGCGAAATCCGCCTTCAGTTCGGCGAGCTCCCTTTGCAGCTCCTCCAGACGCTCCTGGCTCAGGTGGTCATCCTCCTTCTTTAAGGCAGCCTCTTCGATCTCCATCTGCATGATCTTACGAGATGCCTCATCCAGCTCCGCAGGCATGCTGTCCAGCTCCGTCTTGATCAAGGCACAGGCCTCATCCACAAGGTCAATGGCCTTATCAGGCAGGAAACGGTCCGTAATATATCTATGAGACAGCGTTGCCGCGCTCACCAGAGCATTATCCATGATCTTCACGCCATGATATACCTCATAGCGCTCCTTGATGCCACGAAGAATGGATATGGTATCCTCCACCGTAGGCTCATCCACCATGACGGGCTGGAATCTTCTCTCCAACGCCGCATCCTTCTCGATATACTGACGATACTCATCCAGCGTCGTTGCGCCGATGCAGTGCAGCTCGCCGCGCGCCAGCATGGGCTTTAACATATTGCCCGCATCCAATGCACCGTCAGTCTTGCCCGCACCGACAATAGTATGCAGCTCATCTATAAAGAGAATGATCTGACCGTCACTGTTTTTCACGTCCTCCAGCACGGCCTTCAATCGCTCCTCAAATTCTCCTCTGTACTTCGCGCCAGCCACCAAGGCACCCATGTCCAATGCAAAAATGCGCTTGTCCTTTAAGCCCTGCGGCACGTCACCTCGAACGATTCTCTGCGCCAGACCTTCCACCACGGCCGTCTTACCAACGCCAGGCTCACCGATCAGCACGGGATTGTTCTTCGTCTTTCTTGAAAGGATACGGATCACGTTTCGGATCTCATTATCCCTGCCAATTACGGGATCCAGCTTTTGATTTCTTGCCTTCTCCACCAAATCCTGTCCATATTTCTCCAAGGTATCGTAGGTTGCCTCAGGATTGTCGCTCGTCACCCTCTGATTGCCGCGCACGGTAGAGAGAGCCTTCAAGAACCTCTCCTGCGTAATGCCATACTCCTTTAGGATTGCGGAAATCTCACGATTTGGGTTCTTTAGCATGGCAAGGAAGAGATGCTCCACGGAAACATACTCATCTCCCATGCGCTTCGCCTCATCCTCCGCCGTGATCAGCGTCTTGTTCAGATACTGACCAATATAAGGATTGCCTCCCTGCACCTTCACGCGCTTCTCAACGGCCTGCTCCACGCGATTCACAAAGTGCTCCTTCTGAATCTCCATCTTTTCCACGAGCTTCAGAATCAGGCTATCCTCCAGCCGTAAAAGACTCAACAGCAAATGCTCCTGCTCGATCTCCTGATTACCAAACTCCACAGCCAACTTTTCACAATCATTCACAGCCTGAAGGGATTTCTGCGTAAACTTCTGAATATTCATAACCTCGTCCCCCTTTCTCCCTTTTCTGTTCTATAACATATATAACACAAGGTCACGCTAATTACAATAAAAAAAATATAAACTTTTAATAACAATATCATAAATCCTTACTCACTATGAAAGGGCGGACTTCCTTTCGAATCCGCCCTTTCCACGTGTATCTATCTTCTCTCATACTCGACTTTACCTTACGCTCGAGGGGAGGGCCTCAATAGTCTTTCTAGGTCAAAAGTCTAGTAGAAAGACTATTGAGGCCCAGCCCCGAGTCTGCTAATTCTTATGGCAGATAGATGCACATTACCTCATGTTCCTTGGTGCGGTCTGCCACGTACACATACTCACCGTGTTCGGTCCAGATCACCTGTTCAAAGTGATCCACATCCTTGATTTCCTTGTGAAGCTTCTGACCGTATGCGTTCCTAGCAACAACCTCTCCGCCGCTTCTGTCGATGATGTTACCGCCCGTGATGACCATGCGGTCCTCACTGCCGAAGCTCTGTCCTGCGCCGGACAAGATCTTGACGTCGAGAATGCCGCCCGTAACCTCGGTTGTCCAGTTGCCCATGGAGCTACCAATACCCGTGACAGCGGAGCCCTCACCATAAACGGTGACCTCACAATCCTTCACAACCGTCGTTCCCGTGCCAGAATAAGTACCGATGGTCGATCCTGTGTCACAGTGAATAATGGAAGAAACCTTTCCCTTTTCCAGCATTATGGTACAGTCATTTCCAAACATGGAACCGATACCAACGGAGCGCTCTCCATCGGAAATGACGCTAAGAACACCATTACTGCTGATCTTGGCCTTTCCTTTGACGGTACCAATTCCGACCGCCTGATTACCAGATTCCTTGACCGTGACAACGGCCTTGTCAATGTCAATAAATGCGTCGCCTGTCGTACTTCCGATGCCAAGCACTGAGATGCCAGAGCCAGCAATCTCAAGATGTCCGCTCGCAATGGTGATAGGTGCCACACTGTAGCCTCCGCCTACGCCAACAAGCTTATCTCCGGAGGAAATAACCTTGATTCTGCCCGTATGTTCAAAGATAATCTCGCCATAGGCCTCATCATATTTTGCACCGATGCCAATGGTAAAATTATCATTCGCATTGATTAAAAGTGCCCCATTTCCTGTCATGCGCAGCTTCGCGTTTGTGGGTACCAAGATCCCATTTTTATTAATGGAATTATATCCATTGATGTTCAGCTCGACGTTACTTCCCTTGCCCAGCTGAATTGCAGGCTCGTCAATGCCCGTCAGGTTCACGTCCGTCATGATGACACGAACGTCCGCATTATCCGCAACTCTCAACACAATGTTCAGCGAGCTGTCCTTACGGCCAATCAGATGAACCTCACCCGATACCACGTGAACGTAATTATACTTTCTCAGCGCGAGATCAACGATGTTAACCTCCTCGCCGTCCCTTGCGGTATAAACCTTCTGCTTGCCCTTACTGTATACGGAAAGTGTCAGGTTTTCATTGATGATTTCATTTAAGATGCTCTCATCAATGGTTTCCACAGGCTCCTCCGCAGGGCGACCAGTGTAGAAGCCCTGGATCAGATCCACGCCAAACTCAATGACCGTGCGCAACTCGTTGCGCGTCTCCACGCCCTCTGCCAGCACCTTGATTCCATTCATCGCGGCAAATTCAATCGTGTTCTTTACGAACATCTGCTTATTGATATCCTCGTCAATGCCGCTGATCAGATAATGGTCAATCTTGATGATCTGGGGCGTATAACGAAGCAAATTCACGATGTTAGAATGGCCCGTTCCATAATCATCAATCGCGATCTGAACGCCGCCCTTCCCTGCGCTAAAGCGCTTGAGCGCTGCCATCTCCTCGTCAGAGCTGGAATCCTGCTCCGTCACCTCAAATACAATCTGATCCAAATACTGCCGATACTTCTCCGTCAGCTGCGTACATTCCTCCTCCGTCAGGAAATGGTTGGGAATGGTATTGATAAAGACCTTTTTGCCGTGGAATTTCTCGTTCTCCTCGGAATACTGCTTCAGAATGTTAAACATGGTTGCATGCTCAATTTCATTTAGGCGCTTCGTTTCCCGTGCAGCATCCAAAATCTCCAAGGGTGACAGATTGATGCCTCCCTTGGTTCTCATCAGCGCCTCATAGCCATAGATTTCACCCGTCTTGGCATCCACAATGGGCTGATAATGATAGCGGAACAGGTTATGCTCCAGCAAAAGATTGAACACGCCAATGTAGTCCACGTGCGAATCCCTTGCCCTAAGCTTCTCTGCAACGCCGCCATCATGCATTCTGTTCAGGAACATTTCATTCGAAGCATATTTTACGAAGGAGCCCAAGGAACCGTTCCAGCCAGGATCTGCCACGGTACAACCCATGCTGACCTCGACGTCATAGGTATTGTCGCTCGCCTGATTATATGCCGTAATTGCTGACTGCACCACGGACGAAATCCTTGCATTCGTAGGCTCAATCAGCTTCGGATTATCATAGGCATGAATCAAAAGGAATTCACTCTCGGAATTCTTCGCTAAGAACCCTTCCCTGCCGCGCATCGCCTTTAGTCTGTCGGCCATCAGGTTGATAATCTCTTCGATGACGTGAATGCCATAATTTTCATAAATCAATGCATACTGAGGAATCGCGTATATGGAAACAGACAAGCTCTTCTCATGGTTATGCTCATCAGCGGCAAAATCCTGGAACCACTGCGACGCCCCCTTCAAATTCGGCAGTCCCGTCAAAGGATCCCTAAAGCTTGCGCCCTCTATGCTGCGCATGGTTTCCCTCTGCTTAAACTGATTGATCAAGGAATTGCAAACCAAATTTGCAAGACGCACGATCTTTTTCATTTTATAGTTGATGCCGCCAATATAAGAGGTTTTCACGGCATAATAACCACAGTAAAAATCCTTAGAATATACGGAGGTCAGGATATAGGCCGTATCATCCTCCAGCCACTCCCGAATTTCAGGAAGCATGTCATCATCATGCAAATAACGCACCTTACGATCAGGATCAAAGGCACAGGGAACGGCTACCATCTTTTCATCATCCCATTTTTCAACGGAGGCAATCTTCATAAACTTACTGCTAACGCAGACATAGGAGTGGTTTAGGATAAATCTGGACAAGGGATCCAACAGATCGCCCACGTCCTCCACGTTCAACATTCTCTCCGTCTCAGAGGTCACATAATCCTCATGGGCCTCCATGGATTCCAGCAGTCCAAACAGCTCTGCTGCAGCCTCATCTCTCTCCTTAGGCTTCGGACTGACACAGCCGCAGCTTTCGGAAATAATGGTGCCATAGGTAATCTTATATTCCTTCTCGACAGCCTCCCCCGCGAACAGCTTCTTCAGCACGTTCACGCAGGTCTGCGCCTGAAGCTGCCAGTTCTCCCGACAGGTTGTCAGCTTGGGATAGTAATACTCTACGGCAGGCACGCCGTCAAAGCCCGTTACGATCACATCCTTCGGAATGGAATACCCCAGCATTTTCAGCTTCTTAATAACGCCAAATGCCATATAGTCATTTGCACAAATGATAGCCTGCGGAAGCTTTCCAGTGACCACCAGCTCCTCCGTGACCTTCATCGCAGGCTCATCCCAGTAATCTCCATACCCCACTCGGCTCTCGTCAAATGGAATATTAAACTCATTCAGGACCTCTTTATAATACTCTAGTCTCTGTACGGAGTTTGCATCCCCCTTTCTTCCCCCAAGGAAGAAGGGATCCGTCACATGATGCACCTTCAGGACATGGCGAATCAACTCTTTAAAGGACTCCTCACAGTCATTATATACCTGAACACAATCAGATACGCTTCCGTTAAGAATAACCACGGGAACCTTTCTTTCCTTGGCGCGGCTTACAATATTGTCTACAATCCTGCCATCACAAAAGTGTTCTGCACAGATGATGATTCCATCCAGGATGTCATAATCCATCCGATCATAAATGGTCTGCGCACCCTTGCTATAAACATCGTCCTTATAAAAATCCTCCATGCTATTAAAGCAAATCAATTTGAACCCTGCTTCAACGGCTGCCAAATTGATTTCATCCGCCAAGGCTCCACGCACTCTGTCGTGAATTTTTGTCATACAAAGGCCAATTACTTTTCTATCTTCCAGCATACGTACCTCCGCCGAAGTGTCCCCTTCGGCCCATTATGTTATCCTTTTCCGTCAACATACAATAAGCCTATTTTCCATGGTTACATTTTACTAAAAAAATAAGATTTCGGCAACTGTTTTCGTTAAAATTCTACAATTTTCTATCATATTTGTTACATTTATATAACCTCATCCACCCAAAACAGCGCATCACCCGTCTTAACCTCACTTTCACCTGCTGGTTCCAGCGTTGTCGTACACTCTCCCTTCGCCATCAGATAGACTGCCGTATCCTCACATTCCCTGTCAAGCTTCTCCCTGTCATATTCAAGCAACAGCTTTCCCCGACGGATAATCTCCCCGCGAATCACTCGCGGCCTAAAATAACGATCCAACAAATCATCCTCACTAGTGCAGGCCCGTACCTCAACCTCCGTGCCCCAGTCCGTCATGATCAGAAAGGCATTGCCTCTGGGTGCAATGGACAAAACCCTCCCCGCGCTCGGGGAATACAGCTTGGAGTCCGTGGTCAGAATCCTTGCGCCTAAGCTCCCTTCTTCCCGTATGTTTTCGACGGTTCCGCTGGACGGACTGGCCAAATATCGAACCTGCGGCAGTATTTTTCTGCCAACGCCATCCCCTCGCGCTACCCCTTCCCTTTTCCCCTTGGTTCCCTCGCCAGTTTCCTCCCGCACCGCTCCTTCTCCCACGACCTCCAGCAGACCCCAGTTTCTGCTTCGTCCAAACCAGAAACCAAAATAGGCCGTCGCCAATCCCAATAAAATGCCATACCAGATCGGTATCATTCCGCCCAATTATCCTCCTTTTTGCTTTTTTCACGCTCATCCTCTTCCTTACTCTTTTATTTTTTCTTGAATTTGTGAAAATATACCAAATAAACGTGTGAAATCAAAAAATTGATTGACATTTTCCTTAGAGAATACTATACTAAAAAAGGATTCTAAAAGAGTGTCATTGAACTCACATATTTTTGTAAGTCATCATTCGCTTTCGCGATCCTGGCTACGAAGTGCAGAGTGCAAATGATCTTTGGATCATTGAAGAATGATGGTTGACAAAAATATGTGATTTTTTTGTCCTACGTTTTAGAATTACTAAACCTAAAACGGGCTATGCCCCAAATTTATTAAGGAGGTACCAAAATGAACAACGGTACAGTTAAGTGGTTTAACGCACAGAAGGGTTATGGTTTCATCACCAACGAAGCTACTGGCGAGGAAGTATTCGTACATTTCTCCGCTATCAACGCTGAAGGCTTCAAGTCCCTTGAGGAAGGTCAGAAGGTTACTTTTGACACCGAGTGCGACCCTCAGAACAGCAGCAAGATCCGCGCTACCAATGTTACTGTAGTAGCTTAATATTGATCTACATCTGCAAAAAGAAGTGCCGGACGAATTGGTCCGGCACTTTTCTTATCCCTCTCAAATTATGAAGGAGTTTCCACATGAGTTTATTGGAATTATTCTTGGTCGCCGTCGGGCTCTCCATGGATGCCTTTGCCGTCTCCGTCTGCAAGGGACTCGCCATGCGAAAGCTGAGCATAAGCAAGGCGGCCATCATCGGCCTGTGGTTCGGCGGCTTTCAGGCCGGCATGCCACTCCTCGGCTTCTTTCTCGGCAAACAGTTTGAGTCCTACATTACCTCGATTGATCACTGGATTGCCTTTATTCTGCTCTCTCTCATCGGCATCTCCATGATTCGCGAGGCATTGTCGAAGGAGGAAGAAAAGGCAGATGATTCGCTCGACGTCAAGACCATGTTTCTTCTTGCCGTTGCGACTAGCATTGATGCCCTCGCCGTTGGCATCACCTTCGCCTTCCTGCAGGTTCACATCGTCCCCGCCATCAGCTTCATTGGCGTGACGACCTTCCTGCTCTCCGCCTTTGGCGTCAAGGTCGGTCATGTCTTTGGGACAAAATACAAATCGAAGGCTGAACTCACCGGCGGCATCATTCTGATCGGAATGGGGCTGAAGATCCTCCTGGAACACTTAGGGTTCCTTGGCTGATCCTCAGCCCCTCTTTTCTTGCTTATTCTCTTACTTAATAACTTATCTCAAGCTTTCTAACTGATTCCAAGCTTTCCTTTTGCTTCTTTTTACTTGCCAAACATCACGTTCTCATTGTCGAACATCTTCGTCAGCACCATCACAAGCACGCCAGTTGCCACCAGATTTACACCAACGGCAACAAGTGACATCACGACGTCTGTCTCAAATCCAAAGATTGCCGACATCGCCTTTACGGAGTTAAACAGAGGAATCGCATAGGCTGCCTTTCCACCGATGTCTGCACCAAGCATGGGAAGAATGCTGATCAGCATCACGCCAATCATGAAGGGTGCCATCATGGTCGTTGCTTCCTTTACGCTCTTTGCACTGGCAGATACGATGGAGATGATGGATACCATCACCAAAACCGTAGAAATAATTACGACAAACAGCAGCAAATAGTCCGTAATGCTATAGCTTACAACATTGATGTCAACCTCATTTCCCACCATCTTCGGCAGGGAAAGAATGGTTCCCAAGAAGCTGGAGACACCCGCCAACAGGGCAATCACACTAAGGCTGATAATTTTACCCAGCGCCAATGCGCTTCTCTTTACGGGAGTTACCAGAAGGGTTGCGATCGTGCCTCTCTCCTTCTCACCCGCGATGGATTCGGGAGCAACGCCAGAGCATCCGCTAAAGATAAAGGTCATGATCAGCATGGGAAGGAGTCCTGATAACATCTTTCCGAGAATGCCTGCTTCGGAAGCCATGTCATACTTTCCGTAGGTTCCCTCGCCAGGGCCTGCATTGACATCATACTTGTTCACCATGGTCTCCTCATAGGCCGTCAGGAAGCTCTGCATCATACGATATGCCGTCTCAGAATTACTCTTCTCGGAATTGAAATACATTTCAATGTTCGGAGCCTTGTTCTCCATATTGTAGGCTTCTACGTCCGCCGTAAAGTTCTCAGGGAAGTACACGAGCAAGTCCTTCTCGCCCTCTTCGATCTCCTTCAGGATCTTCTCCTTATCCGCAGGATTTCCGTCCCAGTCCTCCCACTCAATTCGAAGACCGCTTACCATCATTTTTACGTCCTCAGGCATATTTACGACATAAGCCTTTGCAACATAGTCATCTGCCGTACTCAGCTGCTTCATCATACCCTCGCCCATCAGGGTATACATTAAGTAAATCAGTAAACCTGGCATGATAACGGTGGTAAATACCAAGCGTCTGTCGCCAAAAAAGCGGGCCAGTTCCTTTTTGATAATGGTCATTATGTTATTCATCGATCTTACCTACCTTTTCCTCGTAAATTTCAAAGAAGCGATCCTCCAAAGGCTTTCCCGCACAAATTGCCTCCAGAGTGTCACAGGTCACCATCTTACCAGCGATGACAATGCCAACTCTGTCACAGATCTTCTCGATCAGGCTAAAAATATGCGTGGAAACGATAATACTCTTTCCTCTTGCTTTCAGATCCAAAAGAAAATCCGTAACAACCTTTGCCGTCAGGACGTCAAGTCCGTTGGTCGGCTCATCGAAAATTACGACGTCAGGATCATGTACCAGGCTGACCACAAGGCTGACCTTCTGCTTCATACCAGTGGAAAGATTACCAACCTTAACCTCCGCGAACTTGTCGATGCCAAATCGCTCAAACAGCTCCTTCTTACGCTGCGCCGCAACCTCGGGCTTCACGCCATAAAGACCGGAAAAGAAATCAAACTGATAGTTCGGTGTAAAGAAATCCTCCAGCTTTAATTCACTGGTCAAAAATCCAATTTTGCTTCGAACAAGCTCAGGCTGGGACACAACGCTCGCCCCATCAAGAATGGCATCACCTGCATCGGGCTTGATCAGCGTTGCAAGCATACGAAGCGTCGTCGTCTTCCCAGCGCCGTTCGGTCCAAGAAGTCCGAATACCTCTCCCTTATAAGCCGTGAAGGAAAGACCATCCACGGCTACCTTCACCTTCTCCTTCGTGTTTTCCAGCTTCTGCTGTTTCGCGGAAAGCGTAAAGGTTTTACGCAATCCCTTCACCTGTAATAATTCTTCCATACTGCCTCCGTTCTGAAATCTTATTTCAATTCATGGTGGATACGCCATAAATAAAATTCTTTTTCAAACATATTGAATTCTCCCGCATCCCCTTGGAAACCATCTTAATACCACTATGACATTTTGTCAAGTATATTTTACTTTTTTATTTTAAGAAAGGCTCCCCAAAATTGGGGAGCCTTGAGAAAATCCGTTAAATTACTGAACATCCTCATCACCGAAGGGATCGCCACACTCAGGGCAGAACTTCGGAGGATTTGCAGGATCCTCGGGAACCCAGCCACACTTGTCGCACTTGTACTGAGGAACGCCAGCGGGCTTCTTTGCGCCACAGTTGGAGCAGAACTTACCCTGGTTTACTGCGCCACAGGAGCAGGTCCAACCAGCGGGAGCCTCAGGCTTCTTCGTTCCGCACTCAGGACAGAACTTTCCGCTAACGGTTGCGCCACAGGTGCAAGTCCAGGTATCAGCTGCTGCCTTAGGCTGCATCTGAGGAGCCTGTGCCTGCTGCTGACGCATTGCCTGACCCTGAGCCATCAAACCATTGATGTCCATGCCGCCACCTGCGTTCTGTGCTGCATTTAAGCCCATGAATGCCATCATAGGACCTGCGGAAGTATTTCCAGCTGCGAGCTTCATGGCATCTGCCTGAGCTACGCCAGCGTATGCTGCCAGACGGGTAGGATCCGTGTAAGCAGCCTGCTTCTGCATTTCCTTAATCATCTTCTCGTCTTCTTCATCCGCATTGATGGAAGAGATACCGAAGGATACCACCTTCAGACCTCTGCGTCCCCACTTTTCGGACAATACTTCATTCAATGCGGTTGCAATGTCCTCCGTATGAGCAGGCAGTGCAGAATAACGAATGCCCATTGCGGAGAGCTTTCCAAAGGCAGGCTGCAGGGAAGTCATGATCTCGGACTTCAACTGGCTGTCAATCTTGGAGCGCTCAAAGCACTCTCTCTCGTTACCACACACGTTCGTATAGAACGCAATGGGATCTGCCACTTCATAGCTGTATTCGCCAAAGCATCCGATGGAAATATCGATGTCGATGCCTGCACGCTCGTCAACCACGCGGAAAGGAACCTTCTTGGGCGTACCATAAGGGTTACCATAGATTTCCTTCGTGTTGATATAATATACTCTCTGCTCCTTGCCACTGTCACCGCCAAAGGTGAAGCGCTTTCCAATGTTCTTAAAGGTATCCATGATGGAATCGCCAAGGTTACCGGTAAAGATGGAAGGCTCGGAGGACTGATCATAAACGTACTCACCGGGAACTGCACAAAGATCCGCAACCTTACCCTGATCAACGATCAGCATACACTGTCCGTCTGCAACCGCGATCACGGAACCATTGGTAATGATATTGTCATCACCCTTATTCTGAGATCTGCCACCAGTTCTTCTATGTCCGCGAACCATCAAAAACTTCGGATCAATGGCATCACAGTAAAAGAACTCCTTATACTGATTAGATAAGGCACCTGCAACTGATCCAATACCGGCGCCTACTACGTTAGAAGCCGCACCTGCAATCCCTGCAACCGCACCGCCAACAATTGATTTTAAACCCATTTCCGCTACCTCCTAAGATTATTGTGGAATTCTGCTTATGTAATATTGTAGTCCCAAAAGTCCCACGGAATAATTATAAAATTTTTCAGACTTCTCGTCAATCTTTTTTGCATTATTTCACAATACTTTTAGAATTTCGACCGTTTTCGCGCGTCAAAGGCTCATCCAACCATATAACCCGTTCCCCAGATCACCTTGAGATACCTAGGCTGTCTGGGATTTCTCTCGATCTTTTCCCGAATATGCCTTACGTGCACTGCCACCGTATTATCTACGTCCACGGCCTGCATCTTCCAGATATCCTCATAAATCTGAGGGATCGTCAGAACCTTCCCCTTCTCCATGACCAGCAGCTTCAAAATCTCATACTCCGTCGGGGTCAGCTTCACCTCGCGCCCCTCTACGGTCACCTTCCTCTGAATATCGTCAATCTCCAGCCCGTCCACGGAATAAGTGTTATGGTCCATCTGCTTACAGAAATTGGTCAGCTGTAAATACCTGCGAAGCTGAGACTTGATCCTCGCCATGATAACCAGCGGATTATCATCCGCGGAAACATAATCATCCGCACCGATACTTAACGCTGCCACCTTCGCCAGCTCATCCGTCTGATTGGAAACCACGATAATGGGCATGCTGCACTTTTGCCGAATGCTTGCCAGCAATGCCATACCATCGCCCACACCCTTCTCACCGACATACATGTCCAGAAGAATCAGCTGAATCTCCTTCCTTGCCATGTCCCTTAACAGCTGTGCCTCTGACGGCTCCTCCACAATGGCGATCTGCTCCCCGCGACAGAAAAAGCTTAACCTTGCCGCAATTCCCGTTTCATTCTTACATACTGCAATTTTCTGCACGTTTATCACCTCTTTCGAATCTATGCAATAAAAAATACCCTCCACAATCATAAGACGATTTTCGGAGGGTATTAGTTACCAAATTTTTAAAATTTCTACTGATTTTTACTGATTTTTATTTCTTTTTTTTGTTTCTTCTCCCGATCCTGTTCCTTTTTGATTTCAGAAAGCTTCTCTTCAATGAAATCCGTTTCCGCCTGTTCCTCTTTTTGAACCGCTTCCAGATCCTTCGGCGTCAGCCTGCGAAAATCATTAATTCCATTGGCAAGAATCTTCAGCGACTTGATGGTTGTATCAAAGATGCCGCCCTCATACATGGAAAACAGAATGAGTCCTACGGGAATGGCCACGATCATGCCGACTACGCCATCAATCTGATAACCCACATATAGCAAAAACAAGGTTGGCAACGGGGAAATACCGATGGAATCACCCACGATTTTCGGCTGAATGATCTGACGGAGCAGCTGTCCCAGTCCCCAAATGATCAGCAGTCCAATCGCCATACGATAATCGCCGCCTATGATCTTGACGATCGCCCACGGCACCATGACAGCCCCTGCACCAAACAGCGGCAGAAAATCCAGAAAGGCAATTCCCAGGGCGATTAACAAAAGATACCTCACCTGCAGAATCCAAAAGCCGATCACCAGGACGAAATAAATCCAAATTTCAATCTTAAGCTGTGCCTTGACATAGCCGCCTACGGCCCGCAAAAGCCCCTGCTTCATCAAGCGATAGCGCTCCTGCACCACCTTCGGCACGTGCTTTCTGCACCATGCATTGATGTTTTCCCTGTCTGCGACAAAGAAATAAGCGGAAAGAAGTGCCATGACAATACAAATCAGTAAGGTCGGCAGATATTTTGCAAAATTCCCGACGGCCGTCAGCGTAGGACTGCTCAGCTTTCCCAGAAAATCTCCCATGGAAGCCTTCAGTTGAGTGACAACCCCATCCAGATTTCCCCGGATGCCCACAGGCAAATTTTGATACAGCTTATCCAGACGATCCTCTATCTCGTCAAGATCCTGATGGACTTCCTTCCAAATATCAGGAAAAGCCTGAGCAAACCCCATTCCTTCCTTGACTAAAATGGAGCCAAGCCCATAGATGGCAAAGACTATCAGCGCGATAACCGCGATAATGACGACCGCAGAGCCTGCGCGGCGTTTGATTTTAAGCTTCTCTTCAAAGAATCTGACCGGCGGGCCCGCCATCCATGCGATGATCCAGCCGATCACAAAAGGCGCAAAAAAGGCCAGAAGCCTTGGCAGGAAAAAAATGACGAGAAGAGCTATTACAATGGCGACTACAATATTCACAACAGCCTTGCAATATCTCTTCATGCCTCTCCTCCAAAATCCACCTGGTCTAATAATGCGTATATGTCATCCCGCCCCTGCTTTGTCTCCGCAGAAAACGGAATGATGACCGTATCCTTTGATGCCAAAATACCCTCGCGGATGATCTTCACCTGCTTGCTCGTCTGACTGCGGTTGATCTTGTCCAGCTTTGTTGCGATAATCACGGGCTGAAAGCCCATGTCGCAGATCCATCGGTACATGACGCGATCATTCTCCGACGGTTCATGACGAATGTCAATCAAAAGAAACACCAGCTTTAACTGTCTGGATTTCCTTAAGTAATTTTCGATCATCTTGCCCCATTTCGCCTTAATCTCGAGGCTGACCTTTGCATAGCCATAGCCTGGGAGATCCACTAAATAGAGCTCGTTATTGACATTATAAAAATTGATTGTCTGGGTTTTCCCTGGCTGGGAACTCGTCCTCGCCAGGGATTTTCTGTTCATCAATGCATTGATCAACGAGCTTTTCCCTACATTACTTTTGCCGGCAAATGCCACCTCTGGCAGCTGATTGTCAGGAAGCTTACTCGTAATGCCGCAAACCGTCTCCAGACTTGCGCTCTTTATAACCATTCCTATAACTCCTATACAAGCCTTCCCCTTGAGGGAAAGCGGCGGATGAGTTGCTTACTTTCCTACGGCTCTCCGCTCCCGATACACAATCTTCGGCATCTCCGTGCCTTCGACCGCAGCCTTCGTGACAATGCACTGGCCGATGGTGTCATCAGAGGGAATCTCATACATGGTATCCATCATGACATTCTCCATAATGGAACGAAGTCCTCTGGCACCCGTCTTTCTCTCCAGCGCCTTCTGCGCAATCACGTCGATCGCGTCATCCTCGAAGGTCAGCTTTACGGCATCCATCTCAAAGAGCTTCTGATACTGCTTAATCAAAGCATTCTTGGGCTCCTTCAGGATACGAAGCAGCGCTTCCTTATCCAGTCCGCGAAGGGATACATTGATGGGCACACGGCCAACGAACTCGGGAATCAAGCCAAACTTCGTCAGATCCTGAGGCACCACCTCGGCGAGAAGGTCGCTGATCTCCTTATTTGACTTCTGCGTTCCCTCCGTGTTAAAGCCGATGGACTTTCGGTCCAATCTGGCCTCCACGATCTTCTCCAGGCCATCAAATGCACCGCCGCAGATAAACAGGATGTTCGTCGTGTCAATCTGAATCAGCTCCTGATGCGGGTGCTTTCTGCCGCCCTGAGGAGGCACGCTGGCAACCGTTCCCTCAATAATTTTAAGGAGTGCCTGCTGAACGCCCTCACCAGATACGTCACGCGTGATGGATACGTTCTCACTCTTTTTCGTAATCTTATCAATCTCGTCGATGTAGACAATGCCGTACTGAGCGCGCTCCACGTCATAATCCGCTGCCTGAATCAGCTTTAAGAGAATGTTCTCCACATCCTCACCGACATAACCAGCCTCCGTCAACGTCGTCGCATCAGCAATGGCAAACGGCACGCCGATGATCTTCGCCAGCGTCTGTGCCAAATAAGTCTTACCAGAACCCGTAGGACCAATCATGATAATGTTGCTCTTTTGAAGCTCCACGTCACCAACGGTCTTCGGTGCCGTCACCCTCTTATAGTGGTTGTAAACAGCCACGGAAAGCACCTTCTTTGCTTCCTCCTGACCAATTACATAATCGTCAAGGAATTTCTTGATCTCCTTGGGTTTTAATAAATTGATGTCAAAGCTGCTCTCCTCGGAGGTATCGTCATCCTCCAGCTCCTCGTCGAGGATGTCGGAGCAAATGTCCACACATTCATCGCAAATGTAAACACCCGTGGGGCCCGCAATCAGCTTGCGAACCTGTCCCTGATGCTTACCGCAAAAGGAACACTTGACATCGTCATCAGAAAATTTGCCTGCCATTCTTAAACTCCTTAATCTACTTAGGTCGTCTCTTTTTCCGTCAATGCTTATGCATTATCATGGGATGCGATTACCTTGTCAACAAGGCCGTACTCCATTGCCTCCTGCGCGCTCTTCCAGTTGTCTCTCTCGGTATCTGCGCAGATGGTCTCATAATCCTGACCCGTCATCTCAGCGAGCATATGGTTCATCTTCTCTCTCGTCTTCAAGATGTGCTTTGCGGCAATCTCAATCTCGGTTGCCTGCCCCTGGGTTCCGCCAAGGGGCTGATGAATCATGATCTCTGCATTCGGAAGTGCAAAACGCTTGCCCTTCGCGCCGCTTGCAAGAAGGAACGCGCCCATGCTTGCTGCCATGCCGATGCATACAGTGGATACGTCACATTTCACATACTGCATGGTATCGTAAATTGCCATACCAGCGGAAATGCTGCCGCCAGGGCTGTTGATGTACAGATGAATGTCCTTGTCGGGATCCTCTGCCTCAAGGAACAAAAGCTGCGCCACCACGATGCTTGCGGAGACGTCGTTTACTTCCTCTCCAAGGAATACGATTCTATCCTTCAAAAGTCTGGAGTAGATGTCATAAGATCTCTCTCCCTTGCTGGTCTGTTCAATGACATAAGGTACTAAACTCATTTGATTTCCCTGCCTTTCTATAAACTGTAATAAACCAAAACATACCAATATCTAGCATATCCTAATTTTGTCTTTTTTTCAATCAAAACAGCAAGATTTTATAAAACTTTAAGTTTAATGAAAAATATGGGCTGCACACCTTTAAGCGTGCAGCCCTGTCTCTTGCTTATTCTGTAAGGATATAAGGCTTAAGCCTCTTTTGCATTGTCAACCAGGAACTCCTGTGCCTTCTTAATGCAGATGTCCTCAAGAACGGACTTCTTACCATTCTCACCAAGAAGCTCTTTTGCCTTCTCAACCTCAAGGTTATAAGCCTCTGCCATGGTCTTCACCTCTTCCTCGAAGTCCTCCTCGGTAGCGGTGATGTTCTCAGCCTTAGCAACTGCCTCAAGTACCAGACGGCCCTTGATGCGGTTCTCAGCCTGAGGCTTCAACTGCTCCAGCATCGTCTCGCTGTCAACGCCGGTATACTTCATGTACTGCTCAAGGCTGATGCCCTGTGCCTGCATGTTCTGTGCATACTCATCAAGGATCTGTCTCTGAGTCGTAGCAACCATTGCCTCAGGAATGTCCATGGTAGCATTGTTGATAACGGTATCGATTACGGCATCAATCTTTGCTCTCTTAGCGTCAGAAGCCTTTCTCTCCTCAAGGTTCTTCTTCACGTCAGCCTTGTACTCCTCAAGAGTATCAAACTCGGAAACCTCTGCTGCGAACTCGTCATCCAGCTCAGGAAGCTCCTTCTCCTTGATCTCCTTAACAACACACTTGAAGACAGCTGCCTTTCCAGCAAGCTCAGATGCCTGATAATCCTCAGGGAAGGTTACGTTGACGTCAATGCTCTCGTTCAGGTTAGCGCCGATCAGTCCATCCTCAAAGCCAGGGATGAATGCGCCAGAGCCGATGGTCAGAGGATAGTTCTCACCCTTACCGCCATCAAATGCAACGCCGTCAACAAAGCCCTCGAAATCAATTACGGTATCATCTCCAGCCTTTACGGGTCTGTCAGTGATAACGATTGCTCTTGCGTTGTTCTCTCTCTCCTTGTCGATGGCAGCCATAACCTCTTCCTCGGTTACCTCGGTGTCTGCCTTCTTAACCTCTACGCCCTTGTACTCGCCAAGCGTTACCGCGGGCTTCAGAGCAACCTCAGCGGTAAAGGTCATGCCCTTGCCTGCCTCAATCTCGGTCACCTCAATCTTGGGAGAGGAAACGATCTCCTCCTCGCACTCAGCCAAAGCCTTGTCATACGCGTCGGGAATCAGCTCGTTTGCAGCATCCTCATAAAATACGGCCTCGCCATACATCTTCTCAATCAGCTTGCGGGGTACCTTACCCTTACGGAAGCCTGCAACGGTAATCTTATTCTTATTCTTCTGATAAGCCTTCTCAATTGCCTTCTCCAGTTCTTCTGCACCAACCTCGATGGTCAGCTTTGCCATGTTGTGCTCTAACTTTTCGATTTGTAAACTCATGGTTACGTTCTCCTCCTTAAAATCCTTTACGTATCCTAATTTCCTTCGCTTTTCCATCTATTTTTTGTCGTCGCGACCTGGAAGGCAGATACAATAACAGTCAATTAAGGATTATAACATAGATGCAACAAAAACACAAATATTTTTTTTACTATATTTCTTGTCAGCCCTTGCTAACGCATCAAACGCATTCCAGGTCTCCTCCCGCGTAGAAGCATTGACATAATAGGTCTTGTTCTTCGTCTCTATTTTGATGTAACAATCCGCTGCCCTGCAAAGGAAAACCTTACATCCGCTCTTACCGTCCACAATGAAGTTTCCCTTCTGAATCGTCTCCATCCCAACACCGCTCGTCCTCGCAAGCCTTAACCCCTCCAATGTCTCACAGAAGGAATAGCTTTGAATGTCATCCATGTCAATCACATACTCATCCCAAACCTGATGACAGATGAACTTCCCATTCTCCACGCGAAGCTGCATCGGTGTCGTCTCCAGCATGCCCAGCCATCCAAGACATACGAAAGCTCCAACTAGGGCAAGAGCACCAAACACTGAAATCACCTTTCCAATGGGATGTGCCATGTTGATTGTTCCGCCGACGCCCACGCGCTTTTCTACGTTCAGCCTTTGATCCTTGGGATTATAATATAACAAGCCAAGGATCCAGTAATCGTCGTCATCCTCCAAAAGCACCATTTCCTTCTCATACAACGCTTCAATCTTTTTTTGGCGCATGACATAAAGTGCAACGCCAGCGAGAAGCAGTACCATGTAAGCCGCGAGCGAGATCATCACCAGCAAATCGTTATAAAGATACAAAAAGCTCAGCAGGCTACAGATCGTGAAAATCGCATTCACCCAGCAGAATAACACAATCATGTCCGCCATGTTTTTCTTCTTGGCGCGATTATAATTCGCATTGGTGGTACTGTCCGTGGAGATTACCTCATTCTTCAGGCCGTCCATGACAAAGGCCAGCACCAAAATCAACATTCCCACCAGCCAAAAGGTTCCCGTCACAGCCGTCACCAAAAAGGTTCCAAACACCCAGCTCGTCGAAAACTGAAGCACCTTAAGATCTGTCAAAAGCGCCACAATCACTGGAAGCAGCGCAACCAGATTCGGAAGCCAAATGCTCATGGGCTTTAGTGCATGAACTGCCCCCGCACTCGTAAGATCCACATAGGTCACGCCTGTCTCTCCCTGAATTCCGAGGCTTCTCTTAAGCGCCTTCATCTCCTTATTTCCAATGGCATACGGTATGTTGATGCCAATGATGGCCAGCAAAACAAAGCCCGTCCAAACCGTCATCTGGATCGTTAACCCGCGCATAAAAAACAGCCCTAACGAAATCACGCAGGAAACAATAGTAATCCACAGCGCGATTCCGCAATATTTCTTTACAATCTCGTCGACCTTCTCTGCCGTCTCGCCCTCCGTAAATTCCTTACGGTTCTTTACGCCGAAGACAAGCTTTTTTCCTCTCCAATTTCTCGGATAAACCTGAATATAACAAATGATCATCGTAGGAACGATGCACAAAAACATAATCATGCTAAAACCAATTGACATATGCCACTCCTCCTATTTCATCCTCATTGAGGCTTATCAAAGAATTGTCTCATTTATGATAATTACTTCCCATAATATTCGTCCACAAGTTCAATAATCATAGACTTGGGCACGCCAGAAATCCGGGCCTCCGAAACAATTCTTCGAAGCTCCGTCTTATTAGCATCCGATATGGTTGCCGCCTTTTGAATTTCCATGCGGACGCGCGCACCATTCTTGCGGTCCGTCATGATATAGCCTTCCGTCTTTAAGAGCTGGTAGGCCTTGCTCACCGTCATGGTATTAATTCCCATCTCCAGTGCCAGCGCCCTGACCGTCGGAAGCTGCTCGCCCGCCGCCAGCTCACCGCCCGAGATTCCCATGACAATCTGATTTCGTATTTGCATGTAAATCGGCACGTCCGATAATTCATTAATTCTTATAATCATCTCTTCACCCTTATCTTCTCATTTTTCCTGCGTTCCCATAAATCCATGTTAGGCATCCTTCTTAACCTGCCTTTTGTGGATCGTAATACTTCTTGTAAATCTTGTTATAAATTACCGGCAGCATCGGGATTCCAATGGCAAAGCACGCAAGCATGCACGGTCCTCCGATCTTCCCGCCAAAAATCGTCCCCACAATCGTCGCAATCCAGATCAGCACAGAAAATCCAATCCACAGCATTCCGAGGGCGTGATTATATTTCTTTACGTCGCGGATTTCGCCAGGCTGAAACTCCTGTCCCGTTCAAAAATTGCCTGGTTCCTTTTTGTGCCAAACCCATATCCCAAGGCCCGTAAAGATTCCTGCTACGGAGCCCATAATGAACAGAAATGGAAGGTTCCCCATGCCATCACCTCCTTCAGTTCAATCCACTCGCGGCATATTTACATAAAATTTGTGTATTATTCCTGTTAATACATATAATACATTTCAAATGTCATTTTGTCAATATGCGAAAAATAAGGGCTATGTCTCCATAGCCCTTTTCAACACACCTTCTGCCTTTTGCTCTTCTACCTTCTTGCCTTCGGCTTCCGCCTGCTGCTCCTGCTTCTTATGGATGTTGTTGATGTCCTCCATGCTTCCACCGCCGTTGTCAGAAGGATCGCGGAACTCACCCTTCTCCACAAGCCTTAGGAAGGCATCCACGACGTCACTCGTCAGCTGCGTTCCCGAAACCTCCTTGATGATCGAAACCGCCTTGTCAAAATTCATGCGCTTACGATACGGACGATCCGAGTACATGGCATCGAAGGTATCTGCCACGGCAATAATCTGCGCCACCCTCGGGATCTGCTCGCCGGAAAGTCCCTGCGGATAGCCCTTTCCGTCGGGACGCTCATGATGCGACCTTGCGCCGATGGCAAGCTCTGGCATGATGGTAATCTTTCGAAGCGCCTCATAGCCCAGCGCCGAATGCGACTTGATGATGCCAAACTCCTGATCCGTCAGCTTTCCCTGCTTATTCAAAACCTCAGGCGGCACGCCGATCTTACCGATGTCATGCAACAGCGCGATGTTGCGGAACTTCTCCACATCCTCCTCATCATAGCCAAGCTCCGAAGCGCCATGCTGGAATCCACCACGGCAATGCCATGCGTCGTTGCGATATAAACATTGCCTTCCGAATCCTCCGTGATCGCACGAACGGAGGAGGATTTCAAGCCCTCTGCCTTATTAAAATGGATCTCTGACCCGTTTGACAGCACGGCAACGCCATTGTCATTCGTCCCGACCCAAAGCCTGTCCTGGCTATCCATGAAAAGACTCACCACGCTCGCGATACCCGTCGTGGAATCCATTCGCGTAAAGGTGTTTCCGTCATATTGAATCAATCCGCTGTAGCTTCCGATCCAAAGCAAACCGGCATTCGTCTCCAAAATGGCATTCGCCTCCGAGGTCGGCAGACCATTCGTATTGTCATACAGGATCGCGGCAAAGCCCTCGCTTCGTCCCGTATAATCAACGGTAATCTTTACGCCTGCAGACGAACTTCCCTCTGCCAGAACCGGCTCAGCACACAGCGATACCGTCAGGAGCACCCCTGCCAGCACGCCTCCCAATAGTCTACTCAAAAACCGTTTCCCATTTGGATGAAACCACTTTTTCATTTTCATCCCTCGCCTCCGTCTTCCATGTCATCGAGCCATACCATGCCATTGACACAACACTTCATCGTAAGCTTTTATCGTAAACCTTTGTTATAAGCTTTCATCGTAAGCTTTCTTTCCAAGTTCCTTACGCCACGTCGTTCGGCGTACGCTTTCCTTCCTTGGCCTCCACCAGATTCTGCAGGGTTGTCTCCGCAATCGCCGCAAGTGCCTCCAAGGTATAAAAGCCCTGATGGGACGTAATCATGACGTTCGGAAAGGCCAGCAGTCTTGCCGTCACGGAATTTTGCATGATGTCGTCCGAACGATCCTCGTAAACGTTTCCCGTCTCCTCTTCATACACGTCAAGACCAACGCCCAAGAATTTATTCAGACGAATGCCCTCGATCAGTTCCTTGGTATTCACCAATGCTCCTCGGGAAGTATTTACCAGGATCACGCCATCCTTCATCTTTTTGATCGTTTCCAGATTGATCATGTGATACGTGCTGTCCATCAGCGGACAATGAAGAGAGATCAGGTCGCTTTGTGCCAGCAGCTCATCCATGGTAACATACTCCACAAACTCCTTCAGATCAGGATTCTGATACACGTCATAAGCAATGACACGCATGCCAAAGCCCCGGCAAATCCTGCACATTGCCGCCCCGATCTTACCCGTTCCGACGATGCCCGCCGTCTTTCCGTAGAAATTCACGCCGCGCAAATTCTTAAGGGAATAATCATTCTCCCTCACCTTATTATATGCCTTATATAATCTCCTGTTGACGGTCAGCGCAAGCGCCATCGCCAGCTCTGCAACGGATTCCGGAGAATATCCCGGAACACGCTTTACGATGATTCCAAGCTCCTTTGCCTTTTCTATGTCAACGTTGTTATAGCCAGCGCAGCGCATGAGTACGATATTGACGCCGCACTCCTTTAAGACCGTAAGCGTCTCCGCGCCCACGTTAGCACTGACAAAGGCACAGATGGCATCATAGCCCTTCGCCAAAACCGCCGTTCGAGGCTCCAGCTCATACTCTACGTAATCCACCGTAATCTCCGGGAAACCTGCAAGTGCGTTTCCAAAGGACTTTTTGTCATAGGTCTTCGCTTCATAAAACAATACCTTCATACCGATTCCTCCTTAAAATAATTTTCCTTATACCTTATGCTCTGTCGTGCCTCTTTTCCTTCATGTGATAATCCTTATCCTCGTCAATCAGCTTAATCATGATCTCCGCAAATTTCGGATCAAACTGCGTGCCGCTGCAGCGCTCAATCTCCTGCCGAACAATCTGTTGCGGGATCACGTCACGATAGCTTCGGTAGCTCGTCATCGCGTCATATGCATCCGCCACGGCAATAATCCTTGCAGCCTCGGGAATGTTCTGACCCACAAGCCCGTCAGGATAACCCGTTCCGTCATACCGCTCGTGATGCCAACGGGCGCCCGTCGCCAGCTCTGGCATCTCCTCGATGTTCTCTAAAATCTGCGATCCGATGACAGGGTGCTTTTTAATGATCTCATATTCCTCTGGCGTCAGTCTGGCAGGCTTGTTGATCACTTCATCAGGCACGCCGATCTTACCAACGTCATGCAGAAGTCCCATCATGTAGATGTTCGACTGCCCCTTACTGTCATAGCCCGCGCGCTTTGCGATCTCCTTCGAATACTCTGCGACTCTGCCCGAGTGACCATTCGTGTAGGAATCCTTCGCATCAATAGCGTCTGCGAGGGATTGAACGACATGCAGGAACAGAGACTTATTTTCTCTCGTCTTTTTCTCAACCTCATCCGCAAGATTTCTCTGCAGACGAACCATGTCGAGAATACGACTAACTCTCATGACAAGAACCTCAGGGACAAAAGGCTTTCGAATGAAATCGATGGCTCCCAGCGCAAGCCCCTTCTTCTCGGATTCAATGTCATCATTGGCCGTCAGGAAAATAACGGGAATGTCCGCGATTTCCTCCTCCATGGCCATCAGCCGCTCCTTCGTCTCAAACCCGTCCATGCCAGGCATTCTTACGTCGAGCAGAATCAAATTTGGCCGATTGTCCCTCAGAAGATCCAGCAGTGCCGAGCCTGATTTCAGAGCCGTCACGCGCATGCCACTCTTCCCAAGGACATGCCCTGCGAGCTTTAGGTTCGTCACGTCATCATCGACAACGACCACCCACGGCTGCCCATTGCTATGCTCCGTGATTTCCATCTCCGTTTTCACGGAATCGACTTCATAGGTGATGGAAAGCGTTTCGGGATGCTTCTGATTCCAGGTCGTAATCATATTGCCAATGACCTGTGCAATCGCATCCTCCTTAATATCAGTCAAGAAGATGAAAACCTGATCCTTCTGGTACTGCATGATCAGGTCACTCTTCCTGAGCATCTCCCTGATACATTCACAGAACATGTCACAGTTCTCCTCAAATTCCATCTTCGTTTGCGTGCCAATCGGAGACAGCGTAAAGAGCAGCTTACAGGTCTTCTTGTGATAACGAGACACATAACGCATGACATAACGATAAACGTTAATGAAGTCATCCCTCTCCAGCTGCAAGGCGCAGTCAGGAATATTCTTCTCCGACAAGATTCGGCTGATGTCATTCAGATGCTGATATTCCTCGCCAGCTTCCACTGATGAACCTGTTACTGCCTCCGATCTCTTTGCTTCTGCCAGGTCAGCCTTTGCCTCCTGCTCCGAGGACTGGCTCCTCTGCTGCTCCAGGATGCGATCAATTCTCTGAACAAGATCCTCTGGGTTAAAGGGCTTGTGAATATAATCCAACACACCCATCTCAAACCCTCTCGCCTTTGTATTTTCGTCATCGTCAGCCGTGAGGAAAATCACTGGAATTTCCTTTTTTTTAAGCTGCTTTTCCTGGTCTCTCAGTGCCTGCAGCGTCTCAAAGCCATCCATTTCAGGCATTTTAACATCCAACAAAACAAGGTCTGGCTTATTCTCCTGAAGATACTCCAAAAGCGCACGCCCAGACTTCATTGCCGTCACTCTTTTATTATGCTTGCTGAGAATATGCCCAGCCATTTTCAAATTTGTGGCGTCATCATCCACCACAACAATCCAATCCGTCATTTCACTTTCCTCCTGCTTATCATAATATTGTATCAAAATTAAGAAGGAAGGGCAATCCCCAAAATGATCAGGGAAATTCCCTTTTTCTTTTGCATGGCTATAAATGTATAAATACAAATTTGTCGAGATCCAAAGGTTTTACCACCTAGGGAGCAAGAAAGCTTGTATAGGGGGTAAAGCTGCAAAGTTAGCCGAACAGAAAGAGCTTGATGGCTTCCAGCTTACAGAATAGAAACATGATTTGCCAAAAAGAGGATATCAAAAAAGCCGTAACCACGCATGAAACATGGTTACGGCCCTTATGTTATTTATAATACTCCGCGTACCACTCTGCGAACTTCCGCAGGCCCTCACGAATGCCAATGCTCGGCGTAAAGCCATAATCGCGCTCCAGCGCTGCGCTGTCCGCGTAGGTTACGGGAACGTCGCCAGGCTGCATGGGAACGAGCTCTCTGTGCGCCGCGAAATCATAATCCGCGGGAAGGACGCCTGCGCGAACCAGCTCCTCCTGAAGAACCTCAATATACTCCAAAAGATTTTCAGGCTGACCACCACCGATGTTATAAACGGCATACGGGGGTACGGGAAGCCCGTCCTCTCCGTTCTTCTTCTCAGGAGCGCCCTGCATCACGCGATACACACCCTCAACAATGTCGTCCACATAGGTAAAGTCACGCTTGCAATTACCATAGTTGAAAATCTTGATCGTTCCATTTGCGGACAAGGTCTTTGTCGCGGAGAAATAGAACATGTCAGGCCGCCCTGCGGGACCATAAACCGTAAAGAAACGAAGTCCCGTCGAAGGAATGTTGTAGAGCTTTGAATAGGAATGTGCCAGCAGCTCATTCGACTTCTTCGTTGCCGCATAAAGGCTCACGGGATTGTCTACCTTATCCTCCGTGCTAAACGGAACCTTCTTGTTTCCGCCGTACACGGATGAACTGGAGGCATACACCAAATGCTCCACGGGATTATGACGGCAAGCCTCAAGAATGTTATAAAAACCAATGATATTACTCTCAATGTACACGTCCGGATGATCAATGCTGTAACGCACGCCAGCCTGCGCCGCCAGGTTTACCACCACGTCAAAATGATACTTCTCAAACAGCTCGTCGATCAGTGCCTTGTTGCCAATGGAACCCTCAACAAATACATGCTTTGCGGGAGCCGTCTTTGCGGCCTCCTCGATCAGGCCAAGGCGATACTCCTTGAGCTTCGGATCATAATAGGAATTCATGTTGTCAAGGCTGACAATCGTACCGCTGCTCAGCTCCTTCAGGAGACGCAGTACCAGGTTTGCACCGATAAATCCAGGAGAACCCGTCACCAAAATGGTCTTGCCATTCAAATCAATCTTATGCATGAACTAATCCCTCCTAAACAGGTCTCTCGTATAAACCTTCTCTTCCACGTCATCCAGAACGGAATCATAACGGTTGGCCACGATACAACCGCACATCTTCTTAAACTTCTTCAGGTCATTTACCACAAGGGAGCCAAAGAATGTGCTGCCGTTTTCCAGCGTGGGCTCGTAAATCACAACTGTTGCGCCCTTCGCCTTGATACGCTTCATAACACCCTGAATACTGCTCTGACGGAAGTTATCGCTGTTGGACTTCATGGTCAGACGATACACGCCGACAACAACCTCCTGCGCCTTGCTCTCCTTCGCCTTGGAGTAAGACTCACTGTTGCCATAGGTTCCTGCGATCTCAAGGACACGATCAGCGATGAAATCCTTTCTCGTGCGGTTACTCTCAACGATTGCCGTCATCATGTTCTGAGGCACCTGCGCATAGTTTGCAAGCAGCTGCTTCGTATCCTTCGGCAGGCAGTATCCGCCGTAGCCAAAGGAAGGATTGTTATAATAATCGCCAACACGAGGATCCAGGCAAACGCCCTTAATAATTGCTGCCGTATTCAAGCCCTTTACCTCTGCATAGGTATCCAGCTCGTTGAAGTAGCTTACGCGCAGAGCCAGGTAGGTATTGACAAACAGCTTCGTTGCCTCAGCCTCCGTCGTAGCAACAAACAGCACGGGAATGTCCGTCTTGATGGCACCCTGCTGCAAAAGCGCTGCAAAGGTCTTTGCCGCCTCAGCATTCGCCTCATCCGCGCCAACAATGATACGACTGGGATACAGATTGTCGTAAAGTGCCTTGCTCTCACGAAGGAACTCAGGGCTGAAAATGATATTGTTCATGGAAAGCTTCTCACGAACCTCTGCCGTATATCCAACAGGAATCGTGGACTTGATAACGATCGTGGGCTGCTTTTTCTTCTTCGCCGTGGTCTCCTTGATCAGCTTCAAAACAGCTTCTACGGCAGAACAGTCAAAGAAGTTCGTCTTCGGATCGTAGTTTGTAGGAGCAGCCACAATGATGAAATCAGCATCCGCATAAGCCGCAGGGCCATCCACCGTTGCCTTCAGGCTAAGCTTTCTCTCCTCATGTTCTGCAAGGAACTTCTCAATATAGTCATCCTGGATCGGAGACTGCCAATTGTTGATCTTCTCCACCTTCTCAGGGATAATGTCAACTGCAGTTACGTCATTGTGCTGAGATAAAAGCACTGCCAGGGACAGACCAACATAGCCAGTACCAGCAACCGCAATCTTCTTACGCGCTACGTCTGCAGCAGGAGCCGCATCCTCCTCCAGCACCTCAGAAACCTGAAATCCCAGCTCTGCGGAAAGCGCAAGCAACTGATCCACGCTCGGTGCGAACTCTGCGGATTCCAGCTTCGACAAAACCGAACGATTAATCTTCGTCTTCTCAGAAAGTGCTGCCTGTGACATCTTCAATGCTTTTCTCTTACTGCTCACCATCTCAGAAAGCAGCTTCAATGACAAATGCTTCATACCTCTTCTCCTTTTTTGTTGCTATTTGTAACATTTTCCAGCGTTTACAAGCTATATTCTTGCTAAATATTAGCGCCTTCTGTTCAATTTGTCAACAACGAAAACATGAAATTTTCAAAAAAAGCAATTAAGATGTTACTAAGTGCAGCAAAACCAGTGTGACGAGCTTATAAAAAATGAGCTTTTTTAAAGCATTTCTGCGGTTTTTGTGGTTTGTGCCACCCAAATGGATGGTATTAAATAACAGAAAAGCAGGGAGAATCTTAAACTCTCCCTGCCTGCGGTATCCTACTTCTCAATTCCCTTGTAGGTCTGCTGCACTTCCTGATAGCTCTCAAGATTTCCAATGTCGAATCTTCTGCCCGGCATTTCATAAGCGTAAACACTCGTCTGCGTTGCGAGCCAAGCGATAAAGCTTCCCGGTGCATCCACGCCGCATCCATTCTCAATGCCCTTCTTTACCAGCGGCACGTCCGATGCCTTGTAAATATAAAACGGCGGCGTGCACCAATGACTCTTCGGCTCCGCGGGCTTCTCCACCATGCTGACGATGCGATCCTCCGCATCAACCTCTGCCACGCCAGTCTTGCGAAGCTTATTGATATCAGGCTCATAATACCGCATCACGCAGGTGCTGTCCTTTTTCTTCTGATATGCGATATAATCCACCAAAGAGAAATTCAGCAGATTGTCTCCCGCGATCACCAGAAGATCCTCCTGCAGGTTCAAAGAATCAATGGCAAATTGAATATCCTTTACGGCGCCAAGGCGCGTCTCATTGCTTTCCGTTCCATCATCCAAGACCGTAATCGGAAGCTTATGACCATCCGCCCATTCCTGAAAATGCTTTGCAAACTTGTGATTACTGATCACGACATACCCGTCAACACAACCGCTCTGATCAATGTCCTCCAAGAGCCAGTCCAAAATCGTCTTGTCCTGAACCTTTAACAAGGGCTTCGGAAAATTCTCCGTCAAGGGATACAATCTTGTGGCATACCCTGCCGCCAAAATAACACACTTCATGTTCGCTCCATTCTGCCTGGTGCGAAATCCGGCCACGCTTCGCAGCGGTTTCCCCAAGCTGTTAAACCTCTGATTTCTATATATTAACTAGCTTTAGAGTCTGATGCCGATGCCGTCTGCCGACTCACATAAATGAAAACTATACTTGCCCTTCATCTCAGGGAATGCCGTTAAATACTCACGCTCCACGCGCTCCTCGATCTCCCCAGCCTTCGCAGGATCAATCAGCGCCATGCAACAGCCCTTAAAGCCTGCACCTGAGAAGCGTCCGCCATAAATACCAGGCGTCTTCGTCATGATCTCATACAGCTTAATCTGCTCTGGTGCGCCGCTCTCCCAGTTGTGAATGCTGCTCCAGCCAGACTCAAAGGAAAGCCTGCCATATGCCTCAATGTCTCCCCTTCTCCAAGCCTCTGCGCCAGCCTCGACACGCTGAAACTCCGTATACCAATGCTCACAGCGCTTAGCCCAAGGCGTAGGAAGCTTGTCCTTATAGGCCTGATAGGTCTCAAAGCTGACGTCGCGCGCATTTGCTTGCTGGAACTTTCCATACTCCATGCCGCTGAAGGCCTGCAGCGCATATACGCCCGCACGCAGCTCATCCACGCGCATGTTATACTTACTGCCAGCAAGACTATGCTCCAAGCCGCTAAAGAAAATAGCAATCTTATAAGGCTTCATGGCAGGACTCGTCGGAATCAGCTCATAATGATTGTCCTTACAATCCAAATACAGCAGCTGATCCTTCCTGCTCAGCACCTCACAGGACTGATCCAGCGTACCCACGTTAATGCCAACATAATTCTTCTCCGCATCAAATGCGACGTCAATCAGCTCCTGATCCGCCATCTTAATGCCATTTACCTTCGAAAGTGCATCCAGAAATGCCAAAATGACAGCCGCGGAAGAGCTTAAACCACCGATGGGAAGTGAACCCTCAATCACGCCACAAAGTCCCACCGTCAACGGATACCGCTTCGCCAGCGCCCAGGTTGCACCGCGCAGATAATCTGCCCAGTCCCCCGTCTTTCCGCCAATCTCCTTAATGTGCCACTGTGCACGCTTCGTAAACTGAAGACTGCCCATCTCAACGACACCATTCTGCTTCGGGCTGTACGCAACATGAATTCCCTGATCAATCGCAAAGCCCGTGATCTTTCCCAAATTGTGATCACTATGCGCACCAATCGGACAAATGCGATACGGGGAAAAAGTCACGCCCTCTGCATCCCTTCCATACACCTCGAAAAACCGCTCTTCACACTTCATGCGAACCTACCATCCTGTCTTTTGTTCTAAAAAACACCGTATTTCTATTGTATGTCCTGCCATCTGGAAAGTCAAATATAATTCTCTAAAAAAAGGTATTGACATTCTGTACCCATGATGGTAATATACTATTTGCGCGGTGCGCTGAGCGGAAGTGTCGGAACTGGCAGACGAGCAAGACTAAGGATCTTGTGGTGGTTACACCGTGTGGGTTCAAGTCCCATCTTCCGCAGGATATGAAAGGGTTAAGCTTTACGGCTTAACCTTTTTTTGTAGCCTAAAAAATCAGGAGCTTCATCATGACGATGAAGCTCCCTTTTTATGCTTAAATACTTCCAATCTTCGCTTTATTCTTCTCGATCCAGTCCTGCAGCTGAGGAATGGTCATCCAATCCGTATTATTGTCTGAGGTATAGCAGAAGCCTTCAGGTACCAGCTTGCCACCCTTGATCATCGCCTCGAAGGGACCCCAATTGCAGATCTGCGGCAAAATCTTAAAGTGCTCTGGATACTCGTAGGTGAAATGCGAATCTTCCACACCGATCATCTGCTCATGCAGCTTTTCGCCAGGGCGAATGCCTACCTCTACCTGTTCAGCGTTCGCATCCACTGCCCTCGCAATGTCACAAATGTTCATGGAAGGAATCTTTTTCACATAAATCTCTCCGCCCTCCATGTCATTGAACGCGTGCCATACCAGCTCTACACCCTGCTCCAGAGAAATCATAAATCTCGTCATTCTCTTGTCCGTAATGGTCAGCTTTCCCTTCTGCGCCTGCTCCATGAAGAGCGGGATCACGGAGCCACGGGAGCCCATAACATTACCATATCTTACAACCGCGAACTTCGTCTTTCCACCTGTATAGGAATTGCCTGCGATAAACAGCTTATCCGAGCAAAGCTTCGTCGCGCCATACAGATTTACGGGAGAGCTTGCTTTATCCGTCGAAAGAGCCACCAGCCTCTTGACACCCGTATCAATACAAGCATCAATCAGGTTCATCGCTCCATTGACATTCGTCTTAATGCACTCGAACGGATTATATTCCGCCGTAGGAACAATCTTTGTAGCCGCGGCATGTACGACATAATCCACGCCATTCAGCGCCCTGTACAGCCTCTCCTTATCTCTCACGTCACCGATGAAGAAACGAACCCTCTTGTCGCCCTCAAACTTCTTCGCCATGTTCCACTGCTTCATCTCATCGCGAGAATAAATGATCAATTTCTTAGGATTATATTTTGCGAGAGTCATCGGAACAAAGGTATTTCCGAAGGAACCCGTACCGCCCGTGATCAAAATTGTAGAATTTGTAAGCATGTAGTCTTCCTCCAAACCGTAATCAATACAATCTCCATTTTATGACCAAGAGATAGGAATGTCAAATACATTTCCTTACACTCCAGCCGCCATCCGAATCTCCTCCGCATCCACGGCCTTCTCGTTTACCTCTTCGGGCGTATGATAAGTCGGTACGACCTGCATGAGCGCGCTCTTTACGACGCGGTTACTCTGAGTCTCCAGGGCCTTTCTCAGAATCTCAATCTTTCCCGCAATCTCATCCTGCGAAAGGGGCTTGTCGCGTTCCACGAAGATCATGTCGTTCTCCGTCTTGTCAAGCTCCTCGGTCTTGATGAGAAGCTCCTCATAAAGCTTCTCGCCGGGGCGCAGGCCCGTCTCAACAATCTTGATGTCCTTGTAGGGTTCAAGACCAGACAGCTTTACCATGTTCTCCGCCAGGGTCAGAATCTTAACGGGCTTACCCATGTCGAGGACATACAGCTCACCGTTCTTCGCCATGGCACCGCTCGTCATGACAAGCTGCGATGCCTCGGGAATCGTCATGAAATAACGGATGATTCTCATGTCCGTAATCGTGATGGGACCGCCGTTAGCAATCTGACGCTTAAACAGCGGAATTACGGAACCATTTGATCCAAGGACATTACCAAAACGCGTTGCGGAAAAGCTCGTCGTCGCGCCCGTCCTGCTCTGCACGATCATCTCACACATGCGTTTGGTCGCGCCCATGACGTTGGTCGGATTCACCGCCTTGTCCGTGCTGACCATGATGAAACGCCTTACGCCATACTTCTCACAGGTTTCCACGACGTTCAGCGTACCAAAGACATTGTTCGATACAGCCTCGCACACGTTTCTCTCCATCAGCGGAACGTGCTTGTGCGCCGCCGCGTGAAGGACGATGTCAGGCGTGTGTTCACGGAAGATCTTCTCAATCTTCTCCCTGTCGCAGACGCTCGCAATTTCCACGCGCAGGTTCAGGGCATCGCCGTACTTGATCCTCAGCTCCTGCTGCACGTCGTAGGCGCCGTTCTCATAGACGTCAAGGATCACAAGTCTCTTCGGATTACATGATGCAATCTGGCGCGCCAGCTCCGATCCGATGGATCCGCCGCCGCCCGTGATCAGGACGTTCTTGTCCCTGTACCATGCCATGGTCTCTTCCGTCAGGAAACGGTTTGCCGAGCGAAACAGCAGGTCCTCGATGTCAAAGTCGTGAATGCTTCTCTTTCCGCTTTCGCTGGACCCCAGCACGGGATAATCATAGGTCTTGATCTTATATCCTAACTTGTCGTAAATCTCAAAAATCCCGTTTTTGCGCTCCATGGTGGCGTTGGCGATGGCAAAAACAACCTCCTGCACCTTAAGCTCTCCAAGGCGCTTGCTTTCGCTCGGATCGAGCACGGGAATGCCCGTGACGATGCGTCCCGCCTTCTGCGTGTCCACGTCAACAAAGCAGACGGGCTTGTACGTCGCGCGGGGATTCTGCATGAGCTCCTCTGCCAATGACACGCCAATGCTTCCTGCACCAATGATGGCGATGCGGATCTGATCCCTCTCAACCTTTTCGTCGGCAAACGTCACTCCCGTCGTGACGCGAAGCAACCAAAGCAATGCCTTCTCCAGCTTACTTTCGCTGGCGCGCTTTTGGTACACCGTCTGATACAGGAGCCTGATTGCCATGCAGCAAATTAAAACCGAAATGTGAATCATCACGACGCACATAAAGGGAAGCGTGTTCGGCCTTAAAAAGCGCGTCAAAATGACGGATTCCAGGCACGCGCTGCCGTCCGCCACGCAAAACCAGAGGTAATCGGAAGGATTCGCATATCTCCATATCTGCTGATAAATCCTAAAAATGCCCCTTTCCAGGCAAAGGCATCCAAAGCAGATGAGCCCGATGATCAGGCATCGACGCAATCCAAGGACGCCAACGCCGTCCGGAAACATCACCAGCAGGAAGACATAGATCAACAAATATATGATTGAATCAATTAAGAATAAATTCCAGCGTACCTTAACTCTCATAGAAGTTTTCTCCGTAGTAATTCGTCCCAACATCATTCCGTATTGTTTCAGCTTTTCACACAATAAGCCTAATTATATATTATACTGAATTTTGGGAAAATTTCAACAGAAAATAAAGACGGCAAAAAGGGCCCGGCGATTGCCGAGCCCCTTACCCCCCATAAAACTCATTTAATCCAATTCGTATTGCTTCTACCCTTTATAGTAACATACCCAAACCACATTCCCATCATTCCACCCAGACCATTACTAATCACATCGTCAAACTCAGCCAATCCCAGCCCCGTAGCATATTGTAGCACCTCAATCCCTACGGAAATCAGTACTGCAATGATCGCGACTCTACGCTTTTTCGACAGGTGAAACAGAATTGTTCCGAGCGGCAGAAAGAGCCATATGTTGTTTATGATCTCGACGCGCATAGTCGCGGATGAGAAAAATTGCTTGTAAGACCAGAACAATTCAAGCCTTGACCTGGGATCTCCCTCTACCCTGTATAGCAAGGTCATGTACGCAATGCATAGCAAGAACAAGACCAGCAAAATGACATTCCCCTTTTTCCCAAGGAATAGGGACAGCACGGCGATCAGCATCGCAGCGATAATGACGCTGATCAAATGACTAAACAAGTGATTACGTAGCACAAACATCTCGCGGCCCTTACGGTTGATGTAAATCATCTTGCCATTAACCCTTTTCGTCCCATACTGCCCGAGCGAAAGCGCCGTCGGATTCCCCTTCTCATCATAATAGGTCTCGGTGTCCAGCGATCCGTTCTCGTAATAGGTCTTCTTCACCGTCGCGTATCCCAGGTTACACTTTGCCGGCTTACCGTCCGCGCCAAGATAGGTAACCTCGGCCGTTCGCCCGTTTTCATCATACTCATAATGCACTCCGCACTGCCCCAGGGAAATTGCCACGGGTTCGTCCTTCTCGTCAAAGTAGTATTCATACGCAATTTTACCGGCAATCGGCTCATCCTCATAATATGTTCGGCGCAAAATTGCATATCCCAGCTTTGCCAAAATGGGCTGCTCCTTTTCATCCAAATAAGAAATCATCACATTTCTGCCGTTTTCAAATTTGTTCACGACACCGTGATATCCTGAATTGGAAAGCACGGGCTCCCCATCCTGATCATAATACCGTTCACATTCCTTATGCCCTTCCTCGTCATAAGTACGCGTAATTATGGCATATCCCCAAGTCGTATTGATCGGTTGCTTCCCTTCCCCCAGATATGTCGTCTTCAGGTCATGTCCTGCCTCATCTTTTTCCAGAAAAATAGCATAATAATCGGCCGATTGCTTCTTCGGCTTTCCCTCTCCATCAAAATACTCCGTCAAAACAGTGTTTCCGCTTTTGGTTATTTGCATTGACCTTTGGAGCACGCCTTCCAGATAATACTCCGTTTTTTCTACATCCCCGTCCACGGAAACCAGCTTCTCTTCTTTGGGCGCATCCTTTTTCTTCGATGCACTCGTCTTGGGCATAAATGCTATAATTAAAGATATACAAAGAAAGGCAAGCAGTATGACGGCATAGATCTTTCGCTCCGTCCCAAGCCTTGCCATTAAATTATTCTTGTTTTTCCCTAAAAATCCCTTCATACGCTATCCTTGATGCTTCCTTACTCATTGTACATCTTATTCGGTACAGTGGCATCTTCTCTCCAAGATTTTCACCATTCAACTGTATAACATATTCACAATAAAAGCAAGAAAAAATCCCCTCCTTACTGGTTGTCCAGTAAAGAGGATACATGTCAATAAAACCCGCCCCAAAGGTAGTCCTTTGAGGCGGGTCTTAACAGCATCGGTTTCTTTCCAGTCACCTTACTTATTCCATTTCATATTTCTTCTTGTCGGATACATTGATTTCCTTGCCAAGCTGCACCTCGATCATCTGCAGCTCCGTGTCAGCGATGACCATATGCTTGCAGCCTGCTGCCATTTTGATGACATCGCCAGGCTTCACCTTCTGCTCCACGCCGTCGACGATGGTCCTACCGCTTCCGTGAATGACATTCCAGATTTCGTCGCGCTTCTCGTGGCTGTGATAATTCATCTTGTGCCCAGCATTGAGCGTCACCTTGACCGTCATGCTGTCCGCCGTAACGTCAAGCACGCGATAGCTTCCCCAGCTCTTCTCCGCGAACATGATCTGCTGATCAATTGCATCCACGAATGGCTTGATGTAGCTGCTCTGCTCCTTGTCGGACACGAGAATGCCCTCAGGCGAAGCAGACACCACCATGTCCTTACACCCCATCACGAGAATGGGAACACCCAGTTCGTTAATGACATGCACGTTCTCGCACTTGTCATTAAACCTTGCATCGCCAACAGCCTTGTCTTCCATCGCCTCGGTCAAGGTGTTCCAGGTTCCAAGGTCCATCCACTGCCCTGCGAAGCGCATCACGGCAATGTCCTTCTCATGCTCTACAACCGCGTAATCGAAGCTGATTTTCGTCAAGGTGTCATATTTATCGAACAGGTCCTGATAATCGCTAAAATCGATCAATTCATGTGCTCTGTTAAGCACATACGACAGCTTATACGCAAACACACCGCCATTCCAGAGGCCGCCCATGTCGATGTACTTCTGCGCCGTCTCGGCATCAGGCTTCTCCTTGAAGGTCGACACCTTCGCCACCTCATCCTTACTCGTCGGGATAATGTACCCGTACTTCTCGGAAGGATAGGTCGGATCAATACCCATGAGGGTCAGGTTCGCAGTTCCCGCCTGTGCAAGCTCCCAGAGCTTCTTAATTGCCTCAAAGTAATCATCATTGACATACGGATCCACGGGACATACCACAACAGCCTCATCTTCACTCACACCCATCACATCGTGCAGATATGCCGTGGCAAGCGCGATGGCAGGGAAGGTATCCCTTCTGCAGGGCTCCACGGAAATGCCAACATCCGTCCCCAGTTGGTTATGAATTGCAGACACCTGTGACTTCGAGGTTGCAATCGTCACGGTCGCGTCCTTGTCGACTGTCTTGATCTGGCGATACACGCGCTGCACCATAGACTCATAATCCCCTGATGCATCCGTCCCCATGGGAATGTCATGTCCCTGCTTCTTAAAAATCTTGATAAACTGCTTACTCCGAACGTCATTGGAAAGAGGCCACAGGCGCTTGCCCGAGCCTCCAGATAACAGAACGATGTTCATGGTCGTAACTATCCCTTCTTCACTCAAAAATCTTAGTCATGTACTTGCTTGTTCTGTAAACAACATAGTAAAACTCAAAAACATTTGTTTCATGAATTGCTTTTCTTTCCATAAAAAAGAAAATTTGATACTTTTATACTCTTAAATACAGCAATGATGATTATAGTAAACAATGTCGTAATAAAGAAAGAACCTATGAAATTACATAATCCTGCCATCGTAAAGAAACTATCACCTTTCTCCAGAAGATGATTAACATACATATGGCTAGCATAGATTTCCAATGTATATGCACCAATTATTTCAAGTTTGGCTTTGCACAATACTTGCGCATATACTAAGCAAAGCTTAAATAAGATCATGTTTCCTACAAATCCAGCAATACATCTAAGTGCAATATAGAGTACATCATCACTTGAATGATACAAATCATACTTAAAAATGATATATAAGAAAACCAACAAACATACAGCATCAATAACATTGCCATATTTAGCGTATATCTTTTTGATTAATCCCTCATTCCACCTAATGAACCAACCAAATAAGTAAAAAATCGAATAATACAAAATATACTTAATTCCAAGAAAATCTAATCCTTTGAAATAACCAATTGCTAGTAAAATAAGATAACAAACTGCCCCAACAAATCCTGCCTTTAATACTTTAATTTTCCCTATAGATAAAGAAATATTGGCAAATGAAGTAATTATGGAAAGGACAAAAACAACCCATAAAAACCATAAACCACCATCAACATTATACATTAATGTGTGTAATGCCTTGCTTGGATTGCTATTCCACTTCCCTAATAAAACCAGATCAACAATTAAAAACCAAGAAAAAAATGGCAACGCATAATGTTGCACGGAAAGAAGTAATCGTCTGCCTAACTCTTTTACAGTTCCAATACTTCTGAAAGAAAAATAACCTGCAACAATCATAAAACCTGGCATTTGAACAGCCCATATGTAATTAGTAAGTATGCCTCCCTCATCTCCTACAGAGTACTGTAACACATGTCGAATGATAACAAGAATAATTAGGAGACCCTTATATAAATCCATTTCTTTCTGTCTGGCTTTCTTGTTCACCTCTTCATTCCTCCATTTAAATACCAGCGTCACATAATAAATTATCTTTCCGCCCTCATGGGATTATTCAAGAAATCCTCGTATGCCAGCTTAATGCCGTCCTCAAGCTCCGTCTTGTAGGTCCAGCCAAGCTTCGTTGCCTTGCTGACGTCAAGAAGCTTTCTCGGTGTTCCGTTGGGCTTGGAAGGATCCCAGAGAATCTCTCCCTCGTAGCCGATGACCTTTGCCACCAGTTCGGTCAGTTCCTTGATGGTCAGCTCCTTACCAGTACCTGCGTTCACGGTCTCATCTCCGCTGTAGTTGTTCATCAGGAAAACGCAGAGATTTGCAAGATCGTCTACGTACAGGAACTCTCTAAGGGGTGATCCGTCGCCCCAGCAGGTAACTGATTTAGCGCCGCTCAGCTTCGCCTCGTGGAATCTCCGAATCAGCGCAGGCAACACGTGGCTGTGCTCAGGATGATAGTTATCATTCGGACCGTACAGATTGGTCGGCATCACGGAAATATAATCCGTGCCATACTGACCATTCAAATACTCACAGTATTTCAATCCACTGATCTTAGCGAGCGCATATGCCTCGTTCGTCTGCTCCAGAGAAGAGGTCAGCAGGCAGCTTTCGGGCATGGGCTGAGGCGCCATGCGGGGATAAATGCAGGAAGAACCTAAGAACTCCAGCTTCTTACATCCGTTCTTCCATGCAGAATGAATCACGTTCATCTCGAGGATCATGTTGTCGTACATGAAGTCAGCCTTCGCAGTCGCGTTACCCATAATTCCTCCAACCTTTGCGGCTGCAAGGAACACATACTCTGGCTTCTCCTCGGCAAAGAACTTCTCTACCTGATCCTGACGGGTCAGGTCTAATTCCTTATGGGTACGAAGGACAAGGTTGTGATACCCCTGTCTCTCCAGCTCCCTTACAATCGCAGAGCCCACCATTCCTCTGTGGCCTGCCACATATATTTTCGCGTCTTTCTCCATCATCTTTCTACACTCTTTCTCGCTTCTCACACTACTTTTTACTTTACAACGCCTTTTTCCAGGTACTCCGCAAGGTTCGTCTTGATATGCTCCTCAGCGCGTTCCACGGCCACCTTCTTCATGTCATGCTCCACCATGATCCGCACCAGCTCCTCGAAGCTCGTCTTCGTCGGATTCCAGCCAAGCTCCTTCCGCGCCTTGGTCGGGTCACCCCAAAGGTTTACCACGTCCGTCGGACGATAAAAGTCAGGAGAAACCTCAACAAGAACCTTACCCGTTGCCTTGTCAATACCCTTCTCGTCCATACCCTCGCCCTGCCATTCCAGCTCAATCCCTGCGAAATGGAAGGCAAGCGTTGCAAACTCGCGGACGGAATGCTGCACGCCGGTCGCAATGACAAAGTCCTCCGGCTTTTCATTCTGCAGGATCAGCCACATGCACTCCACATAATCCTTCGCATATCCCCAGTCGCGAAGGGAGGACAGATTTCCAAGATACAGCTTGTCCTGCTTACCCTGTGCAATGCGGGCTGCGGCCAAGGTAATCTTCCTCGTAACAAAGGTCTCACCACGGCGCTCGGACTCATGATTAAAAAGAATTCCAGAGCAGCAGAACATGTCATATGCCTCGCGATACTCCTTTGTAATCCAGAAGCCATACTGCTTCGCAACCGCATAAGGAGAATACGGATGGAAGGGCGTGTTCTCGTTCTGAGGAACCTCCTCCACCTTTCCGTAGAGCTCCGAAGTCGATGCCTGATAAATGCGGCAGGTCTTCGCCAAACCGCAGACACGAACCGCCTCCAGCACGCGAAGCACGCCCGTTGCATCCACGTCCGCCGTAAACTCAGGCACGTCAAAGCTTACCTGAACATGACTCTGCGCAGCCAAATTATATATTTCATCCGGGCGAACGCTGCCAATGACCTTTACAAGGCTCATGGAATCCGACAGATCCCCGTAATGCAGATGAAAGCAAGGATTTCCCTCTAAATGTGCAATGCGCTCCCTATAATCAACGCTGGAACGACGAATGATTCCATGCACGTCATATCCCTTCTCCAGCAAAAACTCGGCCAGATAAGATCCGTCCTGTCCCGTAATACCAGTGATCAATGCTTTCTTCATGATTTTACCTCCAAAAAAAGATATCACTAGCATTATAATGCCAGTGATATCGGATTGGAATTCATTATATTGGTTTTAACTTACATTATATTGACTTCCTCCTTTGTCACCTGTTCAGGATAAATGTTTATTTTCAAATCGTCCCTTCGCAGATAACCTTCTCACCAACATTGACCCACTGTACTCCTGTTACTTTGCAGTCGTCAAAGACAAAGCTGAGCATGTATCCGTTCTTTAGTCCATAGCGATCCAGATACTCAAGAACCTGCTGTTTTCCCTTCGCCGCATGTCGTTCGCGTCGCCAGATTCTCAATCCGATAAGATACTGCTGCCCACAATATTCAATAATGACATCCGTACAGTTCTCGTTCTTAGTCTGTTCATCAATGGTAATGCTTCCTCTCCCTTCAACGATCGGCGCCAAGAATCGCAGGAATAGCTCCCTTCCATCCTCCGCAGGAAACGCCTGTATCAGCGGTCCATAGGTTTGCTCATAGATTCTCATAAAGGATTCCATGAGTATGCGCATATTTAATTTGTCAGTCTCAGAGTAAGCATCCCTCAATAACTCCCCCTTGTACTTAAAAGGATCCATTTCCAACTCTTCTGACTCTTCCGCATTCTCAGCCTCATCAGCTTCTTCCACTCTCACTTCTTCTAATTCCGTCTCTTCTCTATTTACCACTTCTCTATTTACCTCTTCTCTATTACGCTCTTCCATATGTTTCTTCTCCGCATCCATTTTATCCAAGTCAATCTTTTCCATACCTCTAATTTGTATGCATTGCATAATACTCATTTCCTCATTCCAGTTTCCAATCATATCAGTCTTGCTTATGCTTGTCAACATAAGATTGTACCCGCAAAAATGGGTATATTTTTTGACATGAGTTGCTCTTGGATGGAGCTCGTTTTCTGTGTTATAATCTCGGATGTTTGAAAAAAGTGAAAACACGAAAGAAATGGGGAAAAGGATATGATTCAAGGATTAAGTCAATTATACTTCTTAGTGCAAACGGATGCTACGATCGATTTCTATAGTAGCCTTGGATTTCGGGAGACAGCGAGGAAAAGAAGTATCTATGAACAGACGATTACCATGGAGGGCTATGGGCTAAAGCTCATCTTCTATGTCAATAAGCTGCGGCCCAAGCACGACCTGCATCCAGAGCATGTTGGCATTCGGTATTTTACCCTTCAGGTTAACCATATTGAGGAGCTTGCGGAAAGGTATGGCGTGCCCGTGCTGGATGAAATGAACGGCGATAAGATTTGCATTCTAGAGGATCCCGAAAAGCTACGCATTGAACTGCGAGAGCCGAGAGTTTGTTAATCTCTCGGCTCCCACTGATCTTTTATTCAATTTCCATTCAAAATCTGCTGAAGCTTGCACGCCAGGTCCTCATATTCGGAAAGAACAATGTCATGCTTCTCCGTAAGATATGCCTCGTTCTCCTGTGCGGCCGCATCCTCTAGGAGCCTTGCATCCTCAGACAGCTCCACCGCGCCAATCGTCTTGCTCGCGGATTTCACGCTGTGAATCACCGTCCGATATTCCTTCCAATTTTTCTCCTGATAAAAGGTCTCTAGCGCATTCTTCTTTTCCGAAAAGGCCTCTACGTAATCCTTCATGATGCCGACATAGAACTCCGCATCATCCGCGCAGTAGCCAAGTCCCATCTTCGTAGAAATCCCTAATTCTTCTACCTTCTCCAGGATTCCAGAAGCGTCTTTTACCTGCTCCTCCTGCTCGTCCATCGCAGGGAATTCCATGATTTCTGAATCCTCTTTCTGCTTTGATGTCTCACCAGAATTCACAGGATTTCGATAGGTCACCAGTTCCTTTGGCAGGTACTCTGCCAGCTTTTCATCCAGCTCTGCGGAATCAATGGGCTTTGGCAGATAGTCATCAAATCCTGCTGCCAAATACCTCTCTCTCGCCCCAACGATCGCATTTGCCGTGAGTGCAATGACTGCCGTCCGTTCGCCAAGAAGCCTTTCTTCCTTGAGCTTTGCCAGCGTCTCGATGCCGTCCATTTTCGGCATCATGTGATCCAAAAGAACGACATGATAGAACTTCCTGCGGATCATTTCGATGGCTTCCATTCCAGAAATCGCGAGGTCAGGCTGGATTCCTGCGCGCTTTAGCAAATTCTTTGCGACCTCAAGATTCATCCGATTATCATCCACGATCAAAATAGAGGCTCCAGGAGCATAGAGATATGCCTTTTCCATCTTTCTTCGCTCGCTGGTTCTCACGCGCTCCTCATAATTGCCCAATGGCTCAGCATTGACAATTCCCTGCCTTAGGCGGAAGGAGAACGCCGATCCCTTTCCATAGTTACTCTCCAGATGGATTTCGCTCTCCATCATGCTAAGGAGCTTCACGACGATCGCCATGCCAAGGCCCGTGCCCTCAATGTGGCGATTTCGCTTCTCCTCCAGTCGTTCAAAGGATTCGAAGAGCTTCGCGCGATCCTCCTCGCGAATGCCAATGCCCGTGTCCTTTACGCACACGTCAAGATAAACATTCTCGCCGTCCCTGCGGCCCTCATGCACGGAGAAGGTCACTCTGCCTCGCTCCGTATACTTTACGGCATTGGTCAGAAGGTTCATAATGACCTGACTTACGCGAACGTCATCTCCTCTAAGGCGCGAGGGAAGCTTCTCGTCCACCTCGACCACGAGCTCGAGTTTTTTTGCCTTCGCCCTCTCCTGAATGGAATTGACAAGGTTGACAAGGAGTCTGGAAAGATCATATGCGACAGGATGAATCTCCAGCTTTCCATCCTCGATCTTAGAGAAGTCCAGGATATCGTTGACGATGGAAAGCAAGGTTTTTCCAGAGTCCTGGATGTTCTCCGCATAATGAAGCACGTTCGCCTCCTGCGCCTCTCGCAGGATCATTTCATTCATGCCAAGCACGGCATTGATGGGCGTTCGGATTTCATGAGACATCTCCGCGAGGAAATCACTTTTCGCCTTATTGGAAGCATCTGCGGCAGACTTCTCCAGTCTCAAAACCTCTGCCTCAAATTCCTGCTTCTGCTCGTTGATTTTCATTTCTTCGACGCGTTGATGATACTTTCGCTCGATTCGATAAGCGATAAAGCAAATCAGCGCAATCACGGAAAAGCTGATCGAGTATACGAGGATATTGACGATCAGCATGGACTTTACGTCCTCGAAGAGATCTACGTCTGATACGACAATAACAACATACCATTGCTGCAGAACCTGTTCGATAAATACCGTGGAGCTTTCTCCATTCACCTCGGTTTGGAAGTTGGAATCCTCGGCATTCTGCATGTTCTCCCAAAAGCCTTCATAGCCAGGGATCTCGGAAATATAGCGTCCATTGAGGGATGCATCGTGATGTGCAATGATCATGCCATCTTCATTGACGATAAAGCCATAGCCCTTGTCCTTGATCGTGACATTTTGAATAATGCTCTGAATGTTATTCATGGTGACGTCAAGCGAGAGCGCGCTTTCCCCGTCCGACAAAAGTCGGCTGAAGGAAATGATGACTGCTCCCGTCTGCGCATCGACATAAGGGGACACAATCGTACTTTCGCCTGCCGCCTCCTTTGCAGCGAGGTACCAGTCGCGGGTCAAGGGATCATAATCCTCGGACGGAGTCCAGCCAAGACCGTCAAGGTATTCACCGCGAATATAGCCATAAATTCCTGTATAGTTTTCGTCAAACTGCTCTTCCTGGTTCTTCGTCTCCTTTACGAGATAGCTGAGAATTCTTTTTGAGCTGTCTCCATTTGAGATCATGTCATCAACCGTGTCTGCGGTCACCCAAAGAACGCTCTTCGCCGTATCAAGATAGTTTTCCATCGTCACGGCGAGCCCGGAAATCTTATCCTCTCCAACCTCATAAATATTGGACACAGAGATCCGAAGGAACAGGCGCGTCGTGTATACGACCACTAGTACCATCATTAGAAAAATAAATAATAAAGTTGCAATTACGTTTATTTTTCTTCTCATGCACTCACCTTACTTTTAGAATTCGAATGCCCTCAGCAGGCCCTGAATGCCGCCTTCATTGTAGATTTTTTTATAATAGCTGACCTCATCCGCGATCAGCTCATCAATCACCTGCATGCCCAGGAGCTCCACGGGCGCCTGATCATCCGTCATGACGCTGTCGATTTTGTCAGAATTGATTACGCCATCATTTGCATTACTCTCGATAACAGAATTGTCTCTATCATTTCTGCCGCTCTTATCTGCCACCGTAACAGGAACATACGCCTCAAGGTTCTCCGTCACGCGATGCATCATGGCGAGAAGCTCTGCGTTCTCTTCTCTCTCGAGATTCTTTGCCATGACCTCAAGAATCTCGGGATTCTCGGAGGCAAAGAACTCGCGGTTGGAAGTCCCCTGAACATTGACCTGATAGCAAGTGGGAAATACGCTGCTGATGGTCTGGGCCAGCGCATAGGTAATGCCTTGCTTTTCGCTCTGTCCGCGCATGTTCATGTTGACTACCATGACTCCGCCTGGATTTAAATGATCCTTAACCATCGTAAAGAATTCCACCGAGGACATCTGAAACGGAATCGTAATGTCCTGATAAGCGTCCACCATGATGACGTCGTAGGTCTCCTTTACGGCATTCAGATAGGCACGCCCATCATAGGTGTAAACAGGGATCTCCTCGGAGAGATGAAAGTATTCCCGCGCGAGCTTTGTAATGTCCTCATCAATCTCGACACCCTCCACGCGTATTCCGTCAAAAAAACGGTTACATTGCGTCGCGTAGGTTCCCGTCCCCATGCCGAGAATCAACATGTCCAGGCCATCCTTTTCCATGATTCCTGCCATATACGGCGCTGCCATGGCATAGTCATAATACATTCCCGTCAGCTTTCCGTCCTTCTCATACACGGACTGAACGCCAAACAGCACGTTCGTGGAAAGATAGGTTCTCTTATCATCCTCCCGTACCTGCAGGTAGTTATAGACCGACTCACCCTCAAAAACGAGATCATTTTCCCAAAAGGCAAAGCTATCCGACTTTCCCGTAAAACATGCCACTACAAATACGATAATACCAGCAGTAATCTTAGTAGCATTTTTTCCCGTCTTTTTATCCTTTTTTCCAGCTTCTGATGGCTTTTCACCTTTGTCTCCACCAGAATTCTCAGTGGGGCTAAAGAAGTACAGGATCGCTAGCAATAACAGGATTCCCGCAAAGATCAGAAATGTAATCGAGGTTCCCACGGCAGGGATCGTCAGGAAGGTCGGCACAAAGGTACCAATAATACTGCCAATCGTATTAAAAGCATTCAACATACCAACCGTCTTACCGCTGTCGCCAAGATCATCCACCGTAAACTTTACCAGTGACGGTGTCACCGTACCCAAAAGGAACAGCGGGAACACAAAGATCACCATACATGCTGCAAACGCCGCCCAAATCAGGAACATATGATTCACGGAAAAAATCATCACGGCCGAAATACCGATAATCACATACTTTCCAATCGCGGGAATCAACGCAATCCAAATCGCTGCCAAAATAATCCGTCCATACAGCCTGTCAGGATCTGGCCTCTTATCCGCTGCCCGTCCGCCGTAAATATTTCCCAACGCCATCGCAATCATAATCGTTCCAATAATGATCGTCCAAACAATTTGCGATGAACTAAAATATGGGGCAAGCAACCTGCTTGCCCCTAATTCTACTGCCATCACGGACATCCCCGCAAAAAACTCCGTCAGATATAAATATATCTTATTACTTAAAATTTTTCTTTTTCCGCTCATAAAACTTGCCTATCTCTTTCTTGTCAACACTACTACTCAACTCCAAGCCAGCCCCGAGTTTTTCCATATCCATAACCTATCTAACCACGATCGTAACATCCAAGTGTATGTTGGGCAGCGGTATGCGGTACTTATCGGACAAAGACGGTCCGCAGCTCGCAGATCCGATTCCAGACATGGCCCCGTCGATGCAGACCACCGTACTTCCGCTCTTCTCCAGCTCGAAATTGTGCTTCTTCTCCGTAAGCTCCTCCTGCGTGTACTCCGATACGTTAAACGAGAACGGTCTAGCTCCCTCAAAGCGCACGCGGGCATCCTTCCCCTTTAACTCTAAGTATTTGCAGCCATAATGCGATCCATTCTCCTGCGGTCTGATATAGTCCACGTGCATCTCAGAAACCTTCGCATTAAAGAGCCCCAGCCACGAAGCGCGGCGCTTGTCGATATAGCTCTCCTCCGGTCCAAAGCCATAATATCTCACGCGGTCAAATTCCTGATTCAGGAACAGACGCAGTCCAAATCTCGGCAGGAAGGTCACCTTATTGCTGGTCTCACCGTCCGTAATGATGCGGACGGAACCATCCTTTCCAAAGAGCATCTCCGTCTCACATCTCGCGAAGGGCTGGTGCATGCTCCAGCCAAAGGCTTGTTTGATGTTGATGGCAACCTCGCCATCCTTCTCCTCCGCAGTGGTCTCATAGATCTTCGTCATGTAGGACTGCAGATGCGCCTGATACCACTCCGCCTTCATGACGTCATTATCTGTCGGTGCGCGGAAGAAATTGTGTTGGATCGGACGATCCAAAAGCTCGATTCCCTGCCAATTGATGGAGGAAATCTCACCCGTCCTGCGGTTTAAGGTATAAACAATGTCACCCGCGGTCACCACAAAGCTCAAGGGTGATTGCTGCAATGTCAATCCAGCAACGATGGGCTTGCGCTTCTCGTGCGGCTCTAATTCAGACAGAATCAGCTGATCAAAGCATACCTCATGGCCCTTCTTGGCCCAAAGTGTATCTGCCTTCAGCGTGAAGAGGAAGCGAATTGCCAGCTCCTTTCCGCTGAGTAGCTTCATGTCAGGCAGAATATAGCTCTGCTGCCCCATGGGCTTCACGGAAAAGTCAAGCTTTCCATCCGCAATCTTTCTGCCATGATCCGTAATTTCATAGGTGCAATTGTAAAGGGTTCCTGCATCCTCAAATGCAAGGAAGCTACGAAGCACGACTTCTCCCGCCTGCTCGCCCAGCGTTACGCGAACGGGACGGTACACCTGCTTTGCCTCCTTCAGGCCAGGATGAGGAATGCGGTCAGGCGATACTAAACCATCGACGCAGTTATTGCCGTCATGATGCAGCTCTCCCTCACCGAAATCTCCACCATAGCCGTATTTTACGCGGCCATCCTCAGTCTTTCCGATGATCAGGGCGTGGTCGCACCACTCCCAAATAAATCCACCAGCATAGCGCTCGTTGGAATAAAATACCTTACGATAGTTCTCTAAGTCTCCAGGGCCATTTCCCATGGAATGACAATACTCGCAAAGCACCAGAGGCCTTGTCTCGTTGCGCTCCATGACAAAGCGCTTTACCTCCTGCACGGAGGGGAACATCTTCGATACGACATCCAAGATTGCCGTGGGCGTATCGTCCAGGCTATGGGTGCTTTCATAGTGCAAAAGTCTTGATTTATCCAGCTTTTTCACAAGCTTTGCAGAGTTCAAAAGATTCTCGCCCCACCCACTCTCGTTGCCAAGAGACCACATGATAATGCAGGGACGGTTATAATGCTGGCTTACAAGGCGCTCAGCCCTGTCTGCAATGGCATCCTTAAACTGCGGATCAATGGCGATCAGCGCCATGCCGCCGTTACCCTCTTTACGGGTCCACTGAATATTCTGGAAGACCTCCGCGCAGCCATGGCATTCAAAGTCAGCCTCGGCAATCACGTAGAAGCCGTATTCGTCGCACAATCTGTAGAACAAAGGTGCATTCGGATAATGAGAGCTGCGGATCGCGTTGATGTTGTGCTGCTTCATCAGCTCAAGATCCCTACGCATCTGCTTTTCTGATGCATAATATCCCGTATCGGGATAGCTGTCATGACGGTTTACGCCGCGGAACTTAATCGGTGAGCCGTTCATCTTGACAACGCCATTGGAAACCTCAATGGTACGGAAGCCAATTCTCTCTCCGATGATTTCACCCTCGGAATGCAGAGCCAAGCGATATAACGCAGGCTTCTCCGGCGTCCAGGGAATGATTTTTTCAAGGTTGGTTTCAAACTTTTCCCCGGCCTTAATCTTGCCCTTCAAAATGGTCTTGCCGTTCGGTGCCTGAAGGGAAAAGCTTGCGTCTGCGCCCTTTACCATCAGGATAAAATTACCCTTGGCATTTGCGCGCACGCGGTAATCCGTAAGTCTCTTCACAGGCCTCGAAACAACATATACGTCGCGGAAAATACCGGAAAGCCGGATTTTATCCTGATCCTCAAGATAGGTTCCGTCGCACCATTTCAATACGGCGCAGACGATGCTGTTTCTGCCCTTTTTCAAGAGGGGCGTAATATTAAACTCTGAGAAGGAATGGGATACTTGGGTATAGCCTGCCATCTGGCCGTTGATAAAGACGTACATGCAGCTGTCAACGCCTTCAAAGGTCAGGATTCTTTCAAGTCCGTCGGGCACATAGGAATAGCTTCTCTGATAGATGCCCACGGGATTTTCGTCAGGTACATAGGGCGGGTCAAAGGAAATCGGATAGCTAATGTTCGTGTACTGTGCAATGTCATAGCCATGCAGCTGCCAGTTTGACGGCACAGGAATCTTATCCGACAATTTCAGTTTCGTAAAATCATCCTCGAGGTCGATCACACTGTCAAAGTACTGGAAATTCCAAGTACCGTTCAGCATTTCCACTCTCGTGGAGGTCTCCTTCGGGCCGAAGGGATCAAGCCCCTCCGCCACTTTTTTATCATCAAAGGGTACAAACCAGGCATGAGTAGGAATGGTCCCCACGTGAAGCTTAGAAGGATCCTCGTGGTAGATCATCATACTTTTTGGACTGCCTTTTGTTGAAATCAATGATAAATTCATATTGACCCCTTTCCATCCTCTCGTATGTTACTGCGCTTGATAACTCAAGATCTTTCGCTTGCCGCTCTGTTGACGGCCTTCAGATTGCTTTTACTTCGTCATTTCTAGTCTTTTTAGCTCCAGAAGCCTGAGACAAAGGTCATCAGCGCGATCCAGGTGTAAACTGAGTAGTAGATACCAAGCTGATCCACTCCAGTTCGTAAGAGCTCCTCTGCTTCCTTCCTGGTAAACAAGCAGAAGCTTCCGACGCATTCTCCGCCGACATTTCCCGCCATGGTCAGCGTCGGCTCCTCGTCACGGTACAGCGTCATTTGAACCATGGCATTGCTCTCGTCCGTAATGCCTGGAGAGCTAAATAAGAACGGGTTGACGAGCTTGATCTCATCCGTAGGTTCAAAGGTCAGCCCCGTCTCCTCGGAGAGCTCGCGAATGGCCGTGCAGAACACGGGATTCTCTTCTTCCAAATCCTCTGGATCCAGAAGGCCTGCGGGAACGCCTAAGAGGAACTGTCCCGTAGGGAATCTCATCTCGCGCAATAACAGAAGTCTTGGCTCCTTGTCCTTGCACTTCAAAATCACAACGCATCCAACGGCATCTGGCTGCATGGCGCGGAACGCTTTCTCGTCCTTCAGCGCAACCAAATCGTCTTTATCGCGGCGGGTTGACATGAAATAATGTCTTCCCGGGAAATAGCTCAAATCATAGGCCTTTAGGAATTTCCGATCCATGAGCTCCACGACATTCTCCTGCGTCAGCTTCGGCTTCGGGACCACGGACGCCAGCTTGTCACCATGATAGGAAAGCTCCATTTCAATATCGTTCTTTCCCTCCATCAAATCCTTCAGGAAGTACTTGTCACCCTCCCAAAGCGGCAGGGACGGAATCTCTTCAAAGCTCACCCAGTGGAGCTCTCCCTCTGAGCAGCTTTCCGCAAGCTCGCCGCGAAAGCCAGTCGCGGTATAGAGATAGGTGATTTCATCCTCCCACGGATCCAGCCAAAACAGGATTTTCCCGCGATACGTGAATTCCGTCAGCTCCAATCCCGTCTCCTCGCGTACCTCGCGCACAAGGCACTGTTCAGGGGTTTCGCCGGACTCCAGCTTTCCGCCCACGCCAATCCACTTTCCTGCATTGGGATCCTGTTTCTTTTTATTCCTGTAGAGCATCAGATATTTCCCATCCTGCTCCACGTAACAAAGCGTTGATTCAATCATGCTACTGCTCCCCTACAGCTTCTCTACAGGCACAAATGGCTCGAAGTCCTCGGTATCGGAACCGATCTTTCCGCCAAACTCCTTCAGGAAGGTTGTCATCACCTTCTGTACGAGTTCGGAATTGGTGGACTCATAATCACAGGACAGCACCTGCTTCGTGCGAAGGTCATTTAATATCTTTAAGTCATTCTTCTCCAGGCTCTCACGAATATCCTCAAACGTAATGACGCCTTCCTTGGTCGTGATCTCCAGGATGCACTCGTCGTCCCAGACCTCAACCGCCTTCTTGTCAAGGAAATCCAGCGCCTTCGCAAGACTCTTCGCCGTCGTCTTCTTCGGAAGGAGATACAGGAAATCACGCGGCTCCTTCACGATCTTTTTTACGGCACTCTTCTCGTCCTTAACGGGCTTAGCGGTTCCAGCAGACTTATACTTGTCTCCCGCCTTACCGGTGCCAGTGCTCTTATACTTATCAGCGGTTTTGCCAGTGCCAGCCGCCTTTGTTCTGTCCTCAGACTTCCCTGTAGCCTTTGCCTTGTCTACAGGCTTGTTTGCTGCCTTATCAGCAGCCTTCCCCGTGTACATCTTCTCCCAGGGCTTATCATCCGCCGACTTCTTCTTTACCTTCATATTCGCTAAATTCTTACGCTCAGCCATCGTACTTCCCTCATTCTTCATTTCTTCATCAATATCAAATCCTACCTAGAGCTTTCGAGAATGACATCTAACAGCTTGCAACAACCTCGAGGGGAAGGTTTGGATGATCTTTCTAGGTTAAATGGTTACTAGAAAGACCATCCAAACCTAGCCCCGAGATTTGCCATAAGGTTCTTAGAAAGCTCTAGCCTACCAGCTTCTCCATCTCGGCAAGGATTTCCTCGAATGTCTTCATTGCTGCCTCGATTGGTGCTGCCGTCTCCATGTTAACGCCCGCGATCTTAAGAAGCTCTACGGGAGGCTGGCTGCATCCGCCAGAGAGGAATTTCTTATATCTTTCTACGGCAGGAGCGCCCTCGCTTAGGATTGCCTTTGCGATTGCCACGGATGCCGAGAAGGAGGTTGCATACTGATAAACATAGAAATTGTAATAGAAGTGCGGAATTCTCGCCCACTCGTATGCAATCTGATCATCGGAGATCATGTCGGGTCCATAATATTTCTTGTTCAGCTCATAGTACATCTTATTCAGATTCTCAGCATTCAGGCTCTCACCGCTCTCGCAAAGAGCATTGCTCTGCATCTCGAACTCAGCGAACTGCGTCTGGCGGAATACGGTCCCCTTAAAGCTGTCTAGATAATGATTGAGCAGATAAGCGCGCTCCTTCTTATCCTCGGTGTTCTTCAAGAGATATTCCATCAGCAGGATCTCGTTGGTCGTGGAGGCGACCTCTGCCACGAAGATCTTGTAATTTGCATAAATGAACGGCTGATTCTCATTGGAGTAGCAGCTGTGAAGCGCATGTCCCATCTCATGAGCCAGCGTGAACATGTTGTCAAGAGTGTTATTATAATTGAGCAGCACATAAGGATGCGTGCCATAAGCGCCAGCAGAATATGCTCCGCTTCTCTTGCCCTCATTCTCATAAACATCGATCCAACGATTTGCAAAGCCATCACGAAGCTTTGCCAGATAATCCTCGCCGAGAGGCGCCAATGCCTTCAGCACGGTCTCCTTTGCCTCTTCGAAGGAAACCTCCTTCGCAACGCCCTCGATCATGGGCGTATAAATGTCATACATGTGAAGCTCGTCAATGCCAAGGCACTTCTTACGAAGACGAACATAGCGGTGCAGAAGCTCGACATTCGCATCAATGGTATCTACCAGATTCTTGTAAACCTGCGGAGAAACATTGTTGTGATCTACGGCTGCTTCCAGCGTGGAGTTATATTTTCTAGCCTTTGCATTGAAAATCTGCGTCTTCACCTGGCCATTGTAAAGGCTCGCCAGGGTATTGTTGAACTGCTTGTAAACGGAATACATCTTCTCAAAGGCTTCCTTGCGCACCCTGCGATCTGAAGATTCCATCAGGATGCCATATCTGCCGTGGGTGATGCGAACGGTATCGCCCTTGTCATCCACCATCTCAGGGAACTCCAGGTCTGCGTTGTTGAGAATGGAAAAGGTGTCGGAAGGAACCTGACTCATCTCCGTCGTCTGTGCAACAAGCTTTTCCATCTCGGCAGATAAGCAATGCGCCTTCATGCGGCGAATCTCCTCGATCTCCTTGCGATAAAATTCCAGGCCGGGCTCTGCCTGATAAAAATTCTCCAGCGTCTCATCGTCAAGTGCAATGATTTCTGGCTGAGCAAATGCCATCATCTCAGCCCCTTCTGCATACAGGCTCATCATCTTAGCGCTCATGGCCTGATGCTTCGTGTTCTTCTGGTCCTGATCAAACAAGCGCTCCGCGTAGTTATATGCGAGATCAAGCTTTTCGCCATAGGCAGCGTCCCACTCGAGCATCTGCAGGAGATTTGCTGCGCTTTCTGACAGCTTTCCCTCCATGCCTGCGATTTTCTTAGCAAGGTCACTGATTGCTTCTAAATCCTTTTCCCAATCCTGCACGGTGGCATACATATCCTCCACCTTCCAGGTATCCTCTACGCGTACGTCTTCTCTCTTCAATAATTCCTTTGCCATATTCCTTTTACCTTTCAAAATTTCTAGTAGTTCTTAAGAGTTTAAATTTCCAAAGCTTCCAAGCAGCTCCAAGTCACTCGCCTTAACCTTCAGGCTTGTCTCAATGCGCTCGTTATTAGGTGTCGTCACGATAATCTCTATCACGGTATCCTCTTTTAATCCCCGCTGCGCCACTGCCTTGCAAAACGCTGGAAACTTCGGATGATTCTCCTTAAAAGTATTCCAAGCACCCATGAATTTCATCATTCCGCTAAAATCCATTGCCTCACTCCTCCATAGTTATCTCAGGGTACACTATAACAATCCTATTATACTCGTTTTATATTATGTTTTCAACTTAAAAAGCGGTTTTTCACAAAAACTTTCTCGCCTTTTTACCATATTTTGTGCATTGTTTTTTCTTTTTGTCTGTTTTATGCTGATATTGTAACAATTTCGTAACATTTCAACGCGAAAGGAGAAAAAAATGAGAAAAACATTTATCATGATCGGAACTATCATCACAACGCTTGGCATAGTCTTCTCGCCCGTTTCTTCTAAGGCCAGCACTTATGTTCAAGTTTGCCCTAGGTCATGCATGAATTCAAACAGCTGTGGTGACCTGAATCAGTTTCTACAAGAGTACTTAGCCAAGAATTATCCGAATTTGGCTTGCTATTTTAACTTAACGTGTCCTAACCAGAACACATGTGCAAATCCTACTGATCATTCGTGCATTCCAGAGGTAACGCCGACCATTCCTGAGGAATCCGCGTCTGCTCCAGATGAAGTCATAACTATCCCCGAGGAATCACCAACCAATTCTGACGAAGCTACAGAAAATCATGACGCCCCCGCTGGTAATCCAGATGATACAGGCCTTCCTACCTACGAGGAGCAGGTGGTTGCGCTTGTCAATGCGGAGCGCGCGAAGGAGGGCTTGCCTGCCCTGAAGGTGGATGAAACCCTGCAGGCCGCCGCACTTGCTCGTGCTAAGGAAACCGTGCAGCTCTTCTCCCATACGCGTCCTAATGGCACCTCCTGCTTCACGATCCTAAAGGAATACGGCATCAGCTACCGCTACGCTGGGGAGAACATCGCCTATGGTCAGCGCTCTCCTGAAGAGGTGGTCAATGCATGGATGAACAGCGAGGGACACCGCGCAAATATCATGAACAAAAACTTTACGACCATTGGCATCGGCTACTATCAGACCGCCAATGGAACCAAGTATTGGTCGCAGCTTTTCCTCTCCTAACTAACGCCATAATCACCCTCCTAAACATACCTCCCTACTTTGCGGACAACACAGGATTGATTTCTGACATCCTGTGTTGTTCGCATAAAAACGCCTAGTTAGCATCAAATGTACTAACTAGGCGTTTCCTTTTCCTATTCATAGCTTCACCTGACCCGCGAAAAGCATCATCAGATGGACCCTATTTATAACTCTAGAATTTTCGAAAGGTTTGCCATAATGGCGGATGCCACGGCAGGGTTGTTCATGGAGTACACGTGCACGGTGCGGAATCCATTCGCGAACAGGTCAATAATCTGATCCGTTGCGTAGGCGATGCCCGCCTGACGCATGCATTCTGGCGTACTACCAAAGGTATCAAGAATTCTGCGGAAGCGCTGCGGCAGCTGGGAGCCTGAGAGCTTCAAGGTCCGCTTCATCTGCGTTGCGTTGACGATCGGCATGATGCCAGGATGTACTGGTACGAAAATGCCTGCCTCGCGAAGCTGATACATATAGCTGTAAAAGGCTGCATTGTCAAAAAACATCTGCGTGATCAAGAAATCCATTCCTGCGTCAACCTTTTCCTTCAGGTACTTGATGTCCTCCTGCTGCGTCTCGGCCTCGGGATGTGTCTCAGGATAGCATGCTCCTGCAATACAGAAATTCGGATCAAATTCCTTGATTTCCCGAACTAATTCGATGGCATGGCGGAAGTTTTTCTCAGTTGGCTCAAAGCCGTCAGGACGGTCTCCGCGCAGTGCCAAAATGTTCTGAATACCCTTCTCCTTTAGGAGAACCAGCTGTCTGTCAACGGTCTCCTTGTCGGAGGTAATACAGGTCAGATGCGCCATCATGGGAACGCCCTGCTCCTCCTGAAGCTGTCTGGCAATCTCCACCGTATATTCGCTGGTGCCGCCGCCTGCCCCGTAGGTCACGCTCATGAACGCAGGCTTCAAATCAGCAATCTTTCTCGCCGCAGTTACGACGGTCTCCATGTTGTCCTTAGTCTTCGGAGGAAACACCTCAAAGGAAACGGAATAGTTCTTTTCTGCCAAAATCTCATTAATTCTCATGTCTTACTTAACCTTTCCCCTCATTCCCGACTTCCCCGGATGCCCCGATAAAGCGGTATAGTACAATTTCATCGGCAAGGAGGTCTGCACCTGGTAGCAAGTAGGACAGTCCATCCTTTCCCTTATTCTCAAAGGACAACATCAACAGCTGTACGCCATCCTTTTGAATTGCCTTAATGCGATAGTCCCCTACCTTCGTTTTCAGGAAGGGGTAATGCTTTGTAAAAATGTCCAAGGTCTCTTCGTTCGTGGAACGAATTCTGATGACGTCGGGCGGATCCGATCGCGAATCCGTATACAACCGATCGTAGCCATAGATCTCCATGTAATAGATTTCCGTAAGCGTCTCGATGGTAATGGTTCCCTTGTTGGAGATGGTCAGCTTTGCCGTATACTCTCCCTCCGCGCCATCATAGAACAGCCAAGTTCCTTCCAAGAAGCGAAGCAGGCCTGCCTCATTCTGATATTCGGGACCTCTTTGTTCTCCAGCATAATCTCTGCCATAGACATAGGTGGAAAGCGGGAAGCCTTCCTTGGTAAAGCGCTTAAGACGATTTTCCTCTCCAAAGGCATAGGCCCCATAGTAGCTTCCTGAAATCACCTGAATGCGAAGCTTCGGAATATCCTCCAGGGTTACCTTTACGCCAACCTTTTCGCCTGCATCCAGCGTTACCGTCGCAATACTTTCGCCTGGAATATAATACCGATCCTTTAAGAGGCCTTCCGTAATCAGATCGCCCTGATAAAGTCTCTCAACGCTAATTTCCGTTTGATCCTGCGCCGCCGTAATGATGGCCCAATAATAGGTCGGTTCCTTCGGCGCGTTCTTCTTAGAGGAGGTAACGACTTCCTCTTCATACTCCTCTTCCTTTGGCAGCTCAGGGACCTCAATCAGTTCCTTTGTCCCCTGCAATCTCGCCAATTCCTTGGAGGTAACATATTCTATATCGGCCAGCGTCTTGGGCTGTGCCTGCTCTAGGGGAAGGTTCGAAATAAAGGTCCATTTTCCCTTTTCCACCTTGACAGTCATGACATATTCAGCCTTCTTCTCACGGGCCCATCCCGCCTTGCGGTAATAAATTTCATACATGTTGTCGCAGACCGTAGCACTCATAAATTCCACGCGCATGGTCTCCAGCTGTTTCGGAACATAATAAATCAGATTCCTGTCAAGCGCCTTCCACTCCAAGGGATGTCTTGCTTCCGAATAATCCAAACCCGTTCTTGACTTCACAAAATTCTGTACGGAACGATTCGTCAGCGCCGTTACCTGACTGGCATTCAATGCCAATTCTTCCTCCGTGAAGGGCTCCTCTGGCGGCTCCTCGCCTTCTTCCAGCTCTTCCATCAAGTTTTCCCCGCGAAGCTCGGCAATTCGATATGCTTCCTCTAGTCTTTCCGTGCGAAGGTTCTCGCGAACCACGGCAACCTGCTCGTCACTCAGAGTAACCTTCATTCCTGCTCCGCCCTGTAAAACCGTTTGCCAATCAATCTCTTCGGGGCGATAGTAATGGCAAATGAAAAAGCCATTGTCCGTACTACGAATCGACCACTGAAGCCTTCGAAGCTCCTGGTCCGTCAATTCCTGCACCTCGGGTATTTCCTCTTCGGTCTCAGAAGCTTCGGCTTCTACTCCTTCCGTTGCCGTCCCCGCTGAAGCCGTATCGGTAGCGTTGACATCCGCTTCCTTGGCAGAATTCGTTTTCTTCTCTGCATCTATCGTTTCTTGGCTCGCATCGTCAGATGACTGTATGGACTTTATCGCGGTTTCCTGCGTTTTCTTTGCCTGTGCCTGATATACCTTAGTCGCTTCTTCTCCTGACTGTGCCTGATAAACTGTTGCATCTTCCTGAATTGTCGAAGAAAAATGTTCCTCAGAATCCGCGCTCCCACACCCCGTCAAACATAGAACGAAAAGCCAAAGCCATAATCGTTTTCTAAGTTTCTTCATGTAATGAGCGTCACTTTCTCAATCTTTCGTCTCGCATAGAGACACATATTATATTTTAACCGATTGGCACCTTCTTGTCAAATTTGTTTCTCCTGCCGTTTTTCGAAGTCTCCTTTAACTATTTTACGTAATCTTTGTCCTTCTCACCTTACTCTCCTCCTTAGGTAATCCCCACCGTCCTATCCACGGGCAGCGAGAATGCAATCCCCTGACCTGCCGTCTCCAGACCAGCCTTAGCATTGATCGCCTTTAACACTTCATCCTTAATTTCATTTTTGACTATGATCATAACAATTTCCTTGTCAGGCTGAATCACAATCTGGAATAACTTTTCCGCCTCGCGGTTAGCAGTTCCGCGTCCGTGAAGAATGGTTCCGCCTCGGGCACCAGCTTCCTTCGCCGCCTCCATGACAATGGGGGAATACCCCATATTGACAATGCATAACACCATTTGAAATTCCGAATTTTTCATCCCATTCACCTCCCCACTTCCTCTGTCAGGCCAAATCTTGGCAATTCATTACTTAGAAAACCGAAGGCCGAAGCCCCCATGATGCTAGAAAGGGGAATGGATACGGCTACGCCCTTGCCACCTTTGACGGAAGCAAAGCGATCCTCCAGCGCCCCAAGAATCTCCATCAGCCGATCTTCTCTCACTAAGCTAAAGATAACGGACTTTTCGTTCTTTGACAATCCCAAATACTCTAACATTTTCTCCTCTGCCGTCCCCTTCGCTGCTAAAATCATCTGCATGTTCACTTGAAAAGTCTGGATCAGGTCAGCATAAAAGTCAGCCTTCTTTTTGTCCACAATGGTAATCAGCATTTCGAGCCGTATCGGCGCTATATTCTTTTTCCCTTTTTGCATCTTTTCTAATCCTCCCATTCAAAATAGATCACTTCCGCATCCTCCGCAGAGAAGATGTGCCGCATTGCAGCCTTGTCCCGAGTTTGCTTTGCAACAACGGCGCGGAATCCCAATAGCTGTATGGCAATGAGCGGTGTCATGGCGACCATTGCCACCATGCCAAAGGCGCCTTCCAAAACCGCATCTCCCCCCCTTAAGGCAACACAGACGCCAACGATCATTGGCAGTACAAAGCTGCTGGTCAGTGGACCGCTGGCGACCCCGCCAGAATCGAAGGCAATGGCGGTATAAAGTTTTGGCACAAAGAAGGACAAGGTCAGTGACAGTAGATAGCCTGGAATCAGATAATACAGAATGGAGAATCCCAGCTGCACCCGAAGGGCGGACATACCCACCGACAGACCAACGCCAATGGACAGGGCGATCATCATCTGGAGCCTTCCCACATTGCCGTCGGTCACCTCCTCCACCTGACGATTTAGCACATGGATGGCTGGCTCTGCCAGCACCGTCACCATGCCCAATACAAAGGAGAAGGCCACCGCCAGCTTTCCATTTTCAGCTGCCAGGTCATGGCCCAGCTTATACCCGATGGGCATATAGCCAATGGTCACGGCGGTCAGAAAAATCACCAGCCCTGAGAGCGTATAGATCAAGCCTGCAAAGATCTGGATCAGGCTCTGCCTGCTGATCTTTAGGATGGTAAACTGCAGCACCAGAAAAAAGAACACAATGAGAAACAGGGCCACTGCCACCTCCCGAAGGTTTTCCAGGGCAGTTTTCCAAAGGGTCATCCACAGATTCGCCTCCAGCGCATACTTCGGCACCTCATATGTAATTGCTTCGTTGGAGAACAGGGGCAGGATCAGCATGGCGAGTACAGGTCCCACAGAGCAAAGCGCCACAAGACCAAAGCTGTTCTCTTGGGAATTCTTTCCTCCTGCCGACCCGGCGATCCCGACACCCAGCGCCATGATGAAGGGTACCGTAATGGGCCCCGTGGTTACGCCGCCAGAGTCAAAGGCCAGGGGAAGGAAGGCGCTTTTCCCCCGTTCAAACAGAAGTGCCACCATGGCAAAAATCATAAGATAAAACAAAAGAAGCAACGATGCCTGATCCTTCTGCCAGACAATCTTCATCACTCCCAGAAGGAGGAAAAAACCGACGCCTATGCCGATGGTCACCGTGAGGAGCGTTGAATCTATCACATTCCGCACCTGGCTTGCCAACACGGACAGATCTGGCTCCGCCACGGTAATAAAAACACCCATGACAAAGGACACCGCCAGGAGAATAAGGAGCCTTCGTGATTTGGAAAGACCCGTTCCTATGTATTCCCCCATGGGTGTCATGGACAGATCTGCTCCCAGATTAAACAGCGCTATCCCCAGGATCAAAAAAAGGGTGGCGATGGCGAAGGTGCACGCCTCCCTCCGTGACAGTTCCACGAACGAAGTCATACATAAAATCGCCACCAGTGCCGCCACTGGAATGACGGAGGAGAAGGACTCCTTTAACTTATCCAGCAATACCGTTCGCAATGATTTTCGTTTTCTTTCCATCTGCTTTTCCTTTTCTTTTTATGTTTCCTATCAACTCTCCTTTGAGAATCATCGTCTCTAGGATTGCATGAGGTAAACAAAATATCCGCCGTAACTCAGTAGCAGCAATGTGCCTCCAAGCCTTCCCAGCTTATGATGCCTTGCAACACATAGGAGTAACAGCAGCATTGTGACAATGGCAACGATACTATCCACCGTAAAGCTAGCGGCATACTCCACGGGCGTGATCAGCGCCGTGGTTCCCACCACAAACAAAATGTTAAAAATATTGCTTCCAACAATGTTTCCCATGGCAATGTCGCTCTTTCCCTTGATGGCGGCGGTAACGCTCGTTACAAGCTCTGGCAGGGATGTTCCAAGAGCCACGATGGTCAGACCTATAAAGCGTTCGGACATGCCAAACATCTTTGCCATGGCAGTGGCAGCATCCACGGTTATGTCACTTCCAAAGACGATCATGGTACCCCCTGATGCTACCATGAGAAGCAAAAGCCATATCGGCTTTTGCCTCTCTTCCTTAGCCTCCTCCTGCGATCCCTTCTTTGTCATCTGCCAAAGATAAAGCAGATACAGGATCATGAAAATCCAAAGAATCCAGCCGTCCGCACGGCTTATGTAATGATCCAAAAGTCCCAGGCAGACCAAAAGCACCGTAACGCCAATAGTAAAGGGAAGCTCATAGCGCACCGTGGAGCGTTGCACTGCGATCTCCCTGATCAGTGAAGTAATTCCAAGGATAATCAGCACATTCAAAATATTGCTTCCCACCACGTTTCCGATGGTAATTTCCGCGCTACCCTTGATCGCAGCTACGATGCTGACCGCTGCCTCTGGCAGAGACGTACCCATGGCTACTATGGTCAGACCCACTACCAGCTCTGGAATGCCAAGTCTGGAAGCTATCCCCGAGGCTCCGTCCACAAACCAGTCTGCCCCCTTCACGAGAAGCACAAACCCCGCAATCAACAAAAGTATTTGTAATAACAATTCCATGTTTTATCCTTTCCTTTCCTCTTCCTTTTCCTTCGAATTGTCCTCCTGATCATGGACTCTCTGGCTTTGCGATTCTTTCTTCGCCCCTCTCCCCGAATCCTTCTTCGTCGGTCCGTTCTCCATCCACCATCCCCAGACTGTTGCAACAACACAGATAAAGATTAAAGCACCTACGATGATATCATTTAACATGTTTTTTCCCTCCTTAGCCTAATCGCTCCACTTGCGGCCCAGCACGATTACGCCGTATGCCTTATATAGGATCATGGCAAATAATGACACAACAATGTAAATGGTACTGCCGCCTCCGACAAGTGCCATAAAACCCACCAAAATATATGCAACTATTCGATTCATAAAGTTTTTCTTCCTCTCTTTCGGATTACGTTTGACATGCGCAAAATGCCTATGTTTTTTTACACGCAAAATAGACCTATGTTCTCACATAGGGTCAGAAGAGGAATACTGCTTATTTTTTTCCGTCGGATCTGTGAATAAACCGAATCAGAATCGTCCGGCTTTGATGACGCTGCAGTTGAAGGCAGCACATAACGAATAGAATGATAATGGCAACCCCTGCCAAGAGAAATAGCCTTATACAAATGCGCAGGATCTGCTGGACCTGCTTATGAGAGAGACGCCGAAGAAGCACGGCATGATAGACTGCGGTATTAATCTCGTCCACGCTCTCTATGTTTCCGTCAGCGCAGGCTCCGCCCGTCAAAGTGGCCACCTCGCTCTTGGACTCGTCGAATGTCTTCGCGGAGGGCAGACCTTCGTTCGTTCCAAACAAAACAGTAAGCAGGATCACAAGAACTAACGAAAACGCGCCGACTCTTTTTTTTATCTGCATGGTTTTCCCATTCATGTAGCAATCCTCCTTTCCCGCAATTCAGAACAATACAGTATTATTCTAGCATGTTCCACATCCCGAGGCAACTCTTTTTTCGCTTCTTTGCGTGAGGTCAAAGATTTATTCCAACTACCAAAAAAGGCAGGGCGTTTCGCGCCCTGCCCCTTGAATTTTCTTTGCTTATCTTTGAACACGTCCGGAAGCATCTCCGCCTGCCAAGGTCTCCACTTCCTTGCGGGATACCATGTTGAAGTCGCCAGGAATCGTATGCTTCAATGCGGAAGCAGCTACGCCAAACTCCAGTGCAGACTTGAAATCCTTGCCATCCAGCATGCCACAGATCACGCCACCTGCGAAGGAATCACCGCCACCTACGCGGTCAACGATGGGATGAATGCTATATTCCTTGGAATGATAGAATTCCTTGGTATCTCTGGAATAAATACATGCAGACCAACCATTGTCGGAAGCGGAATGGCTTACGCGCAAGGAGGAAATGCAGTACTCGAAATTGTAATCCGCTACCATCTGCTCGAAAATGGACTTGTAGCCAGCAAGCTCAAGGTCACCGCTCGTTACGTCCGTGTTGCCAGGCTTATAGCCAAGCACCAGCTCTGCGTCCTCCTCGTTACCGATGCAGACGTCAACATACTTCATCAGATTCTTCATGACTCTCTGAGCCTTCTCAGAGGTCCACAGCTTCTTACGGAAGTTCAGGTCAACGGAAACCTTCACGCCAGCCTTCTTTGCAGCAATCAGCGCCTTCTCGGTAAGCTCTGCAGCCGCATCAGAAATGGCGGGAGTAATTCCAGTAAAGTGGAACCAATCTGCATCCTTGAAGATATCCGCGAAATCAAAATCTGCTTCCGTCGCGGTGGAAATGGAGGAATGTGCTCTGTCGTAAACAACCTTGGAGGGTCTCATGGAGCAACCACTCTCCAGATAGTAAATACCAAGTCTCTCACCACATCTGGCAATATGCTTCGTGCAAACGCCATACTTTCTCAGTGCGGCAACAGCACACTCACCAATTTCATTGTTCGGAACAGCCGTTACGAACTCAGCATCATGTCCATAATTTGCAAGGGAAACAGCAACGTTTGCCTCGCCGCCGCCATAATTTACGTCAAACTCATCTGCCTGAATAAACTTCTCAAAATTCGGGGTAGACAATCTCAACATGATCTCACCCATTGTTACAACCTTAGCCATTATTCATATCCTCCTGTTTGTTAAGATGCTCTTTGCATCTATTTTCTTGATTTTCCTTCGTTTTGTTGTCCTATTTCCATGTCATGGCAGGCTCAGGACAACTATTTTCCTTGTTTCCTTAATTTTCGTTGCTCTTTCTGAACCTTGCACCTGTTTCAGACAACAATTCTCAAGATTTTCCTTGCTTTTGTTGTACTCTTCTGCCAAAATCCAGACTACGTACAACGAATTTCAATGTTTCCCTTGTTTCCGATGTTACCCAGAGTTTTCCTGAGGGTTCAAAGACCAGCCTTACTTCTGCACCAAATGTACTGCGAAGCCGCCGATTTGCTCCTTCAGATAAATTGCCTTGTACTTACCCTTCTCATCCTTCTTGGGCTCCTCGAACTCCACGCCAAGCACGGTCGTCATGTAGTTTACGGCGCGCTCAATGTAATTGGTTCTGATTGCGATATGTCCGTTGGCACCCTTGAACGGGGTCTTCATGACTTCCACTGCCGTTCCTGCGAAAATGGAGCTATTGCCAATCTTTGCAGGCATGCCAAACAGGAACGCAAAGCGATTTGCAACCTTCAGCGCTTCTTCCTCATTTGCGCCATTGATGCCAACATGTGCCAGTTCAAAGCCAAGCATCGTCTGAACCGCCTCACGGGTCAGCTGCTCGATCTTGTCCCACTCGCCAGCGTTGATCAGGTCGCCAGGAACCATCCAGGATCCGCCGCACGCAATAATCTTCGGGAAGTCCAGATAAGAGGTCAGGTTCTTTGCGTTAATGCCGCCAGTGGGCATGAACTTCATGTTAACATAGGGAGCTGCCATCGCCTTGATCTTTGCAAGTCCGCCAGACTGCTCTGCGGGGAAGAACTTTACGACCTCAAGGCCAAGCTCAATTGCCTGCTCAATGTCGCTGGGGCTGGAGGTACCAGGCGTGATGGGCACACCCTTCTCCTGACAATATTTCACGGTTCTGGGATTCAAGCCAGGGCTAACGATAAACTTCGCGCCTGCTGCCACTGCAGCATCTACCTGCGCCGCATTCAATACCGTACCTGCGCCTACGCACATGCTCGGAAAATTCTCCGTCATGATCTTGATGGCCTCTGCTGCCGCATCCGTACGGAAGGTTACCTCCGCACAGGGAAGACCTCCTGCGCACAGTGCCTTTGCCAAAGGCAGCGCATCCTCTGCCCGATCAATCTTGACTACGGGCACAATTCCAATTTTACTGATCTGTTCCAAAACCGCTTCCATGATTTTTCCCTTTCTTACTATCTTTTCCTTGTTGAATTTTTATTGTTCTTGAAATCCTAATTACCCTGTGAAAAGCTGATATCATAATTACTCTTTGAAAGCTGATATCTTTCTAACCTTTTATTGCTTTCTAAATCCTTAATTCCCTTACATTCTTTGTAGCCATAGGAAATCGTAGTACAAATGTAAGGGTTTGTCTATGCCTTTACATAAAATAGATGATTTCTGCAAAATGTAAGCCCTTACATTTTGATTATAGCATACTCCAAAAGAAATTCAAGTCCTTATCTTAAATTTCTTTTCTTATTTTCTCCTCTGCCTTTTTTGCTTCATCCCTTATATTCATCTTTTTAGATATTTTGCATCAAAAAGCAACCCAAGTCCGCGAGCCGGATTAATTAGGTTGCTTTATAGGTGGCTTTATAGGTGGCTTTCTACGCCTCTTCACCTTCATTCTTGGCTTCAGCTATGATTTCATTATCTGTGGTTTCTTCGATTTCTTCATCGTCAGCATTTACCGCTACAGTTTCATCTTGCGCTATGGTTGCACCTTTTGCCACAGTTTCATCTTTCGCTATGGTTTCCTCTTCTACAGCCTCATCAAGGCTCTCACCCTCAAATGACCTCCTTGCTGCTTTTCCAGCCCCTTCATCAGAAACCACATTCTCTGCTCCTTCCTCAGAGGTCGCTCTTGTCTTCCTTCTTCTCTTCCACAGCCAAGGAATGCCAAAGAACAATCCCGTAACAATAAGGCTGGCAATCGTTCCGAGGATGCCCAAATACTTTCCTGTCGGGACATAGTTCAGCTCGATGTCATACTCTCCCGCCTCCAGATCCAGGGCAAGAAAGGCGTCTCCAAAGGTCGAAAGCTCCGTCTCTTTTCCGTTGACCTTCGCCGTCCAGCCCTTCTCGACGGGAATGGTCAGGATTAGTCTTCCCGCTTCCGCAAGGCTCAGCTTTCCTGATACCTTCGTATTGTCTACAACGACGTCCGTCATATGCTGCTGCCGCAGGATGTCCAGCGCCTGCGTCATTAAATCCAAATTCAACTGATAGATATTAACACTAATCTTCGGCGTCTCATCCTTGGAATCTCCGTTTGTCAGGGTAATCGTCTGGCCCTCCTTGAGGCTTCCAAGATACAGAATACATTCCTTTTTCAGGTCCTTAAAATTCTGCTCGTCAGGTGAACCGCCAGTCATCTTGATCTTTGAGGTACCATAGTTCGTCACGCACCCATAATAGATGCCGTCCGTCTTCGGTGTAAATACGACGTCATCTCCGTCCTGCTCTGACTTCACCCTCTTTAGCATGATGCCTTCAATGCCAAGCTGGTTGACGATTTCATTCTGAATCGTAATTCCCTTGTCCTTCATCTCCTCAGGGAGATCAAAGCCCACGGGGGCCACATATCCAAAGGGCAGCGCGTGAACGGCCTCATACAGATAAATTCCATTCTCTTGATCTACGAGGCGGAATAATTCATTCTCCCATGCATCGGAATCTCCATAAAGGTATCCGACGTTCAATAGTGCGGAGGAAAATGCCGTCGCACCGTCATAGCCATAGTACACCTTGCTGTGATGCATGCCGAATTTCGTATAGAAGTCCATGACATAGGAGTTCATGGTAGAGGAAAAGACGGATGCGGAGGGGAAGCCTGCCAGCGTTGCATCATTCTTCGTCTTCCTCGTAAACTTCTCAAATCGCGCAAAGCCATTCTGCCCTTCGGCATGTCTCTCATACAGTGCGCGATAGTCCTCCAAATGCTTTACGTAGGCTGCCCTGTCCGTGGTTCCAACGCTCGTATAGGCCATGTTGATTGCCGTCTCCGAAAGCACGGCGACAAACGCCACCGCCATCACAACAATTTGAACGATATGACTCTTCTTTTTCATGCCAAGGTACAGACAGATGGCATAAATAGATACAAATGCAAGATTCAGCAGCCAGGTCCAAGTCTCAAAATCATCGACCTCCACGAATTTCTCAACGAAAAGGAAAAACAGTACGGTACCGAGATATACCTTGATTACGGCCTCCGCCTTGATCCCGTCAAGATGCGTCAGGCAATCATAGCAGGCCACCAGGACAATCAAAACATAGAGGAAGGACTGCCTTGCAGGAAGGGAATCTGGGTAGTTCATGCCATGCCAGATAAAATCCAGCATGTTTGTTGCAAAGCTCAGCAAAAAGATGCCCGCCATCGCCAAGAAGCCAAATCTTCTTTTGGCAGAGATCTTATCATTCATCGCATACAGCGGAACCATGAGAAATACCATGGAGCCACAGTATATATTGGGCCAATGCTCCAGCGCACGCTCCGTGGTGACTGCCATGCAATGCCTTGCCAGCATGTCCAGCACGGTAAAATAGGACTTCCACTCCTTCGGGAAATCCATGTCACCAAAGTCCGTCTCCATCAGGGCAAAGACCTCGGGCACCAGGAAAATGGCTGCAAGTCCGCCCGCGAGAAGGGATCCCACGGCGAATTTCCAAACCATCGAAAAGCTGTGCTTTTCCATCACGAACAGGTAAATAAAATAAATAACCAAGAACATACAAATCATGATGGAAATGTAGAAATTAGAGAAAATGCAGAGACCCAGCGTCAGCACGTAAAGCCCCATTTTGCCCTTGTGCACCAAGCGCTCTAAGCCCATTAAAATCAGGGGGAACAGGACAACGCAGTCCATCCACATGACATTCCAGTTATAGGCTGCAACGAAGCCGCTCATGGCATAGAAGGTCGAGCAAAACAGTGCCGCCACGCTGGAAAACTGCTGGCTGTCGTCACGGAATTTCAGGTACTGATAGGCGCAAAGTCCTGCAAGTCCGATCTTTACGACAACGGCGTAGCTCATAAACTCGATCAGATACTTCGATGGAAATAAAAAGGCGAGCCAGTTCACGGGACTGGCAATGTAATAGATAAACAGGGCGCGAAAATTCGAGCCCATACCCACGTTCCAAGAATAATCAATGCCTTCTCCTGCCTTGATTTTCTCCATGAATTCCTGAAAGAATGGCACATATTGATGATACATGTCCGAAAACATGAAGCTTCGTTTTCCAAAAGGGAAAATGCCATTCCCAATAAAAATCGCCATCATCAGCACAAAGGGAGCGAAAAAAGCGAAAATCCACGCTATGCGTGTTAAGCTCCATCTCTTTTCTCGCGTCATTGTCTTGTCCATCTTCAATTACTCCTTACTCTTTTGACCTACTTCTAATCTCTTTCATTCTTTGGTCGATTTCCTTGAGTGCCTTGCGCCCTGCGGTCTCAAAGAGGCCCTTCAGCATTTCCGTCATGCCCTTTCTTGTCCCCTCATCAAGCTCCTTGATGGCGGAGATCATGCCCAGCATGCTTTTTTTCTTATCCTCTTCCATCTGGATCAGGTCCTCTGCCTGAGAGCCCTCCAAGACGGAAAACAGGACGTCAATAAACATCCGAATCTGCTCCTCACTCAGGGAGTAAATCCAGTCATTGACGGCCGCATCCATAAGCATCTGTCCCTGCCGTATCTCCTTTGCCTCGACAAAGTGATCATCCTTCACGATCCAGGAATAGGGGTCGTGCTGAAAGAGTCCCAAATTCTTACTCTCCACGACACGATAGGCAGTATCCCTTTCAAAGAGCATGCCTACGAAAGAAGAACGAGGAAGAAGCTTTACGATCCTGTCCTCAATTCCATCATAGGCACTCTTCTCCCGAACTTCAGGTCGAAAGCCCGGGCCATCCATATTATAAATCCTTTTGATGCGCCGTTGCAATGTCTTCGTGCCGTTCATTCCCGCAAAAATGGCGAGGTTGCCACCCTTGGAATGTCCTCCCATCATAAAAGCGCCCGGGAAGCACCGCGTCACGGCGCTCGCATACTTCTTTGCACAATGCTGCGCAGGAATTGGTTGTAGAAAGGCCATGTTACAATCTTCCTTCCACGAGACCAGATTCTCATCCGTTCCTCGAAATGCAAGGAATGGCAGTTCCTTCTCTAAAAACAGAGTAACGGCGGAAAACTGTGTCTCCCAACTCTTTTCGATCAGGTTGATGTAGTAGTTCAGCTTCATGCCGCCAAATCGAACGCTTTCCGCCATACCCTCAAACAATTCCCTATTTACCTTCTCATATCTCTCGTCAGAAAACAAGGTTTCCTTATCCGGACGACCTGCCAGCTCCCGCAGCGCAATGCCAGGTTCAGATGCATCAACGCTGGGCACAAGGCCATCAAACTTCAGATAGGAAAACTGACATAGGATCAGGGCGTCTACCTCATTGAAGGGCAGCTCCTGAAAGGATTTGTCCCCCTGCTCCTTTAGATAGGTCAGGATGGTACCTGTCATGTTTTATCACATTCTCCTGTTCTATACTTCCTACGCTTAGCGCTCCTCCATGGGAACGTAATCCCTCTCCTTCATCACGCTCAGGTAGGCCGGGCGAATGATCTTATCCATGTTGATCAGCTCCTCGATTCGGTGCGCACTCCAGCCAACAATTCTGGCAATGGCAAAAATCGGGGTATACATCTCCAGAGGGATCTCAAGCATACTGTAAACAAATCCACTGTAAAAGTCAACATTTGCGCTGACGCCTTTATAAATTCTCGCCTTCTGGGCAATGACCTCGGGCGCCAGGCGCTCAATCATGGAATACAGGGCAAAGTCCTTCTCCCTGCCCTTTGCCTCCGCCAGCTGCTCCACAAAGCCCTTGAACACCTTCGCACGCGGATCGGAAAGGGAATATACTGCGTGACCCATGCCATAAATCAGGCCCTTCTTGTCGAAGGCTTCCTTGTTTAGGATCTTGCGAAGGTACTCGCGTACCTCATCCTCATCCGTCCAGTCAGAGACATGCTTTTCGATGTCGCGCATCATCTCCACGACCTTAATGTTGGCACCGCCGTGCTTCGGTCCCTTTAAGGACGACAGGGCTGCCGCCACCACGGAATAGGTATCAGAGCCAGAGGAAGTCACGACACGCGTCGTAAAGGTCGAGTTATTACCGCCGCCGTGCTCCATGTGAAGCACAAGCGCAATGTCCAGAACCGTCGCTTCCAGCTTCGTATACTTCTTGTCAGGACGCAGCATCATAAGTAAATTCTCCGCCGTGGAAAGCTTCTTCTGCGGGCGGTGAATGTACATGCTGTCGTCATTGGAATAATGATTATAGGCATGATAGCCATATACTGCAAGCATGGGGAAAATGCTGATGAGCTCTAAACTCTGGCGAAGCACATTCTCCACGCTGTTGTCGCTGCAATTCTTATCATAGGAGGCCAGCGTCAGGACACTCCTTGTCAGGGAATTCATGATGTCCCCTGAAGGTGCCTTCATAATAACATCCCTTGTAAAGTTTCTCGGCAAAGTTCTTCCAGCCGCAAGAACGTCGCAAAATTCCGCAAGCTCCTCCTCATTCGGAAGTCTTCCCAAAAGGAGCAAATACGCAATTTCTTCAAATCCATAGCGCTTTCCCTTAAAGCCATTGACCAGCTCGATGCAATCATATCCGCGATACCAAAGCTTTCCGTCACAGGGTGTTTTTACGCCATCCACCATCTGAAATGCTTCGATTCTGGAAATGTTGGTCAGTCCTGACAGGACACCGTTTCCATTCTTGTCACGCAGGCCTCTCTTGACACCATACTCGTCAAAAAGCGCAATGTCAATGTCATCCTCCTGATAACAAATCTTGGAATACTCCGATAAATACTCTTCATTTTTCTTCATGGGCATCGTCCCCCTCTCTCTTCAAGCATGCCTTCTTTTACCCTTACCCTTCTAGAGTACCTTGCGAACGACTTTCATGTCAATGAAATTTCTATTAAATTTTCGAAAGATTTCCAAAGAAAGACTCCCTGAGCGTTTCGCCCGGGAGTCCTTTGTAGTTTCCTAATTCGTTATTTCTTCGTGCTTTGAATGATCTTTTTGATAAAGCCTTCAATGTAGTTGCAATACTCTTTATCCTTCGCCACATTGATGAAATCGTTTCTTTGGATGACATAGTGGTCTGAGGAATCTCTGATCCAAAACTCCGCGTTGCTGGAGAGCTTTTGCAGGATGTAGGTATTCTCAATGGAGATCTCCTCATCATGTAAGGCAGAAATCACTAAAATGGGCTTCTTTCCTGCCTTTTGGATGGATTCCACAGGTGTCAGGTGATCTGCTTTGTCCTTCCCGTAGATCCAACGCAGTGACTGATGCGTGAACGGGCGCTGCGCCGCACGCAGGAAGGAAGGAATGTGATATTCCTTTAAGATTAAGTCGAGCTGGTCATCGGGGGATGCAAACGGTGACATAGCTATGCATCCGCTGACCTCAGGGATCTCAGAGGCGGCATTAATTGCAATTGTTCCACCCAAGGAAACCCCATGTACGACAATGGGAAGGTCCTTGTACTGCTCCACGCCCTGAATGTATTTCACCAATGCCCTGACATCCTCAACCTCCGTATATCCAAGGCCAAGCTTTCTGCCGCTGCTCTCTCCGTGTGCGCGCACCTCCAAAAGAAAGCTTGCATAATTCAAATCCTTCATTACGGCTGCATGTCCATAAAAATATGTAACGGATGGCTCCTTCATGGCAGTTAAATAGATCACTACGCATTTGGGATTCGTAGCCTCAACCTCAGAGCACCAGAGCGTCTCGCCATCCTCCGTCGTAATGGTATGCGGGATACCCGTCAATTTGAAGTCACTTGCCGTATAGACCGCCTGAAAGGGATGCAGGTCCACGTCTCTCGTTTTTAAGTATTTTACGTGACGATACACATAAATCATCGTCAGAAACGTAGGAATCATGAGGATAAAAAGTATGATAAGAATTCCAAGAATAATCCTCTTTTTCCTCCAGCTGTAATCCGTGATAACACCTTTTTTCACGTATGGTTACCTCCTAATGCATCAGATGCCGCTTCAAGCGCCCTCACACATCAATGCACGTTTTCGCTCAATCATCTCGTCAATCTTTTCCAGATACAGGGAAACGTCCTTGATGCTATCGCTCCGTTCAATCCTGCCATCAGGCCAAACTCTCTTGCTAATGCAGCCTGCCCCTAGGGCAATGATGGTCTGCACCTCTTCCATGATTAAAATATTATAGAGTCCATATTTTCCAGGACGCGCATAACCGACATTCTCGAAATTACCGGACATGTTCTTCTGTCTGTAGAGATAGTATGGCTTCAAGCCAAGCCGCTGCGCACCCTCGGATGCAATCTGCATGGTCTCGTCCGTATTGCTGAGAGTCTGGATGCCATGCTCTTGAATCCAGTTGGCAAGCTTTGAAGCCCGCTTGATCGCCAGGGAATGCACCGTAAGGCTGTCAGGATTTAGCTCCACGACGACATCAATCGTATGCTGCACGTCCTCCGCCGTCTCCCCGGGAAGTCCCAGGATCAGGTCCATGTTGATGTTGTCAAATCCTTCCTCGCGGGCCATCTTGTAAGCCTCAAGCACCTGTGCCACGCTTGCCTTTCGCCCAATGATGTCTAAGGTTTCCTGCTTCATGGTCTGCGGGTTCACGGAGATGCGGCTCACGCCATATTTTTTCAGCACCTTCAGCTTCTCACGCGTAATGCTGTCGGCGCGCCCTGCTTCGACGGTAAATTCCTTCACCTGCGAGAAGTCAAAATACTTCTTCAGATGGGACAATAGCTTCTCTAGCTGCTCTGGCTCCAAGGTCGTCGGCGTTCCGCCGCCAATGTAAACCGTGTCCAAAATCTTGTCCCGATAGGTCTCCGAAACAAACTCCATCTCGCGAATCAGGCAGTCCAGATAGGCATCCACCTTTTTTCGATACGCCGCGATGGGGAAGGACGTAAACGAACAGTAAAGACAAGTCGTCGGGCAGAACGGAATCCCAATGTAGAGACTGTATCCGCCCTGATAATGTATCTGCGAAAGGAGCTCCCTCTCGCGCTGCGCCACATCAATGCTCAGCAGCGCTTTTTCTTCACTCACAAAATACTTTTTCTGTAGATATTCCTGAATTTCTTCAGAATTCTTTCCTTCCTCCAAAAGCCCGTAGGCAATTTTCGTCGGACGGATCCCCGTCAGGTTGCCCCAGGGAAGACTTTTCCCTGCATGATGCTCTAACGTCTTATACAAAAAGGTCTTAAATCCCGCCTTGTACTGATCATAGCCATCCGTCAGCGTCCCTGCAAGGCTCTGCCATTCATACTCTGCCCCATGGCTTTCCGGGGTACGGCCTTCGACCTTCATGGTCATCACGGCACCTGCTTCCGAAAGCTCAATCCCAATTTCTTCCAGACTGACCTCTTCGCCAAGCGCCTTGACCTCTTGATATTCCTCCCAAAGGCTAACGCTCTCTGGCGTCAGCACCTTGACCTGCCTGTCAGGATAAAATGCCTTGACAATGGAATTGACGTCATATTCAAAGCTGGGATGATTGATGTTTACAAACAAATATTTCTTATACACAGAATGGATTGTTCTCCTTTTCATATCCGATGGTGGTTGCACCGCCATGTCCCGGATAAACCTTGACATCCTCTGGCAGACAGAACAGCTTTTCGCGAATGGAACGCACGAGGCTGCTCATGCTTCCCGTCGGGAAATCCGTGCGCCCGACACTCTCCTGAAACAGCGTGTCTCCGCTGATAAGGAACCCTGCCTCCTTAACATAAAAGCAGCAGCTCCCACCCGTATGTCCAGGCGTTGCGATTACCTGAAAGGTAATGCCAGCAATGGTAAGCTCCTGACCGTCCCTTACATATTCGTCGGCCTCCGCCGTGCAGGCCCGTCCCGCCATTTCAGAGACATTCATCTTGGCATCTCCAAGGAGCTCTCTCTCTTCATTTAACGCATAGACCTTAATGGGCTCTAGGCCCTTCTCCGTCCGCTCTCTGTTGACTGCACCCTTAAGGGCTGCAAGCCCCCAGATATGATCAAAATGTCCATGGGTTAGCAAAATGCCCTCTACCTTCAGGTCATTCTTAAAAAGACTTGCGTAGATGGTCGTTCCCTGATCCGCGGGATCTACCACAATTGCCCGATTCTCGCCTTCCCGATAAATGAAATAGGTATTCGTGGCGCAGCTTCCCAGCACCATCCTTCCAATCTTGATATCACCCATAATATATTCCTCATGAAGCATAAAAGACTTCCCCCGTTACACGCAGGTTCCTTCCAGCTCTTCTTATCCAATGCATCGCTCAATGTCGATGACGCTATCAATGCCGTGGAGTCTTTCCATGATGTTATTCAGGGCGTCACGACCACTGACCTCAAAGCCAAGCTGCATGGTTACCATGCCCTGCTTATTCGTTCTGGTGTTCAGCGACATGATGCTGATGTTCTTCTCCGTAAACACCTTAGAAATATCCGACAAAAGTCCGCTTCTGTCTCTCGCAAACAGCTTGATTTCACAGACATAGGAACCATCCTGCTGCTCATCGGTGCTGTCCCAATCTGCCTCCATGAGTCGAATTCTCTCATCCTCAGGGAGATTTAGCATATTGACGCAGTCCGTACGATGAATGCTAATGCCTCTTCCTCTCGTGACAAAGCCGACAATTTCATCGCCAGGCACGGGAGAACAGCACTTGGAGAAACGAACGGAAAGATCTGCGATGCCCTTGACCAAAATGCCGCCCTTGGAACGCATGCGTACGTGTGCGCCAGCGTTCTGGCCATTCTCTGAAATGGCGGCGAGCACCTCTTCGTTGGTCAGCTCCTTCTTGTGATCCCTGTCATAGTACTCCTGAAGTCTGCCAATGATCTGGCCTTCCTTCAACGCGCCGTGGCCTACTGCCGCAAGCACGCTGTCCCAGTCACGGAAGCCATACTTGTGCATGATGGCGTCCATGTATTCCGTGGACATCAGGCTGGCCATGTTAATATTCTTCGTCTTACAATAGGCGTTTAATAATTCCTTGCCCTTGCTGACGTTTTCTTCCTTGCCCTGACTCTTGAACCACTGGTTGATCTTATTCTTCGCCTGGGTACTCTTTACGACGTTCAGCCAGTCACGGCTGGGTCCCTTCGAGTTGCCAGAGGTAATGATCTCCACGCGGTCACCGTTCTTGATCTGGTAATCGATGGTAACCAGCTTTCCGTTGACCCTCGCGCCAACCATCTTATTACCCACGGCGGAATGGATGCAGTAGGCAAAATCAATGGGGGTCGAACCAGCGGGCAGATTCTTGACCTCACCAGTCGGCGTAAAGCAATATACCTGATCTGAGAACAGGTCCAGATCGTTCTTCAGAAGGTTCATAAACTCACGATTATCGGACATGTCCTGCTGCCATTCCAAAATCTGACGCAGCCAGACAAGCTTTTCCTCTTCCTGAGTCTCCACCTTCTTGCCGTCGGAGGCTTCCTTGTATTTCCAGTGCGCCGCGATACCATATTCCGCTGCCTTGTGCATTTCAAAGGTACGAATCTGGATTTCGAACGGCTGACCACTCGTACCAATCAGCGTCGTATGAAGCGACTGATACATGTTTGCCTTCGGGATTGCGATATAATCCTTGAATCTTCCAGGAACAGGCTTGTAATGCGCATGAATCTCTCCGAGCGCCGCATAGCAATCCTTCACCGTGTCCACGATAATACGAACGGCAAACAGGTCATAAATCTGATCCAGGGTCTTATTCTGGTTCTTCATCTTCTTGTAAATGCTAAAGAAGTGCTTTACGCGGCCATCAACCTTCGCCTTGATGCCAGCTGCGTCAATGATCGTGCGAACCTCATCTACGATTCCCTGGATGTATTGCTCCCGAACACTCCTCTTCATCGCGATCTGATTGACCAAATCACGATAGGCTTCGGGCTCCAGATATTTTAAGGACAAATCGTCCAGCTCAATCTTAATCTTACTAATACCCAGTCTCTGGGCAATGGGGCTATAAATTTCCAGCGTTTCGCGCGCGATACGCTGCTGGCTTTCAGGCTTTTGATGCTGCAGGGTACGCATGTTGTGAAGGCGGTCTGCCAGCTTGATCAGAATGACGCGGATATCCTTTGCCATCGCAAGGAACATCTTTCGAAGGTTCTCCGCCTGCATCTCCAGCTTTGCCTCTGACTGATCCACGTCAGAGCTGAGCGGGATTTTTTCGAGCTTGGTCACGCCGTCAACCAAAAGGGCTACGTCCGCGCCAAACTGCTGCTCCAGGTCGGCCTGCGTCATCTGCGTGTCCTCAACCACGTCATGCAGAATGCCCGCGATAATGGTCTCCTTATCCATTTCCAGCTCTGCCAGAATGATGGCAACGTTGAGAGGATGAATGATATAAGGCTCGCCAGACTTTCTCGTCTGTCCCTCATGTGCCTTCTTCGCCGTGTCGTAAGCCTTTGCGATGGCGGTTACGTCGTCACTGGGATGGTATGTTTTGACACGCGAAATAAGCTCCTGATAGAGCTGTTCAGGAGTTTCAAATTCCTGTGGCTTCGCCAACGGACCATCATTATATTTGACGTCGTTTTTCTCTTCCGTCATACGCATTCGCCCCTAACTCGTAGTAACAAAACTTGAATTACTTTCCAGGATACGTAATTACCGCATCCAGACGATAATCCGAGATTAACTCTCTTCCCTTTAAACCAGCAAGCTCAATCAGAACCACAACGCCTGCAACCTTGCCGCCAAGGCCCTCAAGCAGCTTGATGATGGCTTCCGTCGTTCCGCCCGTTGCAATCAGGTCATCCACGATCAAAACCTTCTGGCCAGGCTGAATGGCATCCTTATGCACCTCCAGCGTTGCCTTGCCATATTCCAGCTCATAGTCAATGCTGACGGTCTCACAGGGAAGCTTTCCCTTTTTCCGAATGGGTACAAAGGGCTTGTGAAGCTTATAGGCAATGGGGGTACCAAAAATAAATCCTCTGGATTCCGAACCAACTACCACGTCAAAGTCCAAGTCCTTGACCAGATCCGTCATGGAATCAATGGCAAGCTGAAATCCATCTGCATCCTGTAACACGGTGGTTATGTCGCGGAAAATGATGCCTTCCTTTGGAAAATCCGGTATTGATCTGATGTAGGAATCAATGTCTCTCATACTATTTCCCCCTTTGTGCATTAACTTTTAACAAGAACGAGCCTCCCCCCTAAGGGAAAAGCTCTATTCCTCATGCTTTGCTTATTTCATTTCTGGCAATTCCGACGATACGCCCGATTAAACTGCCTTCTTACCACAACACTTCTTATACTTCTTACCAGATCCGCAAGGGCAGGGATCGTTCGGATATACCTTTGCGCCCTTGATAACGGTCGTGGAGGATTTCTGCTCCTTGTAGAGACGCTTTCTGGTCTCCTCATCAAAGATCTCCTTCCACTCCTCCAGATTGTACAGCCAATCAGCCTCTGCAGCAACCATGTTCTTGTAAAGAAGCGCCTTGTCAAAGCCAAGGTTTACCTCGGTATCCTCTTCCATCTCCTCGATGGGGTTCTTCTCGATCAGGCTGTCATTGATGCCATCCAGGAAACCCGTCATGGTCATCACGTCTACCTTAAAGCGATCAGCAAGCTCCTTAACGGTGCCCTTTACCACTTCATCGGGGTTCTTTAAGAGCTCTGCATAGATTGCCTGCTCACGCTTGAAATAAACACCCCAAAGTCTCTGGAGCTCGTCCTTGCCAAGCTTTTCGTTATAAGCTACGCTGCGCCATTTTTCTAAAAGTGCCATATTCATCTACCATCCTTACTATATTACAGGCCTTTTGCCTGCTTTGTTCCTGTTAACTTATAATAGTATATAACAAAAACTCCCCTAAATCAATAAAAACTTATCATGCCCCTTGCAGTTCCGTGTATTTTTAGTATACAATAGAGTATATTTTAGAGAAGGTGATTACCAATGATGACAAAACATCATGAAAATACCATGGTTTATGAGAAAAACGGCATTTTCAAAAGGTTGCGGCTTTTCGCGGGTTATGCCTGCCTTGCAGGCTGCATTCTCCTTGCAGGATGCGGTCAAACCGAGCCTGCTGCTGCCGATCTTTTAGAGGTCGTATCCATAGAGTCAAAAACCACTGATCCTACAACAGAGGAAGGGGCAGTCTCCGGCGAACCATCCTCCGAAAACGCAAAAGAGAGCGAGACCATAGATCAAGAGGAGCCTACCGTGCCAAGCTTGGAAGCCTTTTTGCGAAATGCCCTCTTACCTGTAGGAGAAACCGCCTATATTTGGGGCGGAGGCTGGAATGAAGAGGATACCGCTGCTGGTCCAGAGGCCTGTAGCATTGGCGTCAGCCCGAACTGGAAGGTGTTTGCAGACGGAATCACTTCTGATTATGATACGAAAAAGACCCGCTATCAGATTCATGACGGGCTGGATTGCTCTGGCTATGTCGGCTGGGTTGTCTACAATACCTTCGAGACCGAGGACGGCAAGGAAGGCTATGTCTATTCCTCTACGAAGACGGCTGAGACCTATGCCTCCTTTGGCTGGGGCGATTTTCTTCCTGCCAAATCCGTTCAGGATTGGAGGCCCGGTGACATTGCCAGCATGAATGGTCATGTCTGGATCAGCCTCGGCACCTGTGAGGATGGCAGCGTCCTTCTCGTCCACTCGAGCCCGCCAGGCGTCCGCCTCTGTGGAACTGCAGCCTCGAAGGGAACCTCAGAGGCCGTAAAGCTTGCCACGGAATATATGAAAACCTATTATCCTGACTGGTACTCCCGTTTTCCCGACTGCGAATCGAAGAAAACCTACTTAGAAGGGGCCTCGCAGATGCGTTGGAACGAAGAAACCTTCCCAGATTGCAAGGAGCTTCAGGCCATGTCGCCCGAAGAACTGCTAAAGCTACTTTACTCCGAAGAACATTGATGACAACCTTTTTCAGGAACCTAAGCGCAAGACAATTCGTCGTATTTCGAGAGAAAAACAAAGGAGAATTCAAGTATGACCACTACCAATTCTAATAATAAAGCAAGCTCCTCCAACGGAGAGAAAAAAGAAAACAAAATGACGGCGAAACGGATCGCCGCCATTCTTGGTATCATTTTATTAGTTGCGCTGTATGTCATTACCCTGCTTGTTGCCATTTTTGACAGGAGCTCTTCCGGTCAATGGTTTATGATCTGTCTCATTGCAACAGTGACCGTACCGCTCCTCATTTGGATTTACACCTGGATGTACGGCGTGCTGACCAATAAGCATACCATCGCTTCCTTTGACATCCGCAACACCAAGGAATCCGATTCTAACGAGCAGGAATAATCTGGAAATATAAAAATGGCGGTGACATTCATTCACCGCCATCATATTCCATCATGAAAGCTTCTTTAGCTCTTCCTCGACCTGCTCCTTGGACTGGAACACGATTCCATGGATTCCAAGCTTTCTTCCTGCTTCCACGTTCACCAATAAATCATCTACAAAAACACTCTCTTCCGGAACTAAGGAATACCGCTCCAGCAGCAAACGATAAATGGTTGGATCTGGCTTGATCACCTTTTCCTTCCAGGAAAGGATTCCTCCATCCATCTCCTCTCGAAATGCCAATCCTGCAATACTTTCCCTCTCAATCTTTTCTGAAAAGTTAGAGAGATAATAAACAGAATAGCCCTTTTGTTTCAGCTCCTTCACCCACGGGATTGCATAGTCCCGAATCCTTACGATGTCTGTCATGTCATCGAAGGCTTGATGGAGTTCTTTTTCTATCTCGGGATCATTTTTAATAAATCCCGCCATCACCTCTTCAAAGCTCCAGGCGCCACGGTCCAACTCTGCCCATATGGGGGTCAAAACGCTTGCATTTGCAATGCGCTGAACCTCTTCCTTCGAAAATCCCTTATCTGCAAGGAATTCCGCCCAACGAAAGTCCGTCAGGACGTTTCCAATATCAAAGATCACGTTCTTTATCATGTACACCTGCCGTCCTTTTATTTCTTCAGAGGACTCTCACGATAGATAATGTCCTGTCTTCTAGGGCCGTTGCTGATCATGGTAATGGGATAACCGATCTGCTTCTCAATGAACTCAATGTAGTTACGGCAGTTCTCGGGAAGCTCCTCATACTTCGTAATTCCGCGAATGTCACACTTCCAGCCAGGCAGGGTCTTCAGTACGGGCTTCGCCTTCTCAAGGAGATGCGTAACGGGGAATTCCGTGGTCACCTTTCCGTCAATGTCATAGCCTACGCACACGGGAATCTCATCCAGATATCCAAGCACGTCCAATACCGTAAATGCAACGTCCGTGGTTCCCTGCAGGCGACAGCCATACTTGGAAGCAACACAGTCGAACCATCCCATTCTACGAGGACGACCCGTGGTTGCGCCGTACTCACCGCCGTCACCGCCACGACGACGAAGCTCATCTGCTTCCTCTCCAAAGATCTCGGAAACAAAAGCACCTGCTCCTACTGCGGAGGAATATGCCTTACATACTGTAACAACCTGCTTGATCTCATAGGGAGGGATGCCAGCACCGATGGCGCCATAGGCTGCCAGCGTGGAGGAAGACGTTACCATGGGATAAATGCCATGATCGGGATCCTTTAAGGTACCAAGCTGACCCTCTAACAGAATGGTCTTTCCATCCTTCAAAGCCTGATTCAGGAAGGAGGAAACGTCGCATACGTACGGCTCGATCATCTGACGATACTCATGAAGGGTTTCCAGCAGCTCCTTAGGATCTATCTCGGGCTTATTGTAAAGATACTTCAGCGTCACGTTCTTTAACGCGCAAACATTCTTTACCTTCTCTTCCAATCCCTCTTCGTCAAACAGTTCATTTACCTGAAAGCCGATCTTTGCGTACTTATCGGAATAAAAGGGTGCGATACCCGACTTCGTTGATCCAAAGGATCTTCCGCCAAGACGCTCCTCCTCATATTGGTCAAAAAGAATGTGATATGGCATTACGATCTGGCAACGATCAGATACCAAAATCTTAGGCATGGGCACGTTTCTCTCAACGATGGATTGAATCTCCTTGAAAAGAACAGGAATATTGAGTGCCACGCCGTTACCGATCACGCTGGTCGTATGTCCATAAAATACGCCGGAAGGAAGCGTGTGCAATGCAAATTTGCCATAGCAGTTTACGATGGTGTGGCCTGCATTTGCGCCGCCCTGAAAGCGCACGATTATGTCCGCCTTCTCCGCCATCATGTCCGTGATTTTTCCTTTTCCTTCGTCGCCCCAGTTTGCTCCAACTACTGCTTTAACCATTTAGGTCCTCCTTCTTTACTCGGCCGCGCTTCGCTTGATCCCGCAGCCGTTAACTCATGCATCTCTATACGCTATCTGTTGCGGGCCTGATCGACCGGATCACTCCCTGCCATCCCAGCAATAGGTACAAAGCTTACTCTCATCAATTCCGACGGACTTCACCATGTCATCCAATCTGTGGAAGTGAAGCGTCGTGAAATTCAGTTGCTTACCGATCCGCATTACCATGTCATTATATTCATTCGTATTGGGATCAACATACTTTTTCAAATCAATCTTGAGTCCTTCCTGCTCCATTTCCTTCAGTACTCTTCTGGAAATCAGGTCCATCTCAGAGGTGGATCTGGAGAAGTTTAGGTACTTACAGCCAAACAGCAGTGGAGGACATGCGGGACGAATATGTACCTCCTTCGCACCGCTCTGATACAAAAACTCCGTCGTCTCGCGAAGCTGCGTGCCTCTTACGATGGAATCATCAATCAGGAGCAGGCTCTTTCCCTGAATTAGGTCATGTACGGGAATCAGCTTCATCTTTGCGATCAGGTTTCTCTGCGTCTGCATCGTCGGCATAAAGGATCTCGGCCAGGTCGGCGTATACTTGATAAAGGGTCTGGAGAACGGAATTCCGGATTCATTCGCATAACCGATGGCATGAGCCGTTCCCGAATCAGGAACGCCTGCAACAATGTCCGGCTTAACGTTATCCCTTCCGGCGTCTCTTCTTGCCAGCGCAGCACCGCAATTATAACGCATCTGCTCTACGCTGATTCCCTCATACGATGAGGACGGATATCCGTAATAAATCCAAAGGAAGGTACAAATCTTCATGTCCTTTCCAGGATTCACCAATGTCTTTACGCCTTCAGGCGTTACGACAACCACCTCACCAGGTCCTAATTCCTTACAATCCTCGTAGCCAAGGTTTAAGTAAGCAAAGCTTTCAAAGGAAATACAGTGTGCATCTGCCTTCTTACCAATCACGACAGGGGTTCTGCCAAGGCGATCCCTTGCCGCGTAGATGCCGAGGGGCGTCAGGATCATGATGCTCATGGAGCCCTCAATGACTTCCTGTGCATAGCGAATGCCATCCACAAAATTGTCCTTTTGATTGATCAGCGCCGCAACCAGCTCCGTTGCATTGATTTCACCGCTGCTCATCTCCATGAAATGAGAGAGGCCATTGTCGAAGATCTGCTTCGTCAGTGCTTCGGTGTTATTAATTTTACCAACGGTCGTAATGGCATAGGTACCGTGGTGGGATCTCATGAGAAGGGGCTGGGGCTCATAGTCGGAAATGCATCCGATGCCCAGATTACCTTCCATGGAATTTACGTCATGGTCAAATTTCGTTCGAAAGGGAGCGTTTTCAATGTTGTGGATTGCACGGTCAAAGCCCTTGTTCTTACTGTAAACCACCATACCTGCGCGGCGAGTTCCCAAGTGGGAATGATAGTCCGTTCCGAAGAACAGGTCAAAGGTACAATCCTCTTTTGCAGCAACTCCAAAAAAACCACCCATAGTAAGTCTCCTTGTATAAAAATGTTGTTTTATTTAGACGTTGATCTCTGCCTTGACTCCAAGGAGATCCTTGTTCGCGTCGAGGATGGGACGAATGACGTTGGTGAGGAAGGTGTCAACCTGGATGGCACTGCGGCCAACGTAACGGGACGGATCCATGCACTTCTGGAGATCCTCGAGGCTGAGGCCAAAGGCGGGATCAGCGGCGATGAGCTCAAGCAGGTTGTTCTCCTTACCCTCTACCTTGACATTGCGGCCAGCTTCCATGGAAAGCTCACGAATGCGCTCATGGAGCTCCTGACGGTTGCCACCGTTCTTTACGGCATCCATCATGATGTTTTCCGTAGCCATGAAGGGAAGCTCGCTGCGAAGACGCTTCTCAATGACCTTCGGGTATACAACAAGGCCGTCCACGACATTCAGGCAAAGATCCAAAATTCCGTCGATGGCAAGGAAGCCCTCGGGAATGGAAAGTCTCTTGTTTGCGGAGTCATCCAGGGTTCTCTCAAACCACTGGGTTGCGGAGGTAATGGCAGGATTCAATGCATCCACCATCACATATCTTGAAAGGGAAGCGATTCTCTCACTTCTCATGGGATTTCTCTTGTAAGCCATCGCGGAGGAACCGATCTGGGTCTTCTCGAAGGGCTCTTCCACTTCCTTCAGGTGCTGGAGCAGACGAATGTCATTACTCATCTTGTGTGCGCTTGCAGCAATGCCTGCGAGCACGTTCGCCACTCTCGTGTCAACCTTTCTGGAATAGGTCTGTCCAGACACGGGATAGCACTGCGTGAAGCCCATCTTTGCAGCGATCATGGGATCAATCTTGTCGATGGTCTCCTGATCTCCGTTAAAGAGCTCCAGGAAGGAAGCCTGCGTACCAGTGGTTCCCTTGGAACCAAGCAGCTTCATCGTGGAGAGTACGTGATCCAGATCCTCTAAGTCCAGAGAAAACTCCTGCAACCAAAGGGTTGCACGCTTACCTACGGTCGTAGGCTGCGCGGGCTGGAAATGCGTAAATGCCAAGGTAGGCTGTGCCTTATACTTCTCAGCGAAGTCTGCCAGCTCCTTCATGACGTTGATCAGCTTCTTGCGAACCAGCTTCAAGGCCTCCGTCATCACGATAATGTCAGTATTATCTCCCACGTAGCAGCTTGTCGCACCAAGGTGAATGATGCCTGCTGCCTTCGGGCACTGCTGTCCATAGGCATACACATGGCTCATGACGTCGTGGCGAACAACCTTCTCGCGCGCCTGTGCCACGTCATAGTTGATGTCCTCGGCATGTGCCTTCAGCTCATCGATCTGCTCCTGGGTGATGACGGGCTTTCCATTCTGGGAAAGACCGAGCTCCATCTCCGTTTCAGCCAAAGCAATCCAAAGCTTTCTCCAGGTTCTGAACTTCATGTCAGGGGAAAAGATAAATTGCATTTCCTTGCTGGCATAACGCTCTGACAAAGGGCTCTGATATCTGTCAGTACTCATTCCTAATCTCCTTTTTGTTTTCTATCCTCTTAGAACCGCCAAAGCCCAAGGTGCCTACGCCTTTGTAAGCGTTGCCTTGGGCCATGATTTGCTTATGCTAATTTCTTACCCGTCAGGAGCTCATAGCCCTGCAGGTACTTGTCGATGGTCTTCTGAACAATCTCCTCGGGAAGCGTCCAGTCATGATCATGGGACTTCAGCCAGTCTCTTGCGAACTGCTTGTCGAAGGAAGGCTGTGCGTGACCAGGCTCGTATCCTTCTGCGGGCCAGAAGCGGGAGCTGTCAGGCGTCAGCATCTCGTCACCAAGAACGATGTTGCCATCCTCGTCAAGACCAAACTCAAATTTCGTGTCAGCAATGATAATGCCCTTGGTCAAGGCATAGTCTGCGCACTTTTTATATAATGCAATGGTGTAATCGCGAAGCTTGGATGCGTATTCCTCACCCTTTCCAGGGAAACGCTTCTCAAGATATGCCACGCTCTGCTCATAGGAGATGTTCTCGTCGTGGTCACCGATCTCAGCCTTCGTGGAAGGGGTATAGATCGGCTCAGGAAGCTTATCGGATTCCTTTAAGCCCTCGGGAAGCTTAATGCCACATACCGTGCCGTCCTTTACATAGCTTGCCCAGCCGCTGCCAGTGATGTAGCCTCTGACAATACACTCCACGGGAAGCATGTTCAGCTTCTTGCACATCATGCTGTTTCCGTCAAACTTCGGCTGCTGGAAGAACTCCGGCATGTCCTTGACGTCCACGGAAATCATGTGATTCGGGATGATGTCCTTCGTCATGTCAAACCAAAACTTAGACATCTGCGTCAATACGGTACCTTTCTTGGTCACAATGTTGTGAAGAATTACGTCAAAACAACTGATGCGATCCGTGGCAACCATGATCAGGCTGTCGCCGTTGTCATAGATTTCACGCACTTTTCCCTCTTTGATGGGCTTTAGCTCCTGCATTTTGTTTACCTCACTCTCTTAGAAATAAAAACCACTTAATAAGATAACCACGTTTCAAAAAAATTTTCAATAGAAAAATCCTAGAAATTTCGGCAAAAATCTACAAATTTTTTGTGGAATCATTCGCTAACGCTGAAACGATACTGATTCTTTAAATTCTCGCAAAGTCTGGCGCCTTCCTCCAGATACCTCCGCTCGTCCCCCGCTTCCTTGATCTCGCGGCGTTCCCTGAGCATGAGCTCCTCAGGCTGTAGCCTAAAGTCACGGCGCAGCTCCTCCATCTTCTTCTCAAGCTCGAGCGTCAGCTCATAATGCTCCATCTCTCCAGAGGCAAAGCTGACATACTGACTCTCAGGAAGATCCAGACGCTTTGTCGCCAGGAAGCAGAGATATTCCTCCTCCTTGCCCGAGATCCGGTACGCCGAAAGGAAGCTGTCGCCAGCCTGGCCATAGAGCATCAACCTCGCATAGGCCACGCCCTTGTTGTGATAAATGTTTGCCTTCAGCTCATCGCTCGGAATCGCCAGACCCATCTCGCCAAACTCCTCCCACTTGATGAGAAGTCCGTCATAGCCGCGGATGGCCGCCACGTATTTCTTCTTTTTCGCGAGATAATCCACCTGCTCCTTCCGCTTTTCGATGCCCGACAGCCCTGCCCCCTTCTTCAGGATTTGATCGACCTGACGAATGGTTTCTACGTCATAAAGGCCAACATATTGCAGAATGGCGCATACAAAGGTACTGAGGGACCCCTGTCTGTGTACCATCGGGTAAAGCAGGTCTGCCAGCTCAGGCAGGGCGCAGCGCTCGCGAATCCACTTCAGCAGCGTGTCACTCATGATGGAGCTGTCGAGAAGGAATGCATTCTCCTTTAGTCCATAGCACAGCTCCTCCATACAATAGACTCTCAGCTCCAGTCCCTGGATCACATATGGAACGGAGGAATACTCCCCCACGCAAAGATATGCCTGCATAACTGTTGCCTCCTAGTCTAATGTTACGTCCATTTCCCAGATTCTGTTTTCCGAGATGCGGAACTCTCCGAACCCAAGATCCAAAAACTGCGCGTGAAGGACATTCTCTGCCTTCATGCTAAGCTCCATGCGAATGCGGGACACGTCGCCCTCCAGCCCATCCAGCACCAAGGGGTGAACATTCTTTCCGCCGCCCACAAGACTGGTTGCCGTCAGTTCAATCGTCTGATCCTCCCGCAAATAAAATTCGCGCGTCGTCGTTGCCTTTTTCCAATCCGTTCCAGCATCCAAAAGCGCCAGATAGCTGTTCTCTCCCTGTCTATAAATATTCATGCCAATATTACTCTTTAGCTTGTCATCCCCAAGGAAAACATAGTTCCCCGTGACCTCGCTGGGCTTATAATGCTCCAGCATGCCATGGCAGGCACCCTTGCAGAACAGGTTGTTGCCAAGGAAGATTCTTCGGCGGTCACACAAAAACCGCAGGGATTCCTTCAGCCAATCCTCGGAAAAATCATCGCCGATCAGATAAACGGAACCAACCCTGCCCATGCCAAGCTTTTCCTTGGCCAGCTCCAAGAAGGTATGATCCAGAATCTGATTTCCGATCTCCTCCTTCGTCGCCAGGGATTCTCTGGTCGGGAATTCCTCCTCTTCCCTGTGAATAAAGGTGACCACTGGCTTCGTCCTTCGATTACACTCCATCCGATAGCAGATCATCCTGTTTCCCTGATAGTGAAAGAGGACAGATGGCTCCTTCCAGAGCTCTCCCGATTGATGTACCAGATAGTCATAATAGCTTTCCTGATGGGACTGATACAGGATCTTCTCCGCCTTTAGGCGAAGGTTTGCCGCAACCTTGTCAAGAACCGCCGTGACCGTCTGATCCATCTGATCACAGGTGATCATCAGCGCCTCAATCTTCTCCGAGCCAGCCGCGCCCTGCAGCATGCCAAGACTACGCTTAAAGAACAGCGTAAGAAGCGCCACGGGATCATATTCCTTCCCGTCAATCTGAATGGCCTCGCCGTCCAAGGCCAGCCGCAGCAGGTGTTCCACGAGAATTCCCTGCTGTTCCTCCGCATACTGTAGCGCCTCTTTTCCGTAATACCACTGGTTTACGCCTGCGCGCTTACAGAGCACCGTGGGAATGCTAAAGGACTCCGACCCAGCGACGGAGGAGACGGTCTCCACCTGACTGCCAGCCGCGTTACAATAGCTGATCTGCGCATAATCCCAGCCCAAATCATAGCCCACGATTAATTTCTGATTATTGCCAATTTTAAGCATCTGCGTCCTCCCCGAAGGCTCCGCCTTATCTCATGGTAAAGAGCTTCTCGCCGCAAAATTCTTTGAAATAATACTGTTCCAACTGCTCGTCCAGGGCATCCCCGTCGCGCATGCCCTGACTGATGACCATGTCGTTGATCATGCCATACTTGGTTCCCGCATTTTCCTTCTCGGTCTCATAGCCCTGCAGGCTTCCGCTGATCGTCATGGTCTCCTCTCCGTCATGTTCTTCAGTGATATAGTATTGCAGCGTCTCCCCAAAGAACAATACAAACTCCCGACAGCAAATTCCCCAGAAGACGTCACGCATGTTCTCGGATAAGTATTCCTGCGCGGAACCACCCTCCTGCGTAATGACGTAATGGATACGTGCACGTCCGCCTGGCCTCGTGCGATATTCCACGATCACCTTGTCCGCAAGCTCGCCAAGAAGATGCTTTTGGTGCTTGAGCTTTCGATAAAACTCGAAATGAATTTTCTCCGACATCATCTCGCGTAGGAAGGCATCCAGTGCGCCATCCACCTCGCGGGAAATCTCCGACGGATTCTCGGCATAGAACTTAAGGAAGGCCAGCTTGCAGACCTTCGGCAGTCCGCCCTCCCAGCGGGCACCGTCCAGCATGGTCCGCATGCAGACGCCGTCCACGGGCTTCTCCCGCACGAAATAATCATAGCTGCCCTGAATCACATATGCCTTGATCACGGATGATTCGCCAGCATTGCGATAATAATCCTCAAAGATGACGGAGCGCTCCGATACATAGCCTCCCGTGTAGACCATCTGAACCAAAATACGCTCTTCCAGGGCCGTCACGTCCAAGGAATTCTCGCGCATCTCCTTCCAGAGGTCGCGAAGCTCCTTCAATCGTCCCTGCCCATATTTACTAAGATAATCCAAGGCCGCTGCAGAAGCCTTTCCCCGATGGAACAGATAGTCGGCTGCCACCGTAATGCTGGCTTCCTCACCGCTTCCGTTTGCCAGAAGGCTTCCCAACAAGCGCGCCAGGGTATTGCCGTCCATAAAGTACGGCCCCAGCTCCTGCATCCACGCATAGACAAGCGCATAATTGCCGCGGAGTACCGCATATCTTGCAACCTCCATCCGCTCTTCCAGCGTCAGGGAAATGCTTGCAAATTGCATCAATACCTCGTCCATCTTCTCCAGCTTTTCTTCCTCGAAAAACTGCTTTAACAGGCGAAGACAGAAGGCCTTTTTCGTCTCGGGTGCAATACCGTCCCATGCGCACAAACGCAGGGCTCTCTCCGCGAGATCCTCCTCCAGGGGGCCTTCCTTTGCGCGCCCGATCAAATATAGGTCAAATTCGGGCACGAATACATTCTTATCCGTAAGCTCCGCGAGAAATAGCTCTGGCTGTAAATACGGCTCCACCTCGCTGGTAATCTCCTTCGTGAAGCGATTGCCATAGGCATCCTCAAATAACAGGCTATACTTCTCTCCATAGACGGGCGCACATGCCTTACCACCGAGGATGGGGTATTCCAGACCCTGCCTGCTTCCCTTTGCATACAGGATCACCTTCTTCATTCGCTCATCCTTTACCCGAATCTTCGTTGCGAAGACCAGATGGATGACCGTTTCCGCATTCTGATCCGTAATCATTTCCGAGGTCAGCATTCTTGTATAAATTCTTGCCAAGTGCTTATTGATCCTGCCCTTTGCGACCTGCTCCACGACAAAATCACGACACTTTAGCACATATTTATCATACACGTCCGCAAACAGCACCTTATTGTCCAAAACATAATCGTACAGAAACGCACTGCGCTCATAATCCAGCTTATTTTGAAGGGAAAAATACAAAACTGCCGCCTTCGGCAGATTCTTTCGCTGCTCTGGATCCAGGGAGGACATAAATGCCTCATACAAATTGGTCAGGCGAAGCTGCTCCTCCACGCCCTTTTCATACCAAGGAAGGGCCTTCGGTCCAATCACGCCGCCCCTTAAATATTGCTCACAGAGGAACCTAACGATGCGCGCATCCTTCCGCTTCTTGTACAGGCTCTCAAGGATCCTGCAAAGGATTGGGGAATACTCCTTATTCTTCTCCATCAGCTCCAAGAAGCGTTCCGCCAAATCCGGGCTAAAATAATCCTGACGAATGCCAAAGAACAGCACCTGCCGTTCAAAGCCGCCAAGCCTTCTCAGCAGTGCGGGATTGCTCAAGTAAGCCTGCAGCGCCTCCACGTAAATTACATAGCTTCTGCAGCCCATCTCATACTGCCGTTCCATAAACCGAAGCTTCTCGGCAGGTCTCCCCGAAAACTCATCGGAAAGATATAAGAGCAGCCATGCAATTCTCCAGGATTCGGGATTCCTGTGATATAACGCTGTCACCTCATCCGTTACCCTCTGAATTTCCTCCTCATCCCTGCTGATCAGGGTCGTAAGGTAGAGATAATATGCCCAGAGATCGTCCGTATATCGTCCCTTTTGATCCATCAGCTCCATGGCATGCTCCAAAAGCCATTTCGCCTCATTTTGGGCATCCTCCGTAATCAAAAGCTGCGCCTTAAACAGGCACGGCATGGGATCCGTCTCATCTATGGTGATCAGCTTTTCCACGAGATTCCTTGTGCCAGAGAGCCAGCTGGAAAGTCCGATCTTCCGCGTACGAAACCGAACATATTGCTTCATGATGTCGACAATGGCCTGCTCACGCTCGAGCCTTGTCGCATTGACCAGATGCGTTACGCTGTTATTGACAACCACCTCTACCTCAAAGCTTGTAAAAGAATTGAAAAATAAAAGCTTCCCCTTGTTGACACCCTCCCCAAGCTTTGACGGGTCCACATAGAATGTCACCTTCGCGCGATTTCCAAAGAAGTCCGCCTCCGTTAGGAGCTCCTTCTCCAGGACGAGAAAGCTTCCCTCACACTCCATGTTGAGTGCGACATAGCCCCATCCGTTTTTCGTTATGTTCAGCTCATGTCCATTGGGGTGCCACTCCCCCTCCACGGGTTGAAAATCCAGCGTCATTTGAGGTGTGTCCGTCTGGAATTCCACGAACTGCTTCTTGCAGGCGTGAATCAGGAATTCCTCCATGTTCTGTTCCTGCTTTGGATAGGCAGACAGACCACGCCAGATGGCAATTTCTTCTGGCATGTCCTTTTCCAGAATGCTGACAAAGGTTTTGGAATAAAAAAGAGAAAGCGCCTCCTGCCAGTTCTCCTTGGCAAGCTTCGCGAAATCTGACAATGTTTGAATGGAGCCTACGGAGCTTTCTACCTGCCCCGCCACGCAGGTCACTTCAAAGGGAAGAGAATACTCCCCGAGATTACTGATGATGCGAAATGCGCCCTTCGCCGACTCTCCCGCTTCAAGACATGCACCATGAAAGACATAGGGGATTTCCGCCTCGCGTCCGGAAAACTCGGGAACTAAGCATTCCATGCGATAATCCGTGGAAAAAACGCTCCCCGCGGCGACGGATCCGTCCTCTCCGCGCACCAGAAAGCTCCCCGAGTAGGTTTCCCCGGGCAAAACGGAAAATTCTATGGTAGCCTGTGAAAAATCAAGGGATCCTGTCTCGCTGCCATAATTTCCGCCTAGAACTTCATCTATGACCTCTCTCACAGTAACAACCTCCTAGTTTTAATACCGCAAATGCATTTACGTTACGCAAAATGCCCACGCTTCATCATATCAAAAAATCATTCCAGATTCAAGCGATCCTTGACCACGTGAATGGACCAAACAAACAAAACGACGGCAAAAAGTACGCTGACAAGAAGGGTGGTAAAATACTTATCATTTGCAAGCGACAGGCTGATGCCAGCGTCAATTTCTCCGCTCATGCGTCCAACCGTCATGCCAAGATTCAGAATGCCGGACACGATGGACATCAGCATGCGGATTCCAAGATAAGCGATGATGCCCATGAGCCCCTTATTCTTCCAGGAATACTGGCCAAGCGTGATGGCACCATACAAAATGCTGATATTGGCAAATGGGGTAATGAAAAACATCAGGATGAGCATAATTCCCGAGCTCGTGAGCTTCATTCCCGTAAATTCCTTGATATAGCCAAAGAAGATTTCTAAGGTATCCTTGATGCTGATAATGATGGTTCCAATGCTGACTCCACGCACCTCGGCAAATCCAAGCAGCATCAAAAATGCAACCATTAACGTCATGGCGATCGTCATGATCAGCATCCAAACACCGCCCGTCACGACCTTTGCGATCAAGATGTCCGACGATTTCACGGGAAGCGTATGCGTCAGATATCCCTCGTCCGAATACATGCTTTTATAAAAGCGGAAGCCAAGATAAATCATAAAGCCAACGCTTAAGCCAATCAGCATGCCCGAGTAGGACAAAAGTCCGAGGAAGCCCAAAATCGCCCCCACAATGGGAATCATGGGATTTCTCGTATCATCCGGTGCAAGCATTCCATGAAACAAAGGGGATACAAGATAGATGGCACCGAGAATCGTCACACAGGCTGCAATGATCAGCAGCAGTCCACCGATTTTCGAAGTCCTTTGAAATTCGTGCTTAAACAGTTTGCCTAACATGCGAACACCTCCCTAAAATATGCGTCTACGGATTTTCCCTGTTGCTCACGGATGGCTGCAGCAGAAGAATACAGAATCAGCTTCCCTTGACGCATGAAAAGCACCTCGTCCAGAATCTGTTCAATGTCACTGATCAGATGCGTTGAAATGAGGATGGAGGCATCCTGATGATAATTATTCAAGATCGTTCGCAAAATATAATCTCTGGCAGCAGGATCCACGCCTGCAATGGGCTCGTCAAGGACATACAGCTCCGCCCTGCGGCTCATGACAAGAATCAGCTGCACCTTCTCCTTGTTACCCTTAGACAGCGTTTTCATCTTCGCCCTCGGATCAATCCGAAGGTCTTCGAGCATTTTCATGGCTGTCTCACGGGAGAAGTCCGCGTAGAAATCCTCGAAATAGTCCAAAACGGCGTTGATATTGTCCCCCGGCGTCAGATAGGTTCGATCTGGCAGATAGGAAATTCTCGCCTTTGTTTCAGGCCCGATTATGTCTCCTGACAGGCGAATCTCTCCGCTCGTCGGGCGAAGAATTCCGTTAATCATCTTAATGAGCGTCGTCTTTCCGCTCCCGTTCGGGCCGAGCAGTCCAATGATCTTTCCCTTCGGCAGGGAAATGGATAGCTGATCCACGGCATTGATTCCATAACCATAGCTTTTTGTAACGTTTGAAAGCTCTAAAAAGTTGTTCATGTCTACCTCCCCAGGGCATACTACCCCTACATACTATACTAATAGAATCCTGCATTTTGTCAATCTTTTTCCTATGCTTCTTTGATTGTTTTGTTTTAAGATAAGGTCGAAACTCGGGGCTAGGTTTGGAGGGTCTTTCTACGATTAACTGTTTGTGTAGGGCATGCATATACTGATGGTAAAGCTGTTAGATAGGATATGTGATGTCAAATTTGAATCAAGTGCTGCAAGCATCGGAAATGTCGTTTCCTGCTTTGCAGCAGACCGGGGAAAATGTGGTAAGTGCAAACGGAAATAGTTCTGGCATGTTAAAGGTTATTGTTACTTCTTCTTTGGGGCTTTTGCCCGTGCAGGGTGCCACGGTGCGGATTACGTATACGGGGGATCCTGACACAGTTTTGGAGACCTTGGTAACAGATAGTTCCGGGCAGACAAAGGTTGTTTCCATTCCCGCGCCGAGCGTCGCTTATTCGCTGGCGCCCGGGCAGCCACAGCCCTATTCGGAACTGGACGTTACGGTCACTGCGCCAGATTATGAGGAAACGTTGATTTCTGGAATTCAGATTTTGCCCGATGAGCTTGCCCTGCAGACGGTTCGCCTGCGCCCGCTGTTCCTTCCTGAGACGCCCGAGGGCGAGGAAACCTTCGTCATTCCGGCGCACACGCTCTTTGGCGAGTATCCGCCCAAGCTCCCCGAAGCGGAAATCAAGCCCCTGCCTGATACTGGTGAAATCGTCTTGAGCCGCGTTGTCATCCCCGAATATGTCATTGTTCATGACGGTGATCCCGCGGACTCCTCCGCGCCAAATTACTATGTTCGCTATAAGGATTACATTAAAAACGTGGCTTGTAACGAGATCTATTCCACCTGGCCCGAGGCCGCGATTCTTGCAAACATCCTAGCAATCCAATCCTTTACGCTAAACCGCGTCTACACGGAATGGTATCGTTCCAAGGGCTATAACTTCACCATCACCTCTTCCACGGCCTACGACCAGAAATGGGTGAATGGCAGGAATATTTTCGAAAATGTCAGTCAGCTGGTAGACAATGTCTTCGCCAATTATGTTTCCAAGCCTGGCGTGCGCCAGCCCATTTTCACTTCCTATTGCGATGGAAAGCAAACCTCCTGTCAGGGATTAAGTCAATGGGGCTCTAGGTATCTTGCGGACGAAGGCTATAGCGCCATCGAGATTCTGCGCTATTATTACGGGAACGAGGCGTATCTGAATACGGCCTCCCAGATTTCCGGCGTTCCCTCCTCCTATCCTGGTTATGACCTACAAAATGGTTCCTCAGGTGAAAAGGTGCGCCAGCTCCAATCGCAGCTAAATCGTATCAGCCAAAATTATCCCGCCATTCCCACACTTGTTCAGGATGGCATTTATGGGCCGAAAACGACGAATTCCGTACGCATCTTTCAGCAGATCTTCGGCCTGCCCGCGACTGGCGTCACTGACTATGCGACCTGGTACAAAATCTCTGAAATCTACACGGGCATCACTCGCATCTCCGAGCCTGGGGCCTACTAGAGCTTCCAATGGATAGCCTTCTTACGATCCTTTACCCACGATATTGGCTAGGCGAAATTCCAAACGCAGACCGGAAATTTCTGAGGAACACGGAATAATCGCTAAAGCCCGTGCTCTGATAAACGCTTGTGACGCTCTCTCCCTTCTGGAGAAGCTCACAGGCGCGGATCAGTCGCTTATTCATGACAAATTCATGCGCGGTCACGCCCGTCAGTTCCTTAAACTTCCGCAAAAAATGATACTTGCTGACATGCACGTGCTCGGCCAGCTGCTCCAACGTGATTGGCTCCTCCAGATGCTCCTCCACATAGGCATTGACCTTTTCTACTAAAGGATGCTGCGCAACATACTCACCTGAAAGGAGCGATTCCTTCCGCGCACACAATAAATTCAAATGAGAGAAAAATAGCGTCAAATATCCCCGGTCCATGGCGCGGCGTATCCCCGTGGAAGCGCCGTCCATGGCTAGCTTTAACAGGTATCCGCGCAGCATTTCCTCATAATACACGGGAAAATGCCACGCGCGCGAATCCTGAATCCGAAAGCATTCCGTCAGATCCATGTCCTCGTCCGTGAGGCGTCTCAAAAACGCACCCGTCACCCATAAAATGATGCGCTTCGAGTTTTCTCCCCTGCCACCCGTGGGCTGATACTTGTGCATGACATTCTGGTCGATCAACAGGAAATCGCCCTTATGCAACAGGTAGCTTTGCGTCTCTACCATGGAGGAATACTCTCCCTCGAGGACATATAAAATCTCATAGAAATTATGATAGTGAAAGGCCATGGCTCCCGTAGGCACGCCCTCCTTTTCATACACCTCATAATCTCCGTCAATCAGATATTGCCGCTCCTCCGTCGCAGGCAATCTTCGAATGCGCCCGCTACTCAATTTCTTTTTTTCCTCTTTTTCCATTAAGGCTCCCTTCCCTCCTGCTTTCCGACCACAGCTTCACCCAAGCTTCACATTCATAGCATTCCTATTCTATCATTTCTTTGCGACAGCAATTTTTACATGTTTTCTAGCAATTTATATGCTTTTCTTGCATTTCTAGTTCGATTATACTAAGAACAGATCAGGGTTGCAAGTACTATTTCACCCCAAAAGTAAACAAAGGAAGGGGGGCAAAAGTGCCCCTCGCAAATGAAAATTAGGAGGATAAAACAATGCAGATGACATTACGTTGGTACGGCAGCAAGTATGACACGGTGACTTTGAAGCAGATCCGTCAGATTCCCGGGGTAACGGGAGTAATCTCCACCCTTTACGGAACCGCTCCTGGAGAGGTTTGGGAAATGGAAGACATCCTTGCTCTCAAGAAGGAAATTGAGGATGCTGGCCTTCAGCTTGTCGGCATTGAGAGCGTCAACGTGCACGATGCCATCAAGGTTGGCACGCCTGACCGCGACAAATGCATTGACAATTACATCACCACGCTGGAGCGTCTTGGACAGGCTGGCATCCACATGGTATGCTACAATTTCATGCCCGTCTTCGACTGGACCAGAACGGAGCTTGCACGCGTTCGTCCCGACGGTTCCACCGTTCTCGCTTATACGCAGGAGGCAGTTGATGCCCTGAATCCTGAGGACATGTTCGCATCCATCAGCGGTGACTCCAACGGTGCCATCCTTCCCGGCTGGGAGCCTGAGCGTATGGCACACATCAAGGAGCTCTTCGAGATGTACAAGGACGTGGATGATGAGAAGCTCTTCGCAAACCTCAAGTACTTCCTTGAGCGCATCATGCCCGTCTGCGACAAGTATGACATCAACATGGCAATTCATCCCGATGATCCCGCATGGAGCGTATTTGGTCTTCCCCGTATCATTATCAACAAGCAGAACATCCTTCGCATGATGAAGATGGTAGACAACCCACACAACGGCGTGACCTTCTGCTCTGGCTCCTACGGCACGAATCTCGAGAATGATCTTCCTGACATGATCCGTTCCCTGAAGGGTCGTATCCACTTTGCCCATGTTCGTAACCTGAAGTTCAACTCTCCTACTGATTTCGAGGAATCCGCACATCTTTCCAGCGACGGTACCTTCGACATGTATGAGATTATGCTCGCTCTTTATGACATCGGCTTCGAGGGTCCCATCCGTCCCGACCACGGACGCATGATCTGGGACGAGGTAGCAATGCCTGGTTATGGCCTCTACGACAGAGCCCTCGGTGCCACCTACTTGAATGGACTTTGGGAAGCCATCTGTAAGTCCCATAAATAGTTTTCATTGATTAGCAAAGGGTACGGTGGAGATGGGCTAGACAGTCTGCACGACACGCTCGTTTTCTACTCGGGCTGAGCTCAGCCCTCCTGACGAAAGCCTCGCTATTGTCTTAGCAGATCTGTCCATCCCATCCCCACCTGTAACCTGCATGTTCATATTCGAAATGCAAACTATTTTATGAGTACTCTTTAACAATAAATATATTTATTTAATTCACAGCCATTGATATGGCAGAAAGTGTGAGAAGGATGAAATTAACATTAGAAGGAATTAGAGAGGGAAAGGCTGAATATCTGGCAAAGGGCTATCAGCTTCCTGAGTTTGATTATGACAAGGTGAAGAAGAATACCTATGAACGTCCGGTTTGGATCCACTTCGGCGCCGGTAACATTTTCCGTGCCTTTCAGGCGAATGTCATGCAAAATCTCCTGAACAAGGGGATCATGGACGTAGGTCTGGTTGCTGCTGAGGGTTATGATTATGAGATCATTGAAAAGAGCAATCGCCCTCATGACAATCTAAGCCTTTTGGCAACGCTGAAGGCTGCCGGAACCGTTGAAAAGACGGTGGTTGGTTCGATCATGGAATCTCTGATTCTGGATTCTGAAAATGAGGTGGAATACAACAGACTGAAAGAGATCTTTCGCAATCCCAGCCTGCAGATGGCTAGCTTTACCATTACCGAAAAGGGTTATAGCTTGGTCAATGGTAAGGGCGAGGTGCTTCCTGGCGTTGCTGAGGATTATGTGAAGGGACCGGAAAAGCCCGGCAGCTATCTCGGCAAGGTGGTATCCCTGCTCTACACTCGTTTCCAGGCAGGCAATCTTCCCATCGCCATGGTCAGCATGGACAACTGCTCTCACAATGGCGACAAGCTGTATGCTGCCGTAAATGCATTTGCTGAAAAATGGACGGAAAACGGACTTGCTGACAAGGAATTCCTTGCATACGTCAATGACAAGACGAAGGTTTCCTTCCCCTGGAGCATGATCGACAAGATCACCCCGAGACCAGATGCCAAGGTTGAAAAGATGCTTTTGGAGGATGGCATGGAAAACCTCGAGCCCGTCATCACCTCTAAGAATACCTATATTGCTCCCTTTGTGAACGCCGAGGAATGTGAATACTTGGTCATCGAAGATTCCTTCCCGAACGGTAAGCCCCCCATCGACAAGGGCGGCATCATCTTCACCAATCGCGAGACTGTGGACAAGGTTGAAAAGATGAAGGTATGCACCTGCCTGAATCCTCTACACACGACACTTGCAGTTTACGGATGCCTTTTGGGCTATACGCTGATTGCCGATGAGATGAAGAATCCTCTGCTTAAGAAGTTTGTGGAGACCGTAGGCTATGTGGAGGGACTTCCCGTGGTTGTGGATCCTGGTATCATTGCACCGAAGGATTTCATTGATGCCGTTGTGAATGTCCGCATTCCCAATCCCTTTATGCCTGATACGCCTCAGCGAATTGCTACGGATACCTCCCAAAAGCTCGCCATTCGTTTTGGTGAGACCATTAAGGCCTATGACAAGCGTCCTGACTTAAAGGTCAGCGAGTTGAAGTTCATTCCTCTCGTATTTGCCGGATGGCTTCGTTATCTCATGGCTATTGACGATCAGGGAAATGCATTTACGCTCAGCTCCGATCCTCTTTTGGATGTTGCAACGCCTTTTGTCGCAGGCTATGAGCTTAGTAATGCACCGAAGGATCTTTCCAAGCTGGATGAGCTGCTGAAAAATGAAAAAATCTTTGGCGTTGACTTAATCAAGATTGGCATGGCAGACCTGGTAAAGGATTATTTTGTGCAGTTATCCTCCGGAAAGGGTGCCGTAGTAGCCACTCTTCGTAAATACTTTGGCGCATAATTTTCCAGATTTTACCACTTATTGGCGTATTGCAATCAATCTGCTTAAGTTTTACAAATTATTAACGAAAACAATTACAATAAAGGTATCATTTTCATACTAAAGAGAGGGTGATACCTTGAAAAACTTGTTACAGCTTCGCCGACATGCAGGATTAACGCAACAGGCACTGGCCGATCATTTCCATCTGAGCCAGCAAACCATTTACAAATATGAGCGTGGTCATGCCGAGCCTGACATTGAGACCTTAAAGCGATTTGCGGATTTCTTTGGTGTTTCCGTTGATTATTTGATCGGAAAGGAAGATGCCACGAATGATGCACCGATCGACTTTACCTTGGATGAAAAGGAGTTGGTCACCAAGGTCAGAAAGCTGACACCTGATGTTCGAATCGCGCTGAATGCTTTTATCAATTACTTAACAGAAAAGAAATAGAAAAAAAAGACCGAAACACATTTTGGGTGTTTGCGGTCTTTTTTATATTCACATGTGTCTTATCTCAATTTTTCTTTGATCTGCCCTGAAATAGCACGAACAGTTCATGGGCAAACAGTGGCATTGCGGCAAGTCCCGTAAGCATCCCCCATTCTACAAAGGTTAGGGGCACCGTCCCAAAGGCATGCACTAGAAAAGGAATTTCCGTTACGGCAAGCTGTAATAGGAACCCTAGTCCAAAGGCCAGCAGCATCACTTTATTCTTCAAATGCTTCATTCCAAAAATGGATCTGTTTACGTCTCGCATGCCAATCGCATGAAACAGCTGGCACATTCCCAGCACGGTGAATGCATAGGTTTGACCTCGCACCAGAAATTCATCCTTTTCGAGGGCACTTCGAAGAAGTGTTAGCCTTTCTGGCCAAGAAGAAACCTCTCCCATTAGTGATAACACTGGCAGAAAAAATGCCGTCAGGCTAATGCCTGCAATGAGCAGTCCATAAAAGCAGGTACACCCCAGCCCTCCCCGCGAAAAGAGACTTTCCTTTGCCTTCCGCGGGGAGCATTGCATTAGCGCCCTACCATCATTTTGATCAACGCCGAGGGCAAGCGCGGGTAAGGAATCCGTGATGAGGTTGATCCATAGCACGTGGCTGCTCTTTAAGGGGGATGCAAAGCCGCAGGCGACAGCTGCAAACATGGTCAGGAGCTCTCCTAGGTTGGAGGATAGCAGGAAAATCACGGACTTTCGAATGTTCTCGTAAACTCCCCTGCCCTCTTCAATTGCGCGTTCAATCGTCGCAAAATGATCGTCTGTCAGCACCATGTCCGCGGCCTCCTTCGCCACGTCCGTCCCACTCCTTCCCATGGCAATCCCGACATCTGCTGCCCGCAACGAAGGCGCATCATTGACTCCGTCCCCCGTCATGGCAACTATTTTCCCTTGCGACTGCAATGCCTTGACGATTCTCATCTTCTGTGCTGGCGTCACTCGCGCAAAAATGCGAAGCCGTCGCCGCTCCATGGCTTCCGAGAGCTCTTTGTCAGACAGTGTTTCCAAGAATAATCCTGTCATACACTGCTCCTCTCGACCTGCAATACCTAACTGCTTACCAATGGCAAGAGCTGTCGCGGCATGATCGCCCGTAATCATAATGGTCTCCACGCCTGCTCCCTTAAGAACCTCGACGGCACCAGCCGCCTCAGGCCTCGGCGGATCTCCCATGGCAATCAGCCCCAAGAAGGTCCAGGCATCCTCCTTTCCAGCCCTTCCACCACTTTGCATGGCAAGTGCCAGGGTTCGATATGCCATGCGCGCAAGATCCTCCGTAGCCTTCTGTATTTCCGATCTATCCTGCCAAGTCAGGGGCTCCAGCTTGCCTTGCCTATATATGGTCTGGCAACATCGCAGCACAATGTCTGGCGCCCCCTTGCGATAGGCAATGCTCTCTCCTGCCCCTCGGTGAATCGTCGTCATTTGCTTAGCCTCGGAAGAAAAGGGAAGCTCCCCCACGCGCGGCAGCTCCTGCTCCAGCTTCTCTCGCAGCATGCCATATTCCTCGCCAAGCTGAAGGAGGGCCAGCTCCGTCGGATCTCCCATTCTCCCCTTTAGAACAGCATTGTTACAAAGCACCATGGCACGCAGATACTCCGTTGGCGGTGTATCCACTCGACAAGCCACGACCTTCCTGCTTATTTCAGCATGCCGTTGATATAAGGATTTCTGATCCACCACAGCCTTATCTCCTTGGGAACGAAAGCTTCGTAGCTTTCCATCCCAATATCCCATTTCCGCCGTCATCCGATTCTGCGTCAGCGTTCCCGTCTTATCGGAACAAACCACGTTGACGGAGCCTAGGGTTTCAACGCAGGGGAGCCTCCGCACAATGGTTCCTGCCTTGACAAGGCGCGTTACGGACAGGGCAAGGCAGATTGTTACAACGGCGGGCAATCCCTCTGGGACTGCTGCCACGGCCAGAGAAATCGCCGTAATTAGCATTTGAAAGACATCTCGTTTTTGCAGGACGGCAATGCCAAACAATACCGCACAAAGAAGAAGGGACAAAAAGCTCAGCACCGTACCCAGCTCCCCAAGTCGCCTTTGCAGGGGCGTCGGTTCTTCCTTGTCTCGATGAATCATCCCAGCAATTTTCCCAAGCTCTGTCTGCATGCCGACTGCCGTCACCATTCCGCGGCCTTTTCCTGCGACCGTCATGGTGGATGCATACGCCATGTCGTTCATCTGCTTCCTGATGGGCATGGACTCTCCCGTGAGCGCAGCCTCCTCCATTCTTAGATCCATCGCTTCCACGAGCCTTACGTCAGCAGGTACCCTGTCCCCCGCTTCCAAGCAGACCAAATCTCCGACCACAACCTCTGCGGCAGGAATTTGCTTTTCCCTTCCATCGCGAATGACCATCGCCATGGGGCTTTGCAGTCCTTCCAGGGCCTCCAGCGCCTTCCTTGCCTTTCCCTCCTGTATTAACCCTACGCACGCATTGAGAAGCACCACGACTCCAATGATTGCCGCATCACTGTATTCCTTCAGCAGGATTGACACAAAGGCAGCCACCATGAGGACATATATTAGCGGGTCCTGCAGCTGTTCCCAGAATCTCCCTATAAGGCTTTTTCCCTTTGGCTTCTTTAGTTCATTCCTTCCATTTCTCGAGAGCCTCTTTGCTGCTTCTATCTCTGACAGCCCCAGACCTTGGTTCTCCATGCATTCCTCCATGGGGATCTCCAGCTTTCCTTCATGCATATGCAAAAAAAGGACCAGCCATGCATTCACGGCCAGTCCTTTTCCCTATATTTCCAAAAATCAACGTCTATTATCCTTTAGAGGAACCCTAATGCTAACGCAACAATTCCTTAGTGTAGGCATCCTTCGGATGCTGGAACACCTCCTCCGTCTCACCAATCTCCAAAATCTTTCCGTCCTTCATGACCATGATACGGTCGCTGACCTGATAGATCACGTTGATGTCGTGGGAGATAAACAGGAAGGAGATTTTCAGCTCCTCCTGCAGGCTTCGGATCAGCTCCAAAATTTGCGCCTGTATGGTAACGTCCAACGCGGATACGGGCTCGTCCGCGATGACCAGTCCTGGTCTCGTGATCAGTGTCTGTCCAATGCTGATGCGCTGACGCTGTCCGCCAGAGAGCTGCGAAGGCCTTCTGGTAAAATACTTCTCTGACATGCCAACCTTGCGGAGCATGTCATGAGCTGCCGCCTCGCGGTCCTTCTCCGTCATTGCCTTGGATGGATCTAGAATCCCCTGCGCACGAAGCGGTTCCTGCAGAAGCCATCCCACCGTTTTCGAGGGATTCAGGCTACTGTAGGGATCCTGAAAGACCATCTGCGGGCTGTTGGAATGGTGCGTCACGCTTCCCTCTATCATCTTGTTCAGCCCAAGGATTGCCTTGGAAAGGGAGGTTTTCCCACATCCACTCTCGCCGACTAGTCCGAGAATTTCGCCTTCATAAACATTAAAATCTGCATGGTGTACCACGCACTTTTTCACGTTCTTTCCAAACAAAGAATTCGCATTCTCACGGTAAAACACGCTGAGATCACGAACCTCAACCAAGGGACGAACTTTCTCGTGAGGGGACTTTCTTTTCCCCGTTCTCCCAGGCACGGCACTGATCAGCTTCTTCGTGTAATCTCCCTTCGGATCATTGAAAATGTCCTCCGTGGGACCAGATTCCACGATCAGCCCGTCCTGCATAACAAGAATTCTGTCGCAAAGTCTTCTCGCAAGATTCAAATCGTGCGTGATAAAGAGCAGGGAGTTCTTTTGCTCCTGATTGATCTTTTTCAAAAGCTCTATGATTTGGTTCTGTACCGTGACGTCAAGCGCCGTCGTCGGTTCATCTGCCACGATCAGGCCAGGATGCAATATCACGGCCATGGCAATCATCACGCGCTGACGCATGCCACCAGAAAGCTGATGCGGATAGCAATCATAAACCCTTTCTGCCTCACGAAGTCCCACGCCGCGCAGAGCCTCCAGCACGCGGTTCTTCCGCCTTGCCTTCTCTTCCCTTCGCTCCTCGCGCCATCCCATCAAGCCGCCAGAATAACGAGCCTTTGTTTCCTCGGCCACAGCTTTTTCTGCTTTCACGCCTTCGGAATTTGCCTGTTGACCCTTTTGCGTCTGCGTGCTCATGATACTTTCCCCTAGACTCTTTTTGTCATGGAGAAGAAGCATTTCCTCAACCTGTGCACCGACCTTCATCGTAGGATTTAAGGAGGTCATGGGCTCCTGGAAGACCATGGACATTTTCGGTCCCTGATACTCCCGATAGAGTGCATCGTCTCTAGGCTTTCCAGCCTCCAGCAAGAGCTGATCATCATAATAAATCTTCCCGGAGGTAACCTGCGCACTTTCAGAGACCAGGCCCATGAGAGTCAGTGCCGTTACGGACTTTCCGGAACCGGATTCTCCGACAACGCCGAGAATCTCCCCATCCCCGATGGTAAAAGAAACGTCTCTGACGACCTCCGGACCATCAAACCGTACGGAAAGATGTTCAATCTTAATCATTTCTTTTTCTCCTCCTTTCGACGAACTCCTTCGCTCAGGAGGGAAAATCCCAGCACGATCCAAACGATGGTTAGTCCCGGAGCAAGTGCATACCAGGGCGCACGCCCCAGATAGCCCTGTGCATCCGACAACATCTTTCCGAGGCTCGCATCAGGGGGCTGCACGCCAATTCCCAAATAGCTCATGCCAGACTCGGCAAGGATCGCATTATTAAAGCCAATGGTCACGCTCACCCAGAACACAGACCAGATGTTAGGCAAAATATGAACAAACAAAATCCTTAGCTTTGACACACCCATCAGCCTCGCGCGGCAGACAAAATCGGAATCGCGCAGGCGTATGAATTCACTTCGTACAATACGAACATAGCTTGGCGTAAATACAATGCCAAGGGATAAAACAACATTTTGCTTGCCGCTCCCCAAAATACTGATCACCACCAATGCCAGCAGGATGCTCGGGAACGCATTCACGGCATCCGTAATTCGCATGATTACTTCATCCAGAATACCGCCAAAATAGCCAGTGACCGCACCGATCAGGATGCCTGCCGAAGCAGAAATCAAAACGATCAGGCTGCTGACTATGACCGTGGTTCCGATGCCCTGCATCACGCGTGAGAATATGTCACGTCCAAAATTATCCGTGCCGAACAGATGCCGCAGACTCGGAGCGTTGAAACGCTCTGCCGCAGACATGGTCGTCGTTCCATAAGGAGTCCAGAAAAAGCTAAGAATTCCAAGCACGACGGCAAGACCGGTCATCACCAGCCCTGCCAGAAGGTACATATTCTGTTTTTGAAACCATGCACCTATTTTCTTCAATGCTCCCTGCTCCTTTTCCGCAAGCTGCTCCTTACCAAACCTTTCTCAAGTCCATTTATCCTCATATGTGGACGCTGAAATTATTTCGAACTGATTCTGGGATCAATGACGCGGTATAAAATGTCCACTAAGAAATACACGAAAATAACGACAAAGGTAATATATAAAATCAAGATCTCCACTACGGGGAAGTCTCTTGTTGATATCGAACTAATGAGTAATTTCCCGATGCCGGGCAAGCTAAACACCTGCTCGACAACAATGCTTCCGGCAACGATTTCCGCGATGATCATGCCGAGAAAGGTCACGACAGGCATCATGGCGTTACGAAGCACGTGAACATAGGACACGCGCCTTTCGGATGCGCCCTTGCTAAAGGCCGTGCGCACGTAGTCGCTGCTTCTTTCCGTCAACATGGAATTTCGAAGGAATCTTGCCGTCATGGCAATTTTGGGAATAGCCACGGAAATGGCCGGAAAAATCAGGTAACGGATGCATCCCCACAGGTCATCGCGAAAGCTCACGTAGCCTCCGGGTGCAAACCACTTTAAAACAAACCCAAAAAGATAGGTCACAAGAACGCCAAGAAAGAAGGACGGAATGGCCATCGCCGTCTGTGTTCCCATGTTCAAACTGACGTCTAGAATCTTATTTTTGCTTCGCGCCCAAAAGACGCCAAGCGGTATGGCAACCACAATAATAATCAGCATGGACAGCGCCGCCAGAAGGAGCGTCACGGGGAGCTTGTCCCCAATCAGCTCAGCCACGGGCATCATCTGATTCATGTTTTTCGAATAACGATAGCTCTCACCAAAATCACCCTTAAGGACGGCTCCCGCCCAGCGAACATAACGCACAACGGGAGGCTGATCCAGGCCCAGCTCTTTCCTTAAAGCTTCCTCGCGCTCCGGCGTGGCCTCCGTCCCAAGGATAGAGGTCACGACGTCGCCGGGAATAATCTGAAACGCAAGAAAGGCCAGCACGGATACCAGGAACAATGTCATAATGAGAGTTACGATTTTTTTCACCAGGTATTTCATGCCAGCCCTCCTAATTAAAAACAAGGCTCAGTTATTTATTGTTAAAGTAAACGGTACTCATATCCTGCACATAGATGGGATAGAACTTATATCCGCTCAGGTTCTTGTTCAGCGCGATGGTGATGGGAGGATCCTGAATAAATGCGGTTCCTGCCTCTTCCACGAAGATCTTCTGCGCCTCTTTGTAATACTTTGCCTTTTCCTCCAGGTTCATGCTCGCTTCTGCCTTCTTGTAGGCCTCATCATAAGCAGAGCTTGCAAAGTTGATGAAGTTCTTCTTATGACCCGTCTGGAAACGAACCATGAGATAGCTAGGCGTCATGTCACAGGTAATTGCACAGATGGAAGCCTGATATTCACGGCCCTGACGATAGACGTCCTCCAGCCAGGTATTCCAATCCACCAGCTCGATATTGAAGTTGATGTTTGCTGCCTTCATCTGATCTGCAAGTACCTCTGCCGTCTGTACGTGTGCCTCGTAGTTAGAAGGAACAATCACGGTAAACTCAATACCATTGGGATATCCAGCCTCTGCAAGAAGCTGCTTTGCCTTCTCAACGTTCGCACCGGTGCCGTATACGTCATTTAGGTCTACGTAGTAGTCCTTCAGCGTAGGCAACATTGCTGCGCTGATGATGGTTCCGTCTCCGCCAGTGACAAATTCATTGGCAAGGTCACGATCCATCGCATAGCATACTGCCTGACGAACCTTAACGTTGTCGAAGGGTGCTACCTTATTGTTCAGGAACATTGCCTGTAAGGCGTCAGAGGGTGCTGCAATAATCTGATAATCATTAGCAAGCTCTGCTGCCTGAGAATCGGTCAGATAGGAATACAGGTCAATGCTGTGTCCCTTCAGCTCCAAGAGTGCTGCGTCTGCGCCGCTGACAACCTTGAAATTAACTTCATCCAGGTAAGGAAGTCCTGCCTGCCAGTAATCGGGGTTCTTCTTCACTACAAGGCCTTCCTGGGGCTTGTAGGATACAAAAGAAAAAGGTCCCGTACCAATGGGGTTACTGCCTTCTGCTTCTCCGCTTCCCGCAGGAATAATCGCAGTCGTAAAGCTGTAAATCAGCTCCAGATTGGCACTGCCCGTTGTTACCTGGACCGTATGCTCGTCAACAATATCTACGCTTTGTAGCGTTTGCAAGCTCGATACCAGTACAGTGCCGTCAAGAAGTCCGGATGCCCTCTCCAGGGAATATTTTACGTCCTCAGCCGTTACGTTCTTGCCATTGTGAAACTTTACGTTGTCACGCAGGGTAAACGTATAGGTGAGCCCATCCTCCGAAACGGAGTAATCACTAGCCACTGCACAGATTAACGAGCCATTCTCATTAACCTTTAAAAGACCTTCAAAAATGTTGAACAGAATTTCCTTAGTTCCTGCCGCAGTTGCTTTGTGTGGGTCAAGACTGTCAATATCCTGTTGTACTCCAACGACTACCTTTCC
>SVFO01000011.1:113676-118150 GCA_015056795.1 Lachnospiraceae bacterium
CCTGTGTGGTACCGTTTCCCTGTGTTTCAACGGTAGAAGCTGAAGCAGAGGACTTATCCTCCGAAGACTTGCCACCTGCGCATCCGCCCAGTGCAGCGACCAAGAGAAGTGCCATGAGGGTAATGCTAAACTTTTTCATAATGCTCTCCCTTTCTTCAAGAAAATAAATCTCTCACTATGTAATTGTCACCCTCATTGTAACATAGAAATCCTGAAAAGCAAGTTTTTTTCTAAGTACAAAATGAGAAAGTACCATTTTTACCACTGTTCACGGTACCTGCTTGGCGAAATTCCCTCCACTTCCTTAAACACGCGGGAAAAATAATGCGGTGCGCCAAGGCCGCACTCCATGCCTATCGCCTCTACGGATTTCTCCGTAAAACGAAGCAGCTGCTTTGCCCTGGTGATGCGCACGCTGAGAAGGTATGCGTTGATGGTCATGCCATACTGTTCCCGAAATACTCTGGTGAGATAAAATTTATTGACGTAAAATTTTGCACTGAGATCATCCAGCGTTATTTTCTCCGCATAATGCGCATCCAGCCAAGCCTTGATGGGAACAACAGATTTCTTTTTTGTCGGAAGGTCAGCCGTATCCTCAGGATGCCAGGACTCCTTCATTAGCAGGGTCAAAAGCTCGCTTAAGCCCTCATGAATTCTCATGTCACGGACGTAATCCACGCCGCCTGCCTGCTCAAACAGCTTCTCCCAGGTCTGTAAAAAAACTGCTCCGTCCTCTGGGCGAAATGCCGCCCTGCCCCCACGTTCCACATATTTTTCATAGATGACGGGAAGCGTTGGTCCATCAAAATGGCACCACTTTAAGGACCAGAGATCCTCCGCATTTGTTCTGTGGGAATAAGGCTTTTGGCAATCAATGAATACGCAATCTCCTGTTGCCAATGGATATTCCCTTCCCTCATACTCCAACATGCCAGAGCCTGCCGTCACCATAAAGAAGAGATAAGAACGAAGGCCCGCCCTGGCGGAGGCATGCGGCTTTTTCGCCTGCAGGGATCCAATCTCCTGAAGCGACATCAGCGCCGTTCTTGCAAACGGCGACGGCGTATATAATATTCGGTCTGACGCAACGATCAATGGTTGATCCTCGCTAAAAAATCGCTCCATGCCTTCCTCCTATGACTTCTAATATGTTACCATCCCATTTCGCGAAAGATGTATTCTTTTAAGCGAAATAAAACATAAAGCGGTACTGACCAGACATGGGTTTCCCCGTCCATGTTGTCACCCACATTTTTCAGTGACGTCCGAATTGCAATCTTGGGCTGGTATCTGCTGCAAAATAAATGCAGGCTCTTAGCCTTCGTGTTGTCAGCCGACTTAACTTCAATGGGCAAAAGAACTCCCTCATGATCCGTGATGAAATCAATCTCCGCATCGGCCTTCGTGCGCCAAAAATAGCTGTCAATTCCCATGCACTTTAACTGCGTGTAAACATAATTTTCCGTCAGGGCACCCTTAAAGTGAGCGTATGCTGCATCGCCTTCTAAGATCGTTCGGTAATTCACGTTGGCCTTTCTCCTCAGCAAACCGACGTCAGACATATATACCTTGAAATAGGTATTGTCTGCCATGCCTGACAACGGGATCTCTGGGTTCTGCACCATGCACAGCTTCCCTGCTATTCCCGCACTTACGATCCATTCAAGCGCATCTTCCAGATCCTTGGATCTTGCACCCTGCTTTACGTGCGAGAAGATAAACTTATTATTGTCCCTTGCTATCTGGGAGGGAATTGCGTCCCATATCAACTTAATTTTCGCGGTATTTTCCGGCGTGGCGTGTTTTCCAAAATCATCTGCGTAATCTTTTAGAATCCTGTCTTGTACGGCTTCGACTTCTTTATAGTCGTGTGTATCCGCCCATGTCTGAACGGCCTCAGGCATTCCGCCGACGATGTAATAGTTTTTCAGGTATTTCTCCAGCGGAACCGTGTAAAGCTCAGACAATTCCCTCTCCAACGACACTTTTCGGATTCCGTCAATATACCTTTGCCCTCCGTCGGCCACAACAAACTCCTCAAAGCTCATGGGGTACATCCCTATCCTGTCTACCTTACCGACAGGGAAGGATATGCCTTCCTTTCGAAGTGCAACGCCCAAAAGGGAACCTGCAGCTATCAGGTGCAGCTCCGGCATGTCTTCACAAAAGTATTTGAGTGCCTGAATGGCCCTTGGGCAGTCCTGTATCTCGTCAAACACCACGAGCGTAGATCCGGGAATGATCCGTTTTCCTCGGACAATACTCCCGAGCTCGTCTATGATCCTGACCGTGTCAAAATCGTAATCAAAAATCGCGTGCAGGCCTTCATTCCCATCAAAGTTAAAATATGCCACGTCCGAAAATTCATTTTTGCCAAATTCCTTTATCAGATATGTTTTTCCGCACTGACGCACGCCAGTGACAAGCAGTGGTTTCCGATTCTTTTTATTTTTCCACGACATAAACTCTTTTAACGCGCTTCTTTCCATGATAAATCCTCCAGCTTCTCCAATCATACGCCATACTGTAATCGCAACTATATAATAACATTTTTATACCGAATATTCAAGTTACAATTTCATTATTCGATCGAATGTTGAGTTGTTTATTGCATTTATCTGCCAAATGTCGTAATCATGACCTGGGGCGCCTGACCTTGACTTTCCCTGAAACAATGGTATCTTAAACATAAAGAAAGGCCCTTGCTGGAACAAGCGCCTCTCTGGGCACAGGGTGGGCTATTTTTATGCTTGTTTCTCTTTTCGAGAAAGGTCATCATCGCGCAACGATCAGACAACCTTATAGGGCTTTTTCACGCATTGCTTTGTAAATGTCTTCCGCAGCATAATCTACTCCATACTTTTGCACAGCCTCGTACAAAGGCCTGATCGACTCCTCAGTATCCTCCAGTTCCTCTGCAATCTCCGTTAAGTCCTTTCCTCGGCTGACCTTGCGTTGAATCATATGTAGCAATCTGACGGTCTCTCCTTCTTCTCGGCCTTCCTCTCGGCCTTCTTCTCTACCTTCTTCCTTCGCTCTTGCAACGATTCTCTCTTCCTCTTCCCATATTCTCATATACCGAATTGCCACCTCCTCGTCATGCTTCACACGTTCAACCATTTCATGAAGCTTTCTTAAATCCTCAGACACGGCATTTTCCCACGTACTGCTTCCTCCTTTTGATCGGATGGATGGCAAATAAACGAATACAAATAACATCTCGTCCGGATTGCCATCCGCCGACATTCATGTTTTTCATACGGGGATAGACAACCGAAACGGTTAAAGAAAAGTCCCTGATATGCATCTTTAGCATAGCAAGGACTCTATAGTTTGTCAACATGTTTTTCCGGTTTTAGAAGGTTCCCTCCTTGACTTTTCCATGAAACAATGGTATCTTAAACATAAAGAAAGGCACTTGCTGTAACAAGCGCCTCTCTGGAGCCCCACTCCAAAGGTGGAGTCTTCCCAAACAGTTGGAGCTACCTCTTAATCAGAGGCGCCCATCCTGCTAGGCACAGGGTGGGCTATTTTTTATGCTTGTTTCTCTTTTCGAGAAAGGCTACTCTTTTCTGATTTATGCTCTTTCGTAATAACTCTCTGCCTCATTTCGGCTCAATCCGAAGTATCTCATCAGTTTCATCATCACTGTCTCCTTGGGTGCACCATCCTCCTGCTTATCCTGCACAAAGGCCATGATTGATCGGTCCTTTTCCCTCTTGGCATCCGCCATTTGTTTGTCCAATTCCGTCTTTTGTTTTTCCGCTTCCGTCTTTTGCTTTTTTCCCAGTTTTAGAAGGATCCCTCCTTGACTTTTCCCTGAAACAATGGTATCTTAATCATAAAGAAAGGCACTTGCTGTAACAAGCGCCTCTCTGGAGCCCCACTCCAAAGGTGGAGTCTTCCCAACTAGATTGTGACTACCTCTTTATCAGAGGCGCCCATCCTGCTAGGCACAGGGTGGGCTATTTTTTATGCTTATTTCTCTTTTCGAGAAAGGTCAGCATCGCAACGATCAGACAACCAAAGGATAAAAGCAATCCGATGATTCCAATGAAAATCAAAATGATTTCCGCGTCCGTCATGCGCCTCACCTCCCCTCTTATGTAATAAAAACTAGCCTGTTGGGAAGGCTCCCACCCCTGTTATGGGTTCCATATAAAAACCTAACATACCCTTGTCAGGTTTTCAAGACCCACAACAACTTCTTTATACACCTTCTTCATGCATTATTTCATAAATGTCTTCCGCAGTACAATCTGCCCCATACTTTTTCACGGCCTCGTACAAGGGTCTGATTGCATCCTCCGTATCCTCCAGTTCAGCCGCGATCTCCGACAAGGTCTTTCCACGGCAAAGCTTTCGCTGAATTTGACGAAGCAATCTGACGGTTTGATAAGGTATAATAAGTTTCGCAAATTCATTTAAACAAATAGACATGGTTCAAACCATTGGTTAAAATTAAGTTACC
>SVFO01000055.1 GCA_015056795.1 Lachnospiraceae bacterium
CACATGCTCCACCGCTTGTGCGGGTCCCCGTCAATTCCTTTGAGTTTCATTCTTGCGAACGTACTCCCCAGGTGGATCACTTACTGCGTTGGCTGCGGCACCCGCGGGCCATGCCCCCGGACACCTAGTGATCATCGTTTACCGCGTGGACTACCAGGGTATCTAATCCTGTTTGCTCCCCACGCCTTCGAGCCTCAACGTCAGTTACGGTCCAGCAGGCCGCCTTCGCCACCGGTGTTCCTCCTAATATCTACGCATTTCACCGCTACACTAGGAATTCCGCCTGCCCCTCCCGCACTCAAGCAAGACAGTTTCCAAAGCAGTCCGGGGGTTGGGCCCCCGCCTTTCACTTCAGACTTGCCTCGCCGTCTACGCTCCCTTTACACCCAGTAAATCCGGATAACGCTTGCCCCCTACGTATTACCGCGGCTGCTGGCACGCCTCCCGTAGGAGTTTGGGCCGTGTCTCAGTCCCAATGTGGCCGTTCACCCTCTCAGGCCGGCTACTGATCGTCGGTTTGGTGGGCCGTTACCCCGCCAACTGCCTAATCAGACGCGGGTCCATCGCATGCCGATAAATCTTTTCACACTGATTCATGCGAATCCGTGCGCTTATGCGGTATTAGCAGAAGTTTCCCTCCGTTGTCCCCCTGCATGCGGCAGGTTACCCACGCGTTACTCACCCGTCCGCCACTAGGCTTAAATCACTAGGTTTCATTAAGCCTCGTTCGACTTGCATGTGTTAAGCACGCCGCCAGCGTTCATCCTGAGCCAGGATCAAACTCTCAATAAAAAGTTTTTACCAAGCACGGATCAACGATATTGTTAATCTGGCTTTTACTGTTCTTGTTTAGGTATTCGTTCTCTGAAATCTCAGAAATCAGGCTGCCTAAGAGCCTTTTTTCTGGAATCTTCAGGGTTGCATTGTTGTTTACTTATCAAGGTGCGTTGCTGTCTAGTTCTTCGCGACAGCTTATTTACAATACCACGCTCGCAATCACTTGTCAACAACTTTTTTAAAGATTTTTCTAAAAATTCAAATCTTTTTTCATTGTCTTTTGGAGCGGTGGAATTTTATGATATCACGTTTGGCCTTATTTTGTCAATGTTTTCCTCGTGTTTTCCTGCAAAAAACTTTCAAAAACCAAGAATCCTTTGACACCATAAGATTTTAGTAGTAATACTGACTCCAGTTCTCTATAATAACACTGGCTTCTTCCATGCTCATTCCCGTAATTTGAGCAAGCTCCTGTGCAGCGAAAATCTTCTCCTGACCCAGAACACACTGATTTACGTGAGCCAACGTAGACTTTGCATAGCTAACGCCATTGATCATGACATAGGTTTGCGCTGCTGCCTTATTGATCTTTACATTCTCTGACTTAAACCCAATAACAAATAAAACGGCGCCAACCACGATCAATGCAACGGAAATAAACAGGAACGGAACCATGGTCTTTGGAGAAGAAAGGGGATCCAAATAGTAAGGAAGCGCATACTCCTTCATCTCTGCGTCGGACTCAAACCACCCGGCATCCTTTAACGTGCCGTAGTAATAATCCTGCATTTTCTTGTTCATCTTCTTTAGACATCCGGTCTTCTGTACGTGCTTCGTCAGTTCAAAAATGTATCCATCATAATAATCCCAGGTGTCATCATACATTTTTCCGAAAAGATCATATTCTTTTTCATTGACCTTCACGCCAATATAACGAACGTCATCCCCTTCATAAGCAGGAATCAAATAATAAGAGTCCTCATTCGTCTTTCTGCCGTTTTCCGTCTGCGTGCGCGTTGCATATGAACCATACACCTCATAAATGTCGGCAGTTACCATGTCAAAATACCCAATCTCGGAAACATTGGTCTCCATTGCATACAGATCTACGGGATCCTTCAATCCGGCAACTCCCTCGCGAAATCCCATGATTCCTAAGATCAATCCAAAAATAAAAATTGCTCCTCCCCAACCCTTCATCTTTACTTCATCCTCCCGTAAATGTTCTTTCTTCCTATCTTAAGCCTTCTTGGCTTTCGATGCATATTCTGGTAAAAGCATTTTCAGCTTCTCATATTCCTGCTCCTGGAAAACGCAGAGCGGTCTGTCCGATTTTTCGATTCCATTTCCCTTGATCACGGGATCAATATTGATCGGCATCTTCTCTCCCATGATCTTAAGCGTGATCGTCATGCCATTCTTGCGAAGCTTATACTGAAAATCCGTCAAATTCCAATCTACAATCAGGCGATTTCGAATATATAACTGCCCTTCTTTCTTAATAAAAGGAAAAACAATTAATTCATACGCCGTAAACGCCAAAATGTATGGGAAATAATAGTAGGTCGTCGTATTTAATTTCTGCGTCGTTTTCGTATAGTAGCCAACCACATAGGTATAATTGGGATATTGTCCCTCCATAACCCTGGACATCAAATCCAGCATGGCGCGCTTATCCGTATTGTTTTCCTTTTGGGCGTTCAAATACTTCTTATTCTTAACCCCCATGGCAGCAAACGCAACAACCATGACCACCACCATAACCACTAAAAAAATGGCATATCCCGCATCGCTCATCTTTCTTTTTCTCCGTGAAACAAAATAAAAGGAGTGTTGACTAGTCAACACTCCTTAACTTATTGGCAGAGGAAACGGAGAAAGAGGGATTTGAACCCTCGCGCCGGTTGCCCGACCTACACCCTTAGCAGGGGCGCCTCTTCGGCCTCTTGAGTATTTCTCCTTATCCGAACTTCGTCTCTACCAATATGCACTTAAGCGCTAACCCATAGCGCATTTTCCATTATACATAAGGGGTCACGGTTTGTCAATCAAAAATTTTATTGCTGCTTGGTATATTTCTGACTTTGAAGCTTTTCTACCATGGCCCGATAGGATACATAATCACTTTTCTTTTTCGCGTTATCACCGTCCACCTGCAATACGCCAGCCTCCAAGAGGTATTCCACGTTGCTGGTCAGGTTTAGGTTTTTATAATCTGCCACCATGATCAGCCTATCGCCTTCCTGCCTTATGTCAAAATCAATAAATGTCTGCGCCTCCTGCTCCTCATACTGCTGCCTAGTCTTAGTGATGGTCGCGTCAATGGCTCTTTGATCCCTGCCACTAATGTCAATTGACGTTTCAAATGTCAGTCTGGTAACCATGTCTCCGGTCGCATAAAGCGTATATGTTTCAATCCTGTCTGCAATAGGGCTGACCACGTGACGGCTCATAACAGTAATCTTTTCTTCCTTGGAGGAACCGATGCCCTTGACCAGAAAAAACACTGCAAAAATCAACGCCACAATACTCAAAATTCCCACGAAGGAATAAAAACCGCTGGCAGACTTGTTGCGATTAGAATACGACATTTGTCTCCGTGCGCCATACCTATCTTCGCCAGAAGCACCTTGTCGTAGCCTATCCTGCGCATTCCCTTGGGAAAAAGTGTCTCCATAAGGATTGCCACTCGCATTCCCACTTTGACGTATACCGTGCTCTATGGCTTTCTCATAATCCCTTCTCAAAACCGGAATCACGCTCATGCCGCAGGCCATGCAATAGCTCTCTCCCTCTGCAATGGTTGCACCGCAGGTCGGACACACCTTCTCATTTCCGTTCCCGTCACCTGCCTCCATTTCAGCATTTTCTAATCCGCCAAACTTCCCAAAGGAGCTATCCCCAACAAATCCTTCCCCTAAAGGATTCTCTCCCAAAGGATTTTGTTTTGTCCAATCCATATTCTCTTGATTTTGACCTTCGTTATTGCCCCCCAAGTTATCCATCCGTTCCCTCTTTCTTCTACAGATTACACCTTATCCCCGTCTGGTTATTTATCTTCATATTCAGAAATGGCCTCGACGATCCTTCTTCGCACCTCCGTCGCAATCTCCACGGTTTTCATGTCCTTGTATTCCTCATAATACATGGGCTTCAGATAAATCAGCTTTACCGTCACTCTGCGAATGGACTGTACGTCAAACGGAATAAAGCAATTGATTAGGGCACAGGGCACAATCGGGCATTTTGCCTTTTGCGCTGCCTTAAAGCTTCCTGGCTTAAACTCCTGCACCTTGTTTCCCTCATGGCTGCGATGTCCTTCAGGAAAAATCAAATAATTCCTGCCAGCCTTGACTTCCTCCGAAATCTGGTTAATCACCTGCATGGACTGACGTACGTCCTCGCGGTCCATGGCCAGCGATCCCGTCGCGTCAAGCACCTGCTTTAACAGAATAATGTTCTTGGCTTCCTTCTTAATGACTGCAGCGAATGGTTTAGGACTCGATGCAAAAAAAGTTAAGGAATCAAAGAGGCCTTGATGGTTCGGATAAAACATGAAACCGTCTTCCTCGGGAACATTTTCCACGCCATGCACTTCCAGTTTAATATTTCCACCCCAAATGGCTCTTTTGGCGATAAACTTCGCAATCTTAAATCCAGGGTTATAATCTCCATGATACTTTTTTGCCGTCCACCACAGCTTGGCAAACATAAAGGGAACCAGCAAAATGTTCATGATGACCATCAACGCGATTCTCATGTGTACTCTCCCAATTCTGTCATTATTCTAAGCTCACGTAGGGAATCATTCCTTACAATAGGCCGCGGTCGCGGTTTCATACAGATTATTTCCCTCCGCGTCAATCACGACGATCACGGGAAAATTCTTGACCTCCAGCTTCCGAATGGCCTCCGTGCCAAGATCATCATACGCAATGACCTCAGAGCTCAGAATCGACTTAGAAAGAAGCGCACCTGCACCGCCAACGGCTGCAAAATATACCGCCCCATTTCGAATGATGGCATCCTTCACGGCCTGCGAGCGCTTTCCCTTTCCAATCATGCCCTTCAGCCCAAGATCCAACAGCGCAGGCGCATACTTATCCATGCGGCTGGCCGTGGTCGGTCCTGCAGATCCAATCGGGCGCCCTTCCCTGGCAGGTGACGGTCCCATGTAATAAATCACGTTATTTTTTAATTCCAGCGGCAACGCCTCACCACGGTCCAGAGCCTCCTGCATTCGCTTATGCGCGGCGTCCCTCGCGGTATAAATTGTCCCCGTGACATAAACATAATCCCCTGAATGTAAGGACCTGGCGTCCTCATCACTCAGCGGCACCGTAATATATCTGTCCATTATATTTACCCTTTCTAAATGAAATCGCTTCGCGATAAGTTTGCTTCATTTCACTCGGCTCCATTTCTGCGAAGAATATTTCGCTGCAAGTTCAGCATCGTAATATTCTTCGGTCGCCTCGCTTCATTCCGCTTTATAAAATCGCTTCGCGATAAGTTTGCTTCATTCCGCTTTATAAAATCGCTTCGCGATAAGTTTGCTTCATTTCCCTTAAATTTCCCGCACGGCATGGCGATTGACGTGACAGCAGATGTTGATTGCCACGGGAAGTCCTGCAATATGCGTAGGATAGGTATTGACGTTGACTGCCATCGCCGTCGTGCTTCCGCCAAGACCGCCAGGCCCAATGCCCGTGCGATTGATCCTCTCCAGCATCTCTTCCTCAAGCTCCCGAACCCAGGGAATTTCCGAGCGCTGGTCCAGCGGCCTCGTCAAGGCCTGCTTCGCCAAAATGGCGCACTTTTCAAAGGTGCCACCAATGCCAACGCCGACGACCATGGGCGGGCACGCATTCGGACCCGCATCCTTGACTGCCGTAAGAATCGCCTGCTTCACACCCTCAATGCCGTCCGCGGGCTTTAACATAAAGACTCTGCTCATGTTTTCACTGCCGAAGCCCTTCGGTGCCACCGTAATCTTCACCTGATCCCCAGGCACAATGTCATAATGAATCACCGCAGGCGTGTTATCCTTCGTATTCTCACGAAGAATCGGATCCTTCACCACGGATTTGCGAAGGAATCCATCCACATATCCCCTGCGAACACCCTCATTCACGGCATCCGTAAGGCTCCCGCCCTCAAAATGCGCCTCCTGGCCGACCTCCATAAAGATGACTGCCATGCCCGTGTCCTGACAAATGGGGATCATGTCCTCTCCAGCAATCTTCAAATTCTCCTCGAGCTGCTCCAGAATCTGCCGTCCCAGAGGCGCTTCCTCCTCCTTTGCCGAGGCGTGAAGCCTCTCCTCGACATCCTTCGACAGGAAATGATTCGCCTCAATGCAGGCTTCCTTCACCGATTTTGTAATTTCCTCAACATTTATTGTTCTCATTTCTGCTTTGCTCTCCCGTTACTGTATCTGCACCCAGGGCGTATCCGTCCAGCCAGCACTCTTCAAGGATTTCACCGTCTCCTTTAGGGAAACATAATCTCCCGCACCATCCTCTACAATCCCCAGCTTCACCAAAGACTTAATGTTCGCCCTCTTGTCCAGGTCCCTGTAAATCACGGTGATCATCAAATTGGTTCCTTCCTGCTTTACGTCCCAAAAAATAAAGTCATAGGCATCATAGCTTCCATAGTAATCCTGAACATAACCCTTTACAAATTCAATCTGTTCCGAGGAATATCCGCTAATGTTCCACCGCTCCTCTTCCGTGATCTGCTTTACCTTGTCACCTGCCGCCAATATGCTCATGGTTCCCTCAATGCTGTTTTCCGAATCAAAGGAATGTAGCTCCGTAACCTTGTCCTTTACCTTTGTCATCGAATCCATGATGAAAATACCGAGAAAGACTGCGATTGCAATCCCCGCCATAATCAGGATGGATTGCATCAAGGGCATTTTATCAGAGGTGCCCTCTGCATATCCAGAGGAGGTTCTGCCCGCGCCGTTCGGGCCATAACCATTCCCCGAAGCACCATAACCAGCATTCGCGCCGCCATAACCATTACTGCCATACCCCGAGCCGCCGTACCCATTACCAACAGGGGAATCCGAGTTGCCATTCGCATCGGACGCGGCGCCAGCGCCAGAAAAGCTTTGGTCAGGCTCTATGCCGCCCAGAATACTAGCCATGTCAACCCCAAAGGGATTATTTGCGTCAACTCCAGAAGTATTTTGAACATCTGCTCCCGAAGCATTGTCCGCAGCTCCCAAGACATTTCCTGAACTACTGCCCAAAGCGTCACCCGCATTTTCCGAGCCACTACCTGAAAAGCCCTGATAATCAGAGCCCCCGCTCCCCAAAGCGTCATGATCGCCCAGAATTCCGTTCCCCAGAACGCCATTTGTGCCGAGGACGCCGCCGCCCAAAATGCCGCCCGCGCCTGCTGCCGCGCTACTTCCGAAGGAACCGAAGCTGCCAGATGCGTCATAGCTTCCCGTTCCGTAGCCGTCAGACGCTTCCTTCTTCGTGGCAGGATCGACATAACCCCCACATCCCATGCAAAAATTGTCTTCCATCAGCTCCGTTCCGCATTTCGGACAAATTCTCTTCTGATTCTCTCCCATGACTCCTCCCCGCATTTCCTGTCACTTAAACATTTCTATCTCTAAATGGTTTTATCTCTTACATGTTTCTGTCTCTTACATGTTCCTGTCTCTTACATATTTCTGTCTCTTTCACGCTGCCGCAGCTACAATGTTTCTGTGCCTTCTGCCTCCTTGACACATCCACATTATGACCCTTCTGCCGCTTCTTCCCCTGTCGAAGCCTCCTCCGCCGGTACTTCCTTGACTTCCCACGCTTCCAAATCCAATATTTCTAAGAGCTTTTTGAGGGAAACATAATTTTTTCCCCGCACGGATACAACGGCCTCCCTGTCAATCAGCCCCTTGCTTACCGCTTCCACTAAATTATCCTTCAAATCCAATTGGTGAACGCCCCTTCGCAAGACCACCGACTGATCATCCTGCGTGACATTCCAATCAATAAACACGGAAAACAGATATGGGGCTCCCTGCTGCTCTAAGTGATTAACGACATTGGCAACGGAATTTCGGTCCGCATCCGCATACCTCCAAACCTGCTCCTCCTCCCAGGACAGCACCTGGTCTCCCTTGGAAAAAATGGTCATTTCACCATGAAATTCATAGGTCTTCTGATCCCTGGGCTTCTGCTGTTCGGCCTGCTTTTTAGAATCCTTGGACGATTTCTTCTCTCCATCGGAATTCTGCTGCTCCACGGCCTCCCAGAACGCCGCCGCAAACGGATCCTCGGGAGGATCAATATAGTCCACACCTGCCAGCTCCGTCACGGGCGTTTTCTTCTGCAAAACAACAACCCCATCCTTTGGCGCAAAATAAAGACTCAACAGATATGCACCAATTCCTACGCCCAAAAACAGTCCCAGCGCCAACAGAAGCAGGAAGGACAGTCCGCTTTCGTCAAAGATGTTTTTCTTCTGTCTTCTTTTCTGTCTGGCAGCCTTTTCCCTGGCAATATACTCTGGATTTAAGTACCTGTTGCCAAAGCCGCGGTTATTTTCGCGCGCAAAGCCCACATCGGCAGCCGTTTCCTCCTCTGCCGAAAGCTCAATGTTTTTTCCACAGCCCATGCAATAGTTGTTCTTTCCAACCAGCTGCATGCCGCATTTTGGACAAACCCTGCTTTCCTCCATTGTGGCCTTCGCGCCTTTCCCCTCAGATTTCGTACGTGCCCGCGCTATTTCAGCTCGGATCCGCTTGTACCCTCCACAGCAGCTGCGCCCCAGATTTCGATCATGCCCGCGCTACTTCAGCTTTGCAAGCACACCGTCCAGCTCCTCCGCCGTCGGCTCCGTAGGTTTCCAAAGAATCGTCTGCCCATCCCCCTCATATCTGGGAATGACATGCAGATGGAAGTGCTTTACGGTCTGCCCAGCCACTTCCCCATTATTCTGCACCAAATTCAGGCCGTCACAGCCAAGGCGCTCCTGCATCATTGCCGCTATTCTCTTCGCCACGGGAAGCACCTTCGCCGCAGTCTCCTCAGGAAGCTCATACAGATTTGCCGCATGCTCCTTTGGAAGAATCAACGTATGCCCCTTCGTTGCAGGCCCCAGGTCCAAAATGGCGCGGAAATCCGCATCCTCATACACCGTTCTCGAAGGAATCTCCCCATTTGCGATCTTACAAAAAATACAATTGTCCACCTTCATGCTCCCACCTGTTCCTTTCTATTTCGCTTATACTCCCTCTGTCTTCTTTGTTTCGATTCATTTTATTTCAATTCTATTTATTTCAACTCTTTCTACTTTTTTCTGTTTAACTTCGGAGCTTCTTCCTTTCTCCCGCTCCTGCCAGGCATCAATTCTCGTCATCCTCCTCATCCCGTGGCTTTGGCATGGGCAAACCCTTGGAATATCGCCTGATCATACAGAACAGCGCTCCCGTGATCAGCCCCACCAAAAGACCGCCGATGTGCGCCGCATTGTCCACGTTTCCCGCCGTCATGCCGCCATACAGGCTCAAGGCAATCATCAGGCAGACCCTGAGTGGCGTCACCATGGGCATGGGCCTTCGGTAAAATAGCACCATGGCAAGGAGCAGCCCGTCAAGGCCAAAGATCGCACCGCTCGCTCCCACGCTTCCAAAGGGGTTCCCCTGCACCAGCTTGACATACAGGGAAAGCAACCCGCCACCAAAGCCCGAAAGGAAATAAATAATGCCATAGGAAAAATGCCCGATTTCCTTTTCAATCATGGTTCCCATGAAATACAGCATCACCATGTTATTAAAAAGGTGCCCCATGTCGGCATGCAAAAACATGCAGTAAAGGAAACGCTCGTACTCCCCTTTCATCAGAACGTCCTCGACGCTGAGCGCCCCCGCCCGAAACAGATCCACTGACCCAAATTCCGTGATCAGAAACAGGATCACGTTGATCGCGACCAGGCTAATGCTGACATATGGAATTTTGTTCCAATTTTTTAAACGCTCTAAATTCATCTTTCCTATTCCCCGCTTCCTCAATACTTTACCACCGAATCACCACCTTCGTCAACCTTTGACAAGCACCCTTTCCACGGAAACGACATAATTTATACTAAATTCCAGATTGGCCCCGTGCCAAACGATACTCTATGGATCACAGAGACATTTGTTTTATCGGCGGCGACCGCCGCATTGCTTATATGGCCCAGATACTCCTACGGGAGGGATGCCGCGTCCTTTGCTACGGCACCTGGAAGCCTGCTTCGGAAAACGACTCCCCTCAGGAGCAAAAATTCCTCCCCTCGAGGAAACTCCCTGCAAAAGAAGCGGGAACTGCCTCCTCCCTGAAGGAAGCCCTAGATGGCGCAGGAACCATTATCTGCGGCATCCCCTTTGAAAAGGGCGGATTCCTAAACTGCGAGGGACGCCTCCAAATTCCCATTGCGGAGTTCCAAAGGCGCCTTCGGAAAAAGCAGAAGGTCTTTGGCGGAATTCTTCCTGAGGAATTCCGTCGCCACTGTGAAGAGCGCTCCATCGACTGTCATGACTTTATGAAAGACGAACCCCTGACCCTTTTTAACGCCGTCGCCACGGCAGAGGGCGCCATTCTGGAGGCACTCTCCCACAAGGATACCCTGCTGCATCAAAGCCGCTGCCTGATTCTCGGCTTTGGCCGCTGCGGAAGCCTGATTGCGGATCGCCTTGGCGGACTGCGCGCCGAGGTCTTCGTCACCACGGGAAATCCCGCCGAGCTCGCCCTCGCGGAGACAAAAGGCTACCAGACCTTCCCCCTGGCAGAGCTTGCGAAACATGTCTCCCGCTTTGACTACATTTTTAATACCATCCCCGCCTGCTACCTTGGCGAAAACTGCCTGCCGCAGGTACGGCAGGATAGCCTCATCATCGACATCGCCTCTGGCAAAACTGGCGTCGACTATGAACTGGCAAAGGATCTGTCCCTCCATGCCCTGTTCTGTCCTGGACTGCCAGGAAAATATGCTGCAAAAAGCTGTGCGGAGAGACTGGTGAAATATGTATTAGACAACATACCATGACGGGTTCCGAAGAGCGAACCTTTTCCATGTCAACATGAATAAAACAATACAGGAGGTGTAAACCTATGGAATTAGCCGGAAAAAACGTCGGCGTGGCCCTGACAGGGTCCTTTTGTACCTTTGAAAAAACCTTTCGAGTTCTGGAGGAGCTTCGGGATGCGGGAGCCAACCTCTATCCCATTCTCTCCGATAGCGCCCAGCAGATCACCAGCCGCTTCGGTTCCCCTGCGGGGTATCTTGAGCGCATCCAAGAGATCACGGGGCATGACCCCATCCTGAGCATCGAGACGGCAGAGCCCCTTGGCCCTTCGGCCTTCCTTGACATTCTCGCCATCGTACCATGCACGGGAAATACCGCGGCAAAGCTCGCCGGAGGCATCACCGACAGCCCCGTCCTCATGGCGGCGAAGGCCCATCTTCGCGTTGGAAGCCCCTTGGTCATAGCGATTTCCACCAATGACGGTCTTGGTATGAACCTCAAAAACATTGGGCTTCTATTAAATAGTAAGCATATTTACTTTGTGCCCTTCGGTCAGGATAATTACGCGAAAAAGCCAAATTCACTTGTCGCCCACTTAGAACTCCTAAAGCCCACGCTCGAGCTCGCCCTCGAACACAAGCAGTACCAGCCCGTACTGATTTCTTATCAGTGAAGCAATGAAATAAGCGAAATATTCTTCGCAAAGTCGGAGCTGAGAGGAATGTAGCGTTAAAACATCGCGAAGAGATTATATTAAGAAAGGGGTCTAACCATGTGCGGCATCGCTGGCTTTTGTAATTTCCACGGAAATTTCCGGGAGGATCCCGGGAAATATTATCAAGTACTGCAGACCATGGGCAGGGTACAAAAGCACCGCGGTCCCGATGGGGATGGCATCTACCTGCAAAGGCATGTCGGTCTTTCCCATGTCCGCCTTTCCATTCTGGATCCCGAGGGCGGTGCACAGCCCATGGTGCGCCAATGCGCGGGGCAGGGAGGTCGCCACGGTGCCATTGTCTTCAACGGAGAAATCTATAATAGCCCTGCCCTTCGCGAAGAGCTCCTTCGGGAGGGCGCTTTCTTCGAAACCAC
>SVFO01000056.1 GCA_015056795.1 Lachnospiraceae bacterium
CTAAATCAGTTTATCATTGTAGTGTTGTGAATTGCTTTTGAACTGTGAAAATTACATAAGGAGGTGCTCCAGAAATGCCTGATTTTGTTTGGCTGATGATTATTCTGGGTGCAGTAGCCGTAACCGCAGTTTTGTTTTGGTTTCTTGGTACTTCTAACAACAAGAAGAAGACGGAGGAGACCATCGGAAAGGCCGAGGATAAAGCGAGAAGCATTATTGATGAGGCTTTGAAGACTGCAGAAGCGAAGAAGCGTGAAGCGCTCCTCGAGGTCAAGGAAGAGTCCATTCGTACGAAGAATGAGCTCGATAAGGAGATCAAGGAACGCAGGGCTGAGGCGCAGAGATCTGAGAGAAGGCTACAGCAGAAGGAAGAAAACATCGATAAGAAGGCAGATGCTATTGAAAAGCGTGAGCAAAGCCTGACAGCGAAGGAAGAGAACCTGAATAAAATGAAGGCTGAGATTTCCAAGCTGAACGAGCAGCGCTTGCAGGAACTGGAGCGAATTTCCGGCTTAACTACTGAACAGGCAAAAGACTACTTATTGAAAATTGTTGAAGACGAAGTGAAGCATGAAACGGCCGTGATGATCAAGGAAATGGAGAGTCGGGCCAAGGAAGAAGCTGACAAGAAGGCGAAGGAATATGTGGTAAATGCAATTCAGAGATGCGCAGCAGATTATGTCTCTGAGACCACGATTTCCGTCGTACAGCTTCCTAGCGATGAGATGAAGGGAAGAATCATCGGCCGTGAGGGTCGTAACATTCGTACCTTGGAGACGATGACAGGCGTTGATCTTATCATTGATGATACGCCGGAAGCTGTCGTTCTTTCCGGATTTGATCCCATCCGCCGCGAGGTGGCTAGAATTGCGTTGGAGAAGTTGATCGTAGACGGACGAATCCATCCTGCCAGAATCGAAGAGACTGTTGAAAAGGCACAGAAGGAAGTCGAAGTTATGATCAAGGAAGAGGGTGAGGCGGCACTCCTGGAGGTTGGCGTGCATGGCATTCATCCCGAGCTCGTAAGACTTCTCGGAAAGATGAAGTTTAGAACCAGCTATGGTCAAAATGTCTTGAAGCATTCCATCGAGGTAGCACATCTCTCTGGACTGTTGGCCGCTGAAATGGGCCTTGACGTAAGACTGGCGAAGAGGGCAGGTCTGCTTCATGACATTGGAAAATCCATTGACCGTGAGATGGAAGGATCCCACGTACAACTGGGTGCCGATTTGTGTAGGAAGTATAAGGAGAATGCCGTTGTAATCAACGCGGTAGAATCTCACCACGGCGACGTGGAGCCTACGTCCCTCATTGCATGTATTGTACAAGCTGCTGATACAATATCCGCTGCAAGACCGGGTGCTAGAAGGGAAACATTGGAAACCTATACTAGCAGATTAAAACAATTAGAAGATATCACAAACAATTTCAAGGGTGTAGAAAAATCTTTTGCAATTCAAGCAGGTCGTGAAGTTCGCGTAATGGTAGTACCTGAGCAGGTATCAGATGCCGACATGGTGCTGATGGCGCGTGACATTTCCAAGAAGATCGAGACCGAGATGGAATATCCCGGACAGATCAAGGTCAATGTCATCCGCGAGAGCCGCGTAATTGACTACGCGAAGTAATGCCATTCCAGAACAAGTAACATGAAACTTACAAGAAACCGCCGTATTCCGAAAAGAATACGGCGATTTTTTATTTTTGTATTTTTTTAAAAAATCCTCTTGTTAAATTAGAAATCCTATAGTATGATATTCGAGATGTATGATTGTATACGATTATCCAAACTGAGATTTCGTCGTTTAGCGAAGCGGAACGGAAGGAAGATTTTCACCGCGAAACGATTAAAAAGGAGTAAAAGATGAAAGCATATCAGGAATTAAGCAGGGAAGAACTGTTAGACTTGAAGGATGAGCTGAGCAGGGCCTTTGACATTGTTAAGGAAAAGGGCCTGAAGCTTGACATGTCCAGAGGCAAGCCCTCCGTGGCACAGCTTGAGATGGGCATGGGGCTGTTGGATGCATTGGATTCCAAGAGCTGCATGAAGACGGCAGCTGGTCTGGATACCCGAAATTATGGCCTGCTTGATGGTATCCCTGAGGCAAAGAAGCTGATGGCAGAGATAATGCAGGTAAATCCTGAGAACGTGATTGTCTGCGGAAATGCGAGTCTGCCCATCATGTATGATACAATTTCCCGCTCCATGACGCATGGCGTCATGGGCTCCACTCCTTGGTGCAAGCTGGAGAAGGTGAAGTTCCTGTGCCCTGCACCTGGTTATGACAGACATTTTGCAATTACGCAACATTTTGGCATTGAGATGATCACGATTCCCATGTCGCCTCAGGGGCCTGACATGGATCTCGTTGAGAAATATGTGAAGGAAGATGCATCCATCAAGGGTATTTGGTGTGTGCCGAAGTATTCTAATCCGCAGGGCTATACCTATTCTGATGAGACCGTAAAGCGTTTTGCAGCATTAAAGCCTGCAGCAGAGGATTTCCGCATCTTCTGGGATAATGCCTATGCCGTACATGATCTGTACGAGGATCGTTCGGATAGCCTTTTGGACATTTTGTCTGAGTGTGAGAAGGCTGGCAATCCTGACATGGTATATGAGTTCGCGTCCACCTCAAAAATTAGCTTTGCAGGCGCAGGCATCGCGGCCATTGCGTCCTCAAAGGCAAACCTTGACTTTATCAAGAAATCCATGACGATCCAGACGATCGGTTATGATAAGATCAACCAGCTGCTGCACGTGAATTACTTCAAGGACATTCAGGGCGTGAAGGCGCAGATGATTAAGCATGCGCAGATCCTGCGTCCGAAGTTTGAGGCAGTGCTTCGCGTTCTTGAGGAGGAGCTTGGCGGCCTTGGCATTGGTGAGTGGACGAAGCCCAACGGCGGATATTTCATCTCCTTTGATGCCATGGAAGGTTGTGCAAAAGAGATCGTGGCAAGATGTAAGGAGGCTGGCGTTGTTCTGACGGGTGCGGGAGCAACCTTCCCCTACGGAAAGGATCCCAAGGACAGCAACATCCGTATTGCCCCTTCATTCCCGACGCCGGAAGAAATGGCACAGGCAACGGATCTCTTTGTTCTTTGTGTCAAGCTGGTCAGCGTGAATAAGTTATTGGAGCAGAAAGAAGCGTAAGAAACGCATAATTTGAAAACCGATTGCGTAGAATGGACAGACGAAAGCCTTTTAGGCTGGAAGGAGAGAACCTTTCATGAGGAGATGGGTTCGTAATCCAAAGCTGTTGCCACTCTGCGGAATCGGTTTTTTTGTTGGAATACTTTTTTGCCTGTTTTGTGGACAAGGGGAAAGCCTTTTGGCACCAGAACGGCTATGCAAGGTCAGTGAGAGGGCGGAAGGATCCGTAGGACTTCTGCTTTCCCTGTTGATGAACCGGGGAAAGTGGATGGTGCTGCTCTTATTGGCGGCAACGACCTATTTGGCCCCTATCTGCTGCGCAGTGACGGCGGCATGGATGGGATGGAGCATGGGGGCCTTTTTGACCATGGCCTTGCGACAATATCATCTCAAGGGGATTTTGCTCCTGCCAGCAGCGCTGCTCCCGCAGTGGCTGTTTTATGCTCCTGCGGCATGGCTCCTTTTGAAATGGTGCATGAGCCTTTACGGGGGAATTTATTTAAAACAAAAGCTTTCCAAGAAATCCTGCCTGGCAAGTCTCTTTTTGCTCCTTGCGCTGATGGGGATGGGCATTTACTTGGAAAGCTTTTGGAATCCGAAAATCCTGCATGGAATTCTCGAAAATTTTTAGAGGAGGTATCCGTTACTCAAAGTCTGCAATTTCAGAAATCAGGCGCTCCGTGTCAGCCCAGCCAAGGCAGGGATCCGTGATGGATTTGCCGTAGATGCCGCCGCCAACCTTCTGGGAGCCTTCTTCGATATAGCTTTCGATCATCAATCCCTTTACGAGGGCGTGGATCTCAGGATTTACCTTGCGGCTGTGCATGACTTCCTTTGCAATACGAATCTGCTCTGCGAACTGCTTATTGGAGTTCGAGTGGTTCGTGTCGATGACGCAGGCAGGGTTCTTCAAATCCATCTTGTGGTACATTTCCAGCAGATGAACGATGTCCTCGTAGTGGTAGTTCGGAATGTTCTGACCATGCTTATTGGTCGCACCGCGCAGGATCGTGTGCGCGAGCTCATTGCCACTGGTATTGACCTCCCATCCACGATAGATGAAGGAGTGACCATGCTGCGCTGCATAGACGGAGTTCAGCATAACGGCGAAGTCTCCACTGGTAGGATTCTTCATGCCTGCAGGCACGTCGAAGCCACTGACTGTCAAACGATGCTGCTGATCCTCCACGGATCTCGCGCCGACTGCAACATAGGACAGAATATCGGACAAATATCTGTAATTTTCAGGATAAAGCATTTCATCAGCGGAGGTCAGACCCGTCTCTGACATGGCACGAATGTGCATCTTTCGGATGGCAATCAGACCAGCGAGAAGATCAGGCTTCTTTTCAGGATCGGGCTGATGTACCATGCCCTTGTAGCCTTCGCCAGTGGTGCGGGGCTTATTGGTATAGATGCGGGGGATCAGGAGCACCTTGTCCTTTACCTTTTCCTGAACCTTCGCGAGGCGGGATACATAATCGCATACGGAATCCTCGTTGTCGGCGGAACAGGGGCCAATGATCAGTAGGAATTTGTTGGACTTTCCGGTGATCACGTCGCGGATCTCGGCATCTCTCTTTTCTTTTAATTCCGCAAGACCCGCGGGAAGAGGATATTCCTCCTTGATCTCGGCGGGAGTGGGTAGTTTTCTGATAAATTCAAAGCTCATGTTAATTCTTTCCTTTCCGTACTTCACCCGATGCCATGAAGCCTCATGGAAAAATCATCGGAAAACAGTCATTTCATCTGCGTTTTTGAACGCAAGTTTCATTATAGGGCATCCGCCTTAAATTTGCAAGCAATTTGTCGATTTAAAGCAATAAAGCAAAAAATGAGTATTTTAGACTGTTTTAAAGAAAAAAATATGGGGGGTTTACAACAGAGGGGAAGTATGATATACTACAAAAGCGTGAGCAAAACCGACGCCCAGATTAGGGACAGCTCTGACCCAGTCTTAGTGTCAGGTGATAACAAGATTCTACTATATTAGGAGGAAAAGAGCAATGATTTCTAAGGAAAAGAAAACCGCAATCATGAACGAGTATGCAAGAACCCCCGGTGACACCGGTTCACCTGAGGTACAGATCGCAGTTCTGTCTGCAAGAATTCAGGAGCTGACCGAGCACCTGAAGGAGAACCCCAAGGATCATCATTCCCGTCGCGGAATGCTGAAGATGGTTGGTCAGAGACGTGGCCTTCTGTCATACCTGAAGAAGAAGGATCTGGAGAGATATCGTGCACTGATTGAAAAGCTTGGCTTAAGAAAGTAATCCAGAAAAAGAGCGGAGATGGCCCGCAGGCGGGCGCTCCGCTTATTGTGACTATTCAGAGCCATGCGCCTGAGCCATGGCTCATGCTTGCATGAATGCCATGGCTTAGGCATATGGCGAGAGCCCTCATGAGCAAAACAAGTCACGAAGTGAATTGTTTGCGAATGAGGCTGAATAGTCACTATGTTTCGGTAAACCCAAAGCGGAAGCACATTCCCGAGACCACTGAAAAGGATGGGAAATACCTGTGTTTTTCAGTAGTTTCGGAAGCCTCCGCTTTGTGTAAACAAATTACAAGACAAAGGCAGCTTCCCCAAGAAGAGCAATGGAACTGCCGGAAAAAGGAGGTACTATGTACAAGAGCTATGAAATGGAGCTTGCCGGTCGCAAGCTCGTAGTTGACGTGAACCGCGTCGGCAAGCAGGCGAATGGATGTGCATTCATGCATTACGGTGACACCACTGTTCTGTGTACTGCAACTGCATCCGAAAAGCCCAGAGAGGGCATTGATTTCTTCCCCCTGAGCGTTGAGTATGAGGAGAAGATGTATGCCGTTGGTAAGATTCCCGGAGGCTTTAACAAGCGTGAGGGCAAGGCTAGTGAGAATGCCATTCTGACCAGCCGTGTTATCGACAGACCCATGCGTCCCCTGTTCCCTAAGGATTATCGTAACGACGTAACCCTGAACAACATGGTTATGAGCGTTGACCCTGAGTGCAGACCTGAGCTGGTTGCCATGATCGGTGCAGCTATTGCTACCTGCATTTCTGACATTCCCTTCGACGGCCCCTGCGCCATGACCCAGATGGGTATGGTTGACGGCGAGCTGATCGTAAATCCTTCCCAGAAGCAGTGGAAGGAAGGCGACCTGAACCTGACCGTTGCATCCACCCGTGAGAAGGTTATCATGATCGAGGCTGGTGCGAACGAGATTCCCGAAGCAAAGATGATAGAGGCTATTTACAAGGCTCATGAGATCAACCAGACCATCATCGCTTTCATCGACAAGATCGTTGCCGAGGTTGGCAAGAAGAAGCATGAGTACACGAGCTGTGCAATCCCGGCAGAGATGTTTGAGGAGATGAAGAAGATCGTTACCCCCGAGGAGATGGAGGTTGCAGTCTTCACCGACGAGAAGCAGACTCGTGAGGAGAACATTAGAAACATCACCGCTAAGCTGGAGGAGGCATTCGCTGAGAACGAAGAGTGGCTTGCAATCCTTGGCGAGGCAGTTTACCAGTATGAGAAGAAGACCGTTCGTAAGATGATTCTGAAGGATCACAAGCGTCCCGATGGTCGTGAGATTACCCAGATTCGTCCTTTGGCTGCTGAGGTTGACATCATTCCCAGAGTACATGGCTCCGCAATGTTCACTCGTGGACAGACCCAGATCTGTGACGTATGTACCCTCGCACCTCTTTCCGAGGCACAGAAGGTTGACGGCCTGGATGACAACGAAGTAACCAAGCGTTACATGCATCATTATAACTTCCCTTCCTACTCCGTTGGTGAGACGAAGCCTTCCCGCGGACCCGGAAGAAGAGAGATCGGTCACGGCGCACTGGCAGAGAGAGCTCTGATCCCCGTACTGCCTAGCGAAGAGGAGTTCCCTTACAGCATCCGTTGCGTATCCGAGACCTTTGAGTCCAACGGTTCCACCTCCATGGCATCTACCTGTGCATCCTGCATGTCCCTGATGGCAGCAGGCGTGCCCATCAAGAAGATGGTTGCTGGTATCTCCTGTGGTCTGGTAACTGGTGAGACCGATGACGATTTCGTACTGCTTACCGATATCCAGGGCCTTGAGGACTTCTTCGGCGACATGGACTTCAAGGTAACCGGTACGACCGACGGCATTACCGCCATTCAGATGGACATTAAGATTCACGGCTTGACCAGACCCATCGTTGAGGGCGCCATTGCTCGTTGCCGCGAGGCAAGACTCTTCATCATGGAGAACTGCATGAAGCCTGCAATCGCCGCTCCCAGACCTGAGGTTGGTCAATATGCACCTAAGATCATTTCCATGCAGATTGATCCTGACAAGATCGGCGATGTAGTTGGTCAGAGAGGAAAGACCATCAACGAGATCATCGCACGCACCGGCGTTAAGATTGACATCACCGACGATGGCATGGTAAGCATCTGCGGTACCGACAAGGAGATGATGGCAAAGGCTCAGGAGATGGTTCAGATGATCGTAACCGACTTCGAGGAAGGCCAGATCTTCAAGGGCAAGGTTGTCAGCATCAAGGAGTTCGGTGCATTCATCGAGTTCGCACCCGGCAAGGAAGGCATGGTTCACATCTCCAAGATTGCGAAGGAGAGAGTGGAGCGCGTAGAGGATTACCTGACCCTCGGCGACGTGGTTACCGTAGTTTGCCTTGGCAAGGACAAGATGGGCAGAATCAGCTTCTCCATGAAGGACGTAGCCCAGAAATAAGTAAATACAAAGATAGAAATATCTGAAAGTAAGAGGGATGGTTCCGACGGGAATCATCCCTTTTTTTGTAGCGAGGAAGGAAACCAAGCGACCTGCGAAGCAGGGCATTTGGTTTCACCCGAGCGTACACGAAATAAAATCAGAAGCTGCGAAGCAGCGACAGATGCCGAAGGCAGCTGGATTTTATGAGTAAAGAATTTATTAATAAAATATACCTTGACAGGCGAGGTATATTGTGATAGATTATAACCATCGAGACAAGAACATCAATTGAATAAATGATCTATGATAAAAAATCTTGGAAAGGATGGTGGCATAATGTCAATTGCATCGGATCTGTTAAGAGGAAACACGGACACCATTATCCTGGCGAGTCTTGCGGAACATGACAGCTATGGATATTTGATCAACAAGGAGATTATGGCGAAGACGGAGGCTCAGATCGAGCTGAAGGACGCAACCCTGTATTCCGCATTTCGTCGCCTGGAGAAGGACGGCCTGGTAACGACCTACTGGGGAGATGAGGAAGTAGGAGCCCGCAGACGCTATTATTCCATTACGGAAAAGGGCCGTGAGGTCTATGACCAGAATAAGGCAGAATGGCAAAAGGCCAAGGCGATGATAGACAGCCTGCTGGTATAAAGTCTTTGAAGACGCGTTTTGATCAAGTAGGAAAATGGATAGGTAGGTCGCAGGAGCGACGGAAAGAGAGGCTTAAATAAATGAAGGACATGATTAAATCAGCGATTACGGATCTCTTCGAGAACGTACCTGAGACGCAGGAAGCAAAGGAGCTGCAGGAAGAGATGATCTCCAATGCAGAGGAGAAATATGAGGATCTGATCCAGAGAGGATTCACCGAGGAGCAGTCCTATACCATGGTTATGGGTTCCATCGGTGACATTGAGGAGCTTTTGGCTGAGCTTGGCGCGCAAAGCGAGGACGGCAAGGAAGGCAAGGCAAAGAGCGAGTACTGGGAGAAGCAGTGTGAATACTGGAAGTGGCAGGGCGAGTTCTTTGAGAAGCAGGCGAAGAATTTGGGCGAGCAGGCAAAGAACTTTGGTCAGCAGTTTGGCCAGCAGTTCGAGAAGGAGGCAAATGACCTTGGCCAGCAGGCAAAGGCAGCCCTGAATACCTTCCTCGCAAGCGATATTTTTGAGAACGTAAGCAACAGCATTAAGCAGATCATCAGCGACGTGGGCATCAATTTCCAGTCGGATGACGGCAACTATAAGGACATGCAGGTTTGCAACGAGAGAAAGTTTGCGACCGACGGCATTACCAGTATTGTTATGGAGCTGCAGAGCTCTCCCGTGGACGTTGACGTACAGCTGACCACGGATCCTGAGATCTTTATTCAGGAGTTCTATAACAAGGATCCCAAGGAGGATCAGCTTCTTCAGTATACCGTAGCCGGCAAGCAACTGAAAATTCATTATGGCTCCAACATGATCGGATTCCCCAGAAGGGGCATCATCAGAGTATTCCTTCCCGAAGGCTTTGCAGGTTCGTTGGAGGAGCTGAAGATTTTGACGGCATCCGGCGACGTAAAGCTGGAGGACATTGGAGCTGCAAAGCAGGTGATTAAGACGGTCAGCGGCGACATTTGCGGTGCATGTGCCATCGGCGAAGTGAACCTTGGGACCGTTAGCGGCGACATTGCTTTCGAAGCTGTTGAGGGTGAAGTACAGATCAGAACGGCAAGCGGTGACGTCAAGGTTGGAAAGGTTGTCGGAAAGACCAACGTGAACACGGCGAGCGGTGACGTCAAGATCAAGGAAGCTCAGGGCGACGCAGTGCTTCGCAGCGCAAGCGGTGACATTGTCTGTGACGTAACGCAGGCTGGAGAGAAGCTGGAGGCTTCCACGGCAAGCGGTGACGTATCCTTTACCATCCCTGAGGGAATCGGCGTAGAGATGACGCTGAAGACGGCGAGCGGCGACATCCGTACCTTCTGCGATTGCCTGTCAACGGATGAAAAGGTGAACTACGTAAAGAATGGCAAGAGAGCCGTTGGCACCATCGGCGAAGAGCCCTACTTTAAGATTAACGTATCTACCGCAAGCGGTGACATCCAGGTCAGTCGATAATCGCATCAAAAAGAGAAGGTCATAACATATAGAAAGTCATAACATAGAGAAAGTGCCTGCCAGAAATGGTGGGCACTTTTTGTCATGATAACCATGGAAGTTGTTAAAATGAATCTCAGAAAAGGTGTTAAAACACCGCAAGAAAGGAGATTCAAACTATGGGGAAGGCTTATGGGTATGCCAGAGTCAGTACAAGGGAGCAAAATGAACTGCGACAGCTGGTTGCGCTGCATGAGATGGGGATCACGAAGAAGGATCTGTTCCTGGATAAGCAGTCGGGGAAGGACTTCAACCGACCCATGTACAAAAAGCTTGTGGCGAGGCTCCGCGAAGGAGATCTGATCTATGTCAAAAGCATTGACAGATTGGGGAGAAATTATCAGGATATCATTGAACAATGGAAACTTATCACGCAGAATAAAAGAGCGGACATCGTCGTGCTTGACATGCCGCTGCTTGATACAAGAAGGGGAAAGGATCTCATGGGGACGTTCCTTACGGATGTCGTATTGGCGCTGCTTAGCTACGTCGCGGAGAATGAAAGAACGAATATTGTTACCAGACAGGCGGAGGGAATCGCGGCAGCGAAGGCAAAAGGCGTTAAATTTGGTGCGCCGGTCAAGGAAATTCCGGAGAAATTTGAAGAAGCCCGCAGGCTTTGGATGGAAAGACAGATGACGCTCCGGGAGGCAGCACTGTTATGCGGCATGCCAAAATCCACCTTCTATGAGAAAGCAAGGAAACTTACATAAAAAAAGTGTCCGAAAAGGTATACCTTTTCGGACA
>SVFO01000057.1:0-8505 GCA_015056795.1 Lachnospiraceae bacterium
CCTGCACCTTATTTAAGTTGCCTTTCTTCTTGCAACCCCGGGTTGTCAAATATAAACGGATCTACAAGCAGCGATTTGCGAATTTAATCACCTCTATCGCCCCTGATTCCAATCCCTATCGCACTATATAAAGCAAATTAAAATATGGTAAATCGTTTTATATCTCTGTCAAAAGAATAGGAGAGTATCATTTTGGTACTCCCCTATTCTTTTACTCTTTTAACTAGCGATCATTGGATTTATGTTGCAATGGCTTCATTCCTTACATCACAACAATAACTTCGTTCTCGTCCTTCATGTCTGCGGCCGATACGTAAGGCTGATCCAGCTTTACTCCGTTGAGATAGAACTCCTTGAAGCCGCACTCTGCTCCGCTCTCGTTGCGAACGGTGATGTGAAGCTTCTTACCGCGGAAGTTCTTGTCCATGGTCATTTCCTTCCAAGCAGAAGGAATGGTCGGGCAAACCCAAAGACCATTCAGGTCAGGTCTCATACCACAGATACCCTCTACGCAGCCTACCATACAGGTAGATGCCGTACCAGTCAGCCAATGCACGTGGCTTCTGCCATGGAAAGGAGACTCGTCTGCCTCGGTGAACTGACCATGTACGTAGGGCTCCAGTCTTCTGACGTCTGCATCATTGTTCTGAGATGCAGGGGAGCTCTCGGTAAAGTACTCGAATGCTCTGTTGCCGTGACCCATCAGGGACTCAGCCAGGATAATCCAGCCCTGAGGCTGTGAGAAGATACCGCCGTTCTCCTTCGTGGACGGGTTAAAGAGCAGTGCCAATGCGCCGTCAAATGCATGATCCACATAGGAAGGTGCCATAACGCGAACACCGTACTTCGTGTTCAGCTCGCGATGAACGCTCTCCAGAGCTGCCTCTGCCTGCTCCTTCGTAGCAAGTCCGCTGATCACTGCCCAGGACTGAGGATTCAGCCACATGCTTGCTTCGGGATCCTTCTTGGAACCAATGACCTGACCATCCTCCTTGATGCCGCGGACAAATCTGTCATCCTCCCAGCACTCCTTGTTGATGATCTCGCCAAGCTCCTTCTGCGTAGCTTCAAGATAGGCAAGATATTCCGTGTCGCCCAAATCCTTTGCAAAGCCCTTCATCACGGTGAATGCATAGTAGAGCTGCAAAGCAACGAAGGTGGACTCGCCCTTCTTACCAAGACGCAGGCAGTCATTCCAGTCTGCATGCAGACCTGCAGGCATCTTGTGATCGCCAAGTCGTTCCATGGAGAAATTGATGGCTCTCTTTAAGTGATCATAGACGGTGCCCTCCTCTTTATTTGCATAAGGGATCACCTTCTTCACGTAATCCTTGTTGCCAGTCTCGGAAACATATTTCCAAACGGTCGGGAACAGCCAAAGCGCATCATCCGCGCGGTATGCGGGATGTCCGGTGGCACGTACGTAGGACTCGTCGTCCGGCGTATCCTCATGACCGGGATTATGATCATATTTTACCAAAGGAAGACCGCCACCGTTATTTACTTGTGCGGAAAGCATGAAGGTGATCTGCTGCTCAGCCATCTCAGGATCCAGATGGATAATGCCCTGAATGTCCTGTACGGTATCACGATAACCATAACCATTACGCTGTCCGCAGTAGCTAAAGGAAGCTGCTCTGGACCAGGTAAAGGTGATAAAGCACTGATATGCGTTCCAGGTGTTGATCATGCTATTAAATGCGGGATCGGGAGTATTTACCTGGAAGTTCAAAAGCTTACTGTGCCAATAGGTGATGAGCTCCTGCTTCTCCTTCTCCACAACGGAAAGATCCTTGTAGCCTGCAAGGATTTCGTCAGCCACCCAAGGCTCAGCCTGTCCGAGAAGGAAAGCAACCTGCTTCGTCTCTCCGGGCTCTAAGGTGATCTGCGTATGCAGTGCGCCGCAGCCGTTCGAGTTATAGTTCAGTACGTTGTCACATGCGCCATTCACAACGGCGATGGGATTGCCATAGGAATGATAATTTCCAAGGAAGGCCTGTTTGTCACCGTTATAGGAAACAACCTTCTGTCCTGCCATTCCGAAGAAACGCTCCCTGTGGTTCGAGCCAGTCTCATCCTTTCCGGTGTTGGCGTTGATGGTCTGATAAATCTTGTTGTTCTCAAAGAATGTTCTGGTGATGAACTGCGTATACTGCAAATTTACCTGATCCTGTTCGTAGTTGCTGTCATTGGTAAACTCCGCATAACCAAATACGGAAATGGTTCTGGGCTTAGCGCTCTTGTTAGTCACCGTTGCGGCCCATACCTCATAGGTCTTGCCAAGGGGAACATAGTAAAGAACCTCAGAATGAATGCCTGCGTACTCAGCGATCATGTTGGAGTATGCCGTACCGTGATGGCACTCACTCTTATAGTCATTCAGATCCTTGCCAACAGGCTGCCAGGTTGCAGACCAGAAATCCTTGGTGTCATCATCACGAAGATAAACATATCTTCCAGGAGTATCATCGCTGTTAAAATGATAGCGGATGATTCTTCCGTTTGCGCCGCTCTTTACAAAGCTATAGCCGCCCGCGTTGTTAGAAATAATTGCGCCATACGCCGGAGATCCCAGGTAGTTCGCCCAAGGAGCCGGAGTATTCGGTTTGGTGATGACATATTCCTTCTTCACCTCATCAAAATAGCCATATTGCATATTCGTAACCTCCTGCATTTTTTCTTTTTTTGCATCAGTAATAGGCATGAGCATTCATACCATCTAATATCATATTAAAGGGAAATGGCAAAAGTTTCAATGTATTTTTCTGCCATTTCCCTCATTTTTTTGTATTATTTTGATAATTATTTTTTGTCATGTGGTTTTTCAAGGAAAAGTTCGATCAAAACAAGATAAATGCACAGATTTTCCCAAAAGAAAATGGTACCCGTAAACCAGCTCCACTTCATAACCAGAAGGGCCAGAATGAAAAAGACGGCATAGACAAAAACGGCAGCGGCAAAGATTTTCTGCGCCTTCCGCTTCGCCCAAATAGCCGTCAGCAGGAAGGAGAACGATGCAGAGAACATAAATGTGTACGCACACCTAAGGTGTATGTTTGATATCGTCCTGCTCCACTCCCTGTTGGACGGGAAAATGGCGCATCCCCACACGCTGAGAAAGACAAGATAATAAACCAGCTTCTTTGGCAGCCGTATATTCAAGCGATGCACGTAAGTCCAGAGAAGCACGAGCATAACGGTGATGCAGACAAAATAAAGCCCCGCCGTCCATTTGCGATATCCGACATAGGCCGAGATCGTCTGTCCCAGATCATAGCGGTGCAGGTCAATGATCCACGCGGACAGAACCGTCACCAAGCAAACCATCGTATAGATCCCTATGGATAGCAGGACTGGTCTCCTGTCAGTCATCACCTTTTTCATAAAATCCCTCATACCCTTCTCCCCCTTCACGCCGTATTTTCTTCGACCATTTCCGAAACCCTCCATACCCTTTCCCATCTTTCAGCGCCTTACCACCAATTTCGGTTATGGTCTTATGTTACCTTATTGCATGGTCTCTGCCATGATTTCAAACGCTTCCCTTAGATTGTTCTCCTCCAGATCCGAATAATAAATCACGAACTGATGGCGGTACCTGTTTTGTCCCCCATAGGAATAGGACGCTACGGATTGTAAACGAATTCTTTTTTTCTCCAGTGCTTTCAACCATGCATCATCATCGCGGATTGCATTTACCCTAAGAATAAAATGTAATCCTGCGCTGTGTTCCTCCACGCTGACCATGCTCCCCAGCGGCGACTCCTCCAACGCGTTTAGGATCTTCATTCTCTGCTGCCTGTAATAATTCCGCATCCGATTGACATGCCGCTCATAATAGCCCTCCCCAATGAATGCCGCGAGCGTGTACTGCTCGAAGGATGAGACGGAGCCCGAGTAAAACGAGAGCTTTTCCTCATATTGCTCCTTCAGCCTTTCAGGGAGCACCATGTAGGCGATGCGGATGGAAGGTGCCAAGGTTTTCGTAAAGGTATTTAAGTAAATCACCGTCTCATCATCCAGACTTGCCAGCGTAGGCACGGGCTTTCCGTCAAAACGAAACTCGCTGTCGTAATCGTCTTCCAAAAGATAGGCTCCCTGCGTTCTCGCCCAATCGAGCAGCGCCCGGCGCCGTCCAATCGGCATGACACAGCCCGTCGGGAAATGATGCGACGGAGAAAGATGCACCAGCTTTGCGTTACTGTTCCATAGCCTGTCCACGATCAAACCATTCTCATCCACGGGTACATGGAGACATTTCAACCCGTGGCTTTCATAAATCTGTCCTACCTTTTTGTAGCCGGGATCCTCCACTGCCACAATGCGGTTGGAACCAACGAGCTGCAAAATCAAATGGTGTAGATATTCCGTTCCAGGCCCTACGAAAATACGATCCGCCGTGACGTCCAACCCCTTCGCCTTTCTAAGATACTTTGCAATTGCCTCGCGAAGCTCCGGAACTCCCCTGCTCTCTGGCTTTTCCAGAAAGGCTTCCTCCCGATCATCCAAAACGCGCCGCATCAGCTTTGTCCAGGTGGCAAAGGGAAAGGCGTCTCGTTTCAGCCTGCTCGAAGAAAAGTCCACCAGCCAGTCATCTCCCGCCTTCTCCTTCGAGATCACCGCTTGACTTAAGTTACGGTCGGGAGGCATTTCTCGCGCGGTTTTGCTTTGCTTGGCACGTTCCTCCGCCGCCTCGACTCCTGCCCATCCATTCAGCCGTGCCACATTCGCATTCACAAAATAGCCGCTCTTTTCCTTCGCGGTGACATAGCCCTCAATCATCAGCTGTGCGTAGGCATTCTCCACCGTGATCAGCGCAATGCCATGATCCTTCGCCATCGCCCTTTTCGACGGCAGCTTCTCTCCCGCCTGAAGGACGCCGCGCAGGATGTCTTCTCTGATACACTCATATAAATATTCATATAAGGGCGTCTGCCCGCGTTTACCCAAATCATAAATTAACATCTCGTCTATCCTCGCCCGGCGTTTTCCCCGTTTTTCAATCGCTCTTCAACCATAATTACAGCCATTCCGCAAGCCTTCTATCGTATCTCCATAATATGCTGCGTTTCCATCTGGTCTTATAAATTTATCACAGAATGACACTATCCACAATACCACTTTTGGTTTATTCTTGCAACATGAACTTTGACACGCGAAAGCGTTAATGTGGGACCCCCCCCACAGAACAATATTTTAGAACAGAGAGGATCAGCGCATGAAGCGAATCATGACCATACAAGACATATCCTGTATTGGAAAGTGTTCCCTGACGGTGGCACTCCCCATCATCTCTTCCTTCGGGATTGAAACCGCCATTGTTCCCACGGCAGTACTTTCCACTCATACGCAGTTTCAGGGCTTTACGTTTCGAGATTTGACGGAGGACCTCGATCCCATCAGGGAGCACTGGAAAAAAGAAGGCTTTAGGTTCAGCGCCATTTATACGGGTTATCTGGGAAGCGAGCGTCAGATCTCCATCGTAAAAAACTATCTCAAGGATTTCAAGACGCCCGAAACCGTTGCCATCATTGATCCTGTCATGGCAGACAACGGAAAGCTGTACGCAGGCTTTGACGAGCATTTTCCCGAGAAAATGGCAAGCCTTTGCGGTGAGGCAGACATCATCCTGCCAAACCTTTCTGAGGCAGCCCTAATGCTGGGCGTGCCCTATCCCGGGGAGGATGCGGCCCCCGAGGTTACGAAAAAGCTCCTGAAGGGCCTTGCGAAGCTCGGTGCAAAGCTCGTCGTCATTACGGGCGTAACCCTTTCCGATGGCACCTTTGGCTTCCTCGGCTTGAATGTCGAGACTGGCGAATTCTTCGAATACGGCAACCCCAAGGTTCCGTTTAAGTCTCATGGAACGGGCGATATTTTCGCCAGCACCTTTACGGGCGCCATCGCAAAAGGCATTCCTACCTTTGACGCCCTAAAGCTTGCAGCCGACTATGTCACAGCCTGTATCAAGAATACCTACGAGGATCCAAATCGCGTGAATTACGCTGTGAATTTTGAATTAGAGCTGCCTTATCTCATGAAGAGAATTGAACGGCTCTCCACGAAATAATGAGCGGACACAGGACAAAACCTGATAGACAGCAACGAATCAACAGCAGAATACAAAACAGAGAAACAGCAACGAATCGACAACCAAACTTGTCAGAAAGAAGGTAATCACATGAGCAACAATCAAGCAGAAGCAAAAAACACCAGAGTCAAGGGCTGGCGCTTACTCTTCGTCAGCGGCGTACTTTTTATTGTCAGTCTAATTCTCGCCATTTACACCCATGACGGAACCTACCAGCAATCCAAGGTCATTGGATCTGAGCTCAGCTCCGTCAAGTCAAAGATCAGCAAAATCGAAGCTGGCACGGACGAAGGAAATCTCGAAAACCTGAAAAAGACGGCTAGCTCCTTAAGTGATGAAAAGCTGCGCCTCGAGCGTCCCTACTCCTTTAGCATGACGGCACTCTTCCTCACGCTCGTGTTCGTCATCAAGGGACTTTACAATGCCCTGGTTGGGGTTCATCCCTCTCAGGCGATCGACACGAAGCGCCTAGCCATGGCGGGCTTTATGGCAGCCCTGTGCTATGTCGGCTTTGCCTTTTTCAAGATTGATATCCCCGTTGGCACGGAGAAGACCGCCTTCCACCTTGGAAATGTCTTCTGCGTCCTAGGCGCCCTGCTACTTGGCGGATACCTTGGCGGCCTTGCCGGAGCCGTTGGCATGACCATCGGTGACCTCACAACCTCCTATGTCACCAGTGCTCCCAAGACCTTTCTCCTAAAGCTTTTAATCGGTCTCATCGTAGGCCTGGTGGCTCATAAAATCTTTAAGCTCAGCAAGGCACATACTGCAAAGTTCGTAACGGGCGTGACCATTCTCGCCAGCATCTGCGGCATGGCATTTAATGTTGTTGCAGATCCCTTGGTCGGATATTTTTACAAGATTTACATTCTTGGCATTCCTCAGGAAATTGCAAGCGTCTTTGCAAAAATGGCAGCCCTGACGACCTTCGTCAATGCCATCGTTGCCGTGATCGCTGCAACCGTTTTCTACCTGGCTTTGCGTCCCGCGCTGAAAAAATCAGGCCTCTTCCTTCAGGTATCCCCGGAGGAAGAAGCCAAATAATCTTCTAATGGCCTTTGAATATCTAAGATTTGATAATCCCAGGAGCTGGGATTCATACCAGAAAGGCGTTGCATTGTAATGTTATACTTTTCTATAAACTGATCTACGCTTAAGCCTTCCGGCATGTCCTGATCGTGGATTCCATAGGTGTCACAAAACCACTCCTTCGAGAAGGTCACCATCTCAGGGTTTTCCCTGAGGTGGTGCATGCCACAGGCTTCATTGATCGTCCGAATAAACTCTCCCCATTCCTCTGGGAAGGAATCATATCCGATGATCTGCAAATTCTTATGTCCGCCACCCCGCGTTTTATAGATAATTTTGAATCGATACGCAAAATCCTTTGTCTGATCCGTATTCGTATGTTCTTTGACTTTCTGTGCGGTCTTGATCAAGGCTTGCAGCTGCTTTCCGTTCATGTTTTCAGGGCTGATGCAATCCGCTATGCTTTCATTTTTTGAATACCCATATGACTGGCCTTCCCCCGCCACAACAAGACTTGCTACCTGCTTCGGATAGCTCATGCTGTTATATACGCCCGAATGAAGGTCTGCAGTGATGACCGTTATGGAAGTCAGCGCCACGGGAGTCTCCTCCCAACGTTCGATTGCTTTCTTGCCTCCGATAACCGCAAGACTGATGCCAGCAATGCTACCGACGAGGATCAGTGCCAGCTTGAAATACCTGTTGATGAGCAGGAGCACCAGCCATGTCACAAAGCTCAAAAGAATAATCGCACCCATAAAGTTAAAGATGGAAAACCGCAGTATGGGCGTAGCGGATACGTGCGGCTCATCAGAACTCGTCATGGGACACAGAATCGTGATACCCCAAAAAACGCCTTCATATTCCATACATTCACCGCCGTATAGCACATTTTTTATTGGCAGATTTCCGCTTACTTTCACACAGATGGTTTCGAGCGTTAAATACGCAAAGTTCACGAACAAAGAAACCATGATACTTATCCCAACGAGCTTCGCAACGCTTTGCTTTTTCCACTGCCTTCCAGGCTTGTCAGCTTCCGTCTTCATCATCGTTTCTCCCCTCAAATTCTTTCATTACGACTCCCTTACATCTCTATAGACGCAAACACTATTCAAAAAGTTCTTCGGAAATATGTATCGCTTACTCAAAATGGGCTGACCATTTACGGTCAGCCCAGCATTTTTTCTTATTCCCCGAATTTACTCAAACATTACTTCAATGTTTCCCGTAGCACATTCCAGCTTCATGTCTTGGTCAGCGCCATTGTCAATTTTCTCTTCCTTCGCCAAACCACTATATTGCTTGCCATTTAGTTTGATATTGCCTAAAGCACATTCCACCTTATAATTGAAATCCTCAAACTCATTCTTCAGCTTCACATTCAT
>SVFO01000057.1:8515-9165 GCA_015056795.1 Lachnospiraceae bacterium
TCATCAGAGGATACGCCGCCAACATTGATTCCCCAATTGTCGATCGAATCAAAATTGATGTCTACCTTTCCGCCAGTGACATCCTTAACGACGCTGGTGATCTGCTGCGGGCCTCCCAATGCACATCCTGCAATGGTCAGCGCCAGACCTGCGCCAAGTAAAAACAATGCTACAATTCCGCAGCCCTTCATAAATGATTTCATATCTCCACACTCCTAACTCCCATTGGGATCTTATTTGATGCTGTCATAAATCTTTTTCACGCCCTTGATGCAGAGCTTACAGAATGCTCCGAAGCCCTTTAGGATTGCAGGCGTTGCCGTTCCGCACATCCATCCCGTCAGCATAAGGAAGAGTACGCCAAGACAACCGACAAGCATTCCGATTCCTAATACCATCAGGAAAACAGCGAGGTTTACCGGCATGCAAAGCGCTGATACGACAACAATGACAATGGACGAAACGATCAGTCCAAATGCCGCAGCTCCAATCCCCACGATGACGCTGAACCAAGCTACGACCAGTCCAAAGATACCGCCAAAAATGCCCGTTAGTATGCCAAAGATTCCCGGCGTAATGCATACGATAAAGATAATGAGCAGTACCCAAACCCACGTGGGATAGCTTCTGGCCTTCTCAATCAATTCCCC
>SVFO01000057.1:9265-10364 GCA_015056795.1 Lachnospiraceae bacterium
CCTGCGCCGCCGTTACCGACATAGGTTCTTTCCCCATGCTTTTTCTCGCCAGAGCCTTCCGTCTCATCCTTTACTTCTCCCGCAGGGACAATCTGTCCATACTTTGCAATGGCATGATCCCCTGCATTTGCCGTCGTCGGAATCACCTCTCCGCGAAGCTCCGCCTTGATGTTCTCCGCGATCTCCCTCGGGCTTCCCAAGGACTGGATCACGGACTGCTCATTCTCAGGGCCAGCGTCCTCAAAATAATCGCTATAGTATTGCAGCGCCTCATCTCTCTCCGCTGCCGAAATGTCAGCCAGATAGCTCTCCAGCTGGCTCATAAATCCATCTCTGTTCATATCCTTCTCCTTCATGACACGACATCGGTGTCGTCCATCCTCATAAGCCTCGTGCTCTCAGTTCTTCTTGTTTAGGCATCCTCCACAAGGGATCGTCCGTCAAACAAGCTTGTGATCTTGTCGGAATACTGTCTCCACTCGCTCTCATAGAGATGGAGCTGCGCCCAGCCCTGACTTGTCACCTTGTAATATCTTCGGTTGCGCCCTGAGCATTCCATGTCATAGACTTCGAGGCATTCATCCTTTTGCAATCTTCGGAGCACTGGATACAGCGTGGACTCGGAAAGCTCTATGACCTGTCGGACCTCCTGCGTGATCTTATATCCGTAGGTTCCGTCTGGTTCCCTGCTCACCACCGCCAGCACAATCGCATCCAACAGCGCCGCGCCCGTGTTAAAAACCATGTTATCACCTCTTGCTTTCTAATAAAACTTTCTTATAAAACTTTCTTCTGAAGCATTCTTCTGAAACATTCTGATAATACTATCCTTTGGTAAATAGTATTTGTTTCGAAACAATATTATATGTCGTATATTATTGTTCGATATTGATACTATACATCGTATAATATTGTTTGTCAATAATTATTTTTATTTTTTTTGTTTTGTGGAATAGCTTAAGTTTTCCATTTACAAAAATTAAAACTATCTCTTTTTTATATTTGTAAGGCTATAAAACTAAAAATCGCTGTTTGTTGAGCAAGTTTGTTTCAAAAATCGCTGCTTGTAGATCCGTTTATATTTGACAACCCGGGGTTG
>SVFO01000058.1 GCA_015056795.1 Lachnospiraceae bacterium
GGTTCACTGGATGGCATTGCCCGAAGGTTCACTGGATGGCATTGCCCGAAGGTTCACTGGATGGCATTGCCCGAAGGTTTACTGGATGGCATTGCCCGAAGGTTCACTGGATGGCATTGCCCGAAGGTTCACTGGATGGCATTGCCCGAAGGTTCACTGGATGGCATTGCCCGAAGGCTCACTGGATGATATTGCCCAAAGGGGTCTCTTGTCATGGCATGGATTTTGTGCTAAGATGGAAATTGGGTAAAAAGGGGGTAGTGCCATGAAATTGAATGAATTATTGAATTTTAGAAATATTGTGATACAGGCGCATGACAATCCGGATGCGGATGCCATCGCCAGCGGTTACGGCCTGTGGCTGTATTTTCGCCTGCGCGGGAAAAAGGTTCGTCTGATTTATGGTGGCAGCAGGCCTATTAGTAAAAGTAATTTGGTGCTCATGGTAAAGCAGCTGCAGATTCCGATTGAGCACATGGAGGCATTGCATGATGAGCCAGATCTCTTGCTGACGGTGGACTGTCAGTATGGAGAGAGGAATGTGCAGAAGTTTTCAGGCAAGACGATTGCCGTGATTGATCATCATGTGGCGGTTCCAGAAAAGCTTCCTGCCCTGCAGGAGGTTCGCAGCACGTACGGGTCTTGTTCTACCATTATTTGGGACATGCTAAAGGAGGAAGGAGATGATCCTTCCAATAATGAAGACCTTGCAACGGCGCTGTATTACGGCCTGTTCATGGATACGGGAAAGCTGCAGGAGCTTCATCATCCCAAGGACAAGGACATGCGTGACGAGCTGGAGCTTCGTCTGAATCGTGCGACGCTGACGATGCTGCAGAACTGTAACCTGTCTGAGGAGGAGCTGAAGATTGCCGGGAAGGCCATGGCCGACATTGATTTTAACAAGGCCGGGCATTATGCACTTGCCATGGCGCAACGCTGTGATCCCAACATTCTCGGCGTGATCAGCGATGCCCTGATCGAGGTGGAGGGCGTTGGCACCTGCATTGCCTATTGCGTATTGGATGACGGAATTAAGCTTTCCGTTCGAAGCTGTGAGCGGGAGACGAGGGCAGATGAGCTGGCGGCTTTCGTCACGGCGGGCATTGGCTCCGGAGGCGGACACATTCGAAAGTCCGGCGGTTTTATCGTAAAATCCCTTCTGGCAGACCTGTATTTGAAGAAATATGGCATGCCCTGCGATGATGCATGGGACATTGCCGCGCACAGAATCCTCAGTGAGAGATTGGATGAGTATTTCCGCGATCAGGATTACATTCATGCCGGCGGGGAGGACGTGCCTGATCTTACGAAGGAACCCATTTATGAAAAGAGACGCCTGCCGATCGGTTACGTCAAGGCGTCGGAGATGTATCCCGTGGGGACATACGTTTCCGTTCGCATGCTGGAGGGTGACATTCCCTTTGTCATCAAGGATGATACTTATTTCATGATCGGCATTGAGGGCGAGGTTTACAAGAATGACGAGGCATATTTCCTTTCCCATAATGATGCTACGCAGGAGCCCTATAAGATCAAGGGGGAATATGCGCCGACCGTGCATCTTGCCGTAAACGCGCAGGAGTTTGGGGAGGAGGCCAATTTTCGCCCGAAGTCCTTACAGGACTATGCGAAGACCTGTGTTCCGAAGTCGAGCTCTCGGATTCATGCAAAGCAGCTGACAAGGAGAACGAAGGTATTTGTATCCTGGAGCGAGAGCTACATGCTTGGAAAGCCTGGAGATTTCCTCGCGGCGCGGAAGGAAAATCCGAAGGATGTTTATATCGTTGCCAAGGACATCATGGAGAAATCCTATTTCATGGTGTAGGTTCTTTTCAACATATTGGTATACAGATAAGAGCGTTAACTAGCATGAAATGTTGCGTAGAATTATAGTTGCGATATTATAGGTTATGATTCTTTATCTATTTTGATTAAGCGCAATAATTTAGAGGAAAAGTAAATGGAAGACATGAACAAGGATGAAAAGGAAGTAGAAGGAATGCAAGACGAAGCAACGAAGGCAGAAGTGAATCAGCCGGAAGCGTCGAAGGAAGAGGCGAAGCAGCCAGAGGTAAGCGGTCAGGACAAGGCAAAGTCTGGTGCTGAAAAGCATGTCCGTGAGTACGTGGCGTTTATCAGCTATCGCCATACGGAGCTGGATAAGAAGGTCGCGAAGAAGGTGCACACGATGGTGGAGCGCTACGTGATCCCGAAGGAGCTGCGTAAGAATGGCGTGAAGAAGCTCGGTAAGGTATTCCGTGACGAGGAGGAGCTGCCTGTTTCAAGTAACCTGACGGAGAGCATTGAGACGGCGCTGGATCACAGTAAGTTCCTGATCGTTATCTGTACGCCGAATTTGATTAAATCCATCTGGTGCGAGCGAGAGATCGCCTATTTCATCAATAAGCACGGCAGGGATCACGTGGTAGGCATTCTGGTGGACGGAACGCCGGAGCAGTCCTTCCCGAAGCTCCTTACGCAGTCGATTGAGAAGGATGCCGATGGAAATGAGTCCATTCGTGAGGTGGAGCCGCTTGCGGCAAACCTGACGGACGTGAACCACAGATTCAAGGCAAGCAGGCTCCGTAAGGAGGCGGTGCGACTTTATGCGGCGCTGTTGGGATGCCCGTTTGATTCCCTCTGGCAGCGCGAGAAGCGCCAGAAGATGCGTAAGCTTGTTGCGGTGATGGCGCTGGGCATGACGATTGCCTTTGCCTTCTGCGTGTCCATTTATCGCAAGAATCTGGAGATCCTTGAGAGAAATCAGCAGATTGAGGAGCAAAACGTTCAGATTCAGAGTCAGAATCAGGAGATTCAGAGCCAGAACGTTGAGATTAAGGTGCAATATGAAGAGATTCAGGACAAAAACTCTGACTTAAAGCGCAGTGAGGCGGAAGCCTTAGTCCGAAGCGGCGAGCTTTTGTATGAAAAGGGCGACACCCGTGGCGCCATTGCGAATGCGCGCCTTGCCGTTTCGACAAAGGAGGGGCGTGAGAGCGTTGGAGCAGATGCGGAGTTCCTTTTGTATCGAGCCCTGGGCGCCGGACAGAACGAGAACTGTTTTCGCACCGTGGGCGTGATCGAGCAGGATGATGAAGTGCACTGCATGGCACTTTCCAAGGACGGCTCTCGCATCTACACGCTGGGAAGCCGCGGTTATATTAGGTGCTTTTCCACGGAGGACAATCAGCAGCTTTGGTTTGGAGATTCGCTTGCAAGAGGGTATTACTTTGATGCAACGGCAAGACACAGACTCCATGTTTTGGAGGAGCAGGGGCTTCTTCTTTGCTGCATGGAGGAGTGTGTGACTGCCCTGAATTTAGAGGACGGAAGTCTTGTCTGGTCACATAAGGCCGGAAAAAATGACTTATTGGATTTTGCCTGTCTTTCCAATGACAAGAAGACTCTTGCAGTCATTGATAACGATGGAGAATTGTTAGACAGCTTTTATACCGTTCGCCTCTTGGACGTGGCGACGGGTGAGGCTCTTAAGGAAATCCCCATGCCTGAGATGTTTGATGACCAGACGTTAGCTACCAATGGTGTCGTTGCCTACGGTGATCAGGTCGGCGCTTTTTCGGAGGATGGCCGCTACATGACGGGCATGATCTATTCTGGTGAGTACACAAGCTACAGCCGTAAGGGCTATGTGCTCCTGGTGGATTTCGAGGAGGAAACCTTGAAGGTGCTTTCCACGGAGGATTATGAGGGACATCCCGCTTATCCTTTTGTCATTGGCATGATATGCCATGCGGATACCCAGACCGTGCTGGCACTGCATTACAGACCTGACGAGGGCGGCGTTTCCATGGAACAGATCTCCTTTAAGGGAAAGATCGGGGAGAAATCCCTGGTTCCCATGAGCCTTCCGGAGCGTGGCATGACGTCGCCCTATGCGACGACCTTTGTGGTTGGACAAAACAATGCGATCATGGCATCCTGCCTAAGCATGAACATGTTATATCGCCTGGATAATGGCGTGCTGGCTAATTACAGCCAGTCGTCCGCAGAGAGTGTTCTTAAGAGAAGCTGGATCCATCAGGACAGCTATGCGCGTTCTGATCTTGCGGCGGACGGAAATCATTATGCCTGGTACGGTTCCTACGGCTATTCCCTGTACCCTGTCTCTGAAAAGAAGCACATCGTCTTCCTGGAGATCACGGATGACTATGCTACGAGCGAGGGAGGCTATGGCTATGTCATGGATGAGAAGGTGGTGCAGGTCATAGTCTGTGATGATAACCTGAGAAAACTCTATGTTCAGAAACGCGCGCGGGATCCTGAGGTGACGGCTCCGGATTGGACGAAGGAGCTGGTTGATGCCAGCGTTAAGGACTTGTCCCTTCTTAAGGTCAATGAGGATACCCTGGTAGTCTTGCAGGATCTGGGCGTTTCGCAGGCCGCTGCGCGTCTTTATTTTATCGACGTGGCTACGGATACCTTAAAGAAAACGATTGACATAAATTATGAAGATCTCGGTTCTCATGGGAGTATTCATCAGTTGAAAAATGCGGTATTTTGGGAAGATGAGAGGCATTTAACCTTTGAACATGCGCTAAAGCTCTATGTCTATGACATGGAGACAAAGCAGTGCAGCGTCCTTGTGGAAGAGGCTGCCAGTCATAGGATCGATCAAGAATATTGTAAGCTCTCGGGCGGGGAAGTGCTCCATGCATATCTCACCTACAAAAAGGATGCGGTGTATGGCGATGCCGGCGGCAGAGCCATGTGGCAGATTGGTGACGGGGAGATTCAGGAGGCTCTTGCAGAAGAAGGAGAGGAATGGGGTGGTCCTTATCTCACCTTTGGCGATGAATACTTTTATGTTGGGGAGAACGGTTACATTCTGGTCGGTTCCTGTGAGGGTGAAAACACAAGAAGAAATAAACTGATTGCAATTGATGCGAAGAGCGGCACGAAATATGTGATTGTCGATCAGTGCAAGGAAGAAGCACAGGGAATTGTGACTGTCGGAAAGAAAAAGCCTGTCTTTGCCGTATGGGATGCAGATGGCGTGATCCGCATTTATGACATTGCGACGCAGGCGGTAACGCAGGAAATCTCCATTCTCGAAGGCCAGGTCGTTTCGGACTTCACCTTTGCAATGGAGGATGACGTCATTGCGATTTATACCAAGGATGGCTGGCTGTTTGTTTATGACGTGGCAACGGGCAGGGAGCTGGCTTCCCGTGAAATGGGGGAGGCGAGCACCAATTCTGTGAAAAAGGAGCTCACCAGCTACGATGACCTCGAAAGGAATCGCCTTCTATTTACCGCAACGGGCGAAAATGGATTGGTACTCGACGTGGCAAGCTGGAAGCAAACCATGATTTTGTATGATGAGGTGGACACGTTTTTCCCGAAGGAGAATAAGACCTACAAGTTCAACCGGGATCCTTCCCTCTATGAAAAATCCACGGAAACCATCCTTTGTCACAAACTTCTGACATTGGACGAATTGATCAATAAAATATACTAAAAATAGCAATAGAGTTTCCAAAGCGGGTGAATTGGTGGACAATTCACTCGCTTTTGTTTATTTTCTGCGTTTTTCCGTAAAAAATATGCATCTTTTTGTAGATTTGTAAATAGTTTTATGATACGATAAAACAGGATATTGGGTTGAAATCTGCCCAAATATGAACAAAAAAACGGAAATTGACTGATTCGGTCATAGCCAAAATAGATGCAGCTTGGATGCTGGAGGTCACGACGATGAAAGAACGAATTACGAAAATGAGCATATTTAGGACGGTGATGAGCGTTTTGCTCCTGGCGGTGGCGCTGGGAATGGCAGCAAAGGTAGCTCAGGCTGCGAAAAATAGAGCGACGACGTTTGTCCTGGAAAAGATCCAGGGAGACGTACGCGTCGTGAGCAGCTCAAAGGAAGAAAAGTCCATTCTGGAAGGGATGCAGCTCATTAACGGCGATCATCAGACCACGGGAGCAGAGAGCTATGCCTGGATGAGCCTGGATGCGTCGAAAGCCGTTAAGCTGGACGAAAATTCAGAATCTGCGCTTAAGAATGTGTGGTTTAGCAAAAAGCTGGAAGTTTATTCCGTCAAGGGAAAGCTCTTTTTCAACGTTTCGGTTCCCGTTGCTGAGGACGAAGCATTTAACATTCGTACCTCTACGATGGTCACTGGTATCCGTGGTACTTGTGGCTGGGTCGAGGTCTCCGATGACTGGAAGAGCACGATTTATCTGCTGACCGGTAAGCTGGAGTGTCTTGTCGTAAATCCCCTGGACAACGGCTCCCAGACCATTACCTTATTGCCGGGCCAGTATGCGGAGTTCTTTGTTTTCCCGAAGTCTGAGATCGAGGGAGAAGAGGCTTCCTGCGGCGTTACGACGAAAACCTTTGTAAAGGAGGAAATTCCCGGCTTTGTTCTGGAAGAACTCCTTGGAAATGACGAGCTGATTCAAAAGATTTATGAGGAGACGAAACAGGAAATTGATTTAAGAGACCTGACCCCTGCTTATGTTCAGAAGCGTATCAAGGAGGATCAGGAGAAACATAAGAAGGAAAAGCAGGAGATCGAGGAAAAGGCTGCTGAGGAGCTGACGATCGTAGAAAAGGAGCCCGTTTGGAAGCCTGAAAACAAGGCTGCTTCCGCAGTGGCTTATCTGCTGATGCCTCAGAAGGCTGAGACCGTACAGAAGTATTTGAATCAGGAGAAGTATCAGAAGGTTGTTCTGGTTCCCGGATCTGGCTCCGAGGACGACAACACGCTGAAGGTAGACATTGCACTTACCACGCCTGCAGGGAAAACTCTGGAGGCTTATGCGGGCGTGTCCGTAGACGTGCTTGCCAACAATAGCCTGACCGTAGATGGTACGGCGCATCTGACAAAGCTTACAAATGAGGGTACCGTGACCGTTCGAAGCGCGAATACCCTGGAGATCGAGGAACTCTTAATAAACCTTGGCGTTCTTGAAATTACGGAGAGCGGACGCCTCGTGCTGAAAAAGGGTATGGAGACAAGCGGTTCCTTTGTAAACTCAGGTGTCGTGGAAGCGGCTCCTGACGCAACGGGCGAGGAAATGATTCGAATTAATGGCGGTAAGGTCGTTATGCTGTCGGGTATGATCTCTTCCAACCGTCATGATACCATCATGCATCTTGCGGACGGCGCGAAGGCGGAATTCCAGTTCGCGGGCGGTTCGATCGCCAATGAGATGGAGGATGGCGCTTCCATTCTGGCAAGGGAAGAGGATTTCCAGGTAACGGTTCTTGGTACCGACATTCTGGGCGTTACCAATACGATCCTTGGTAAGGGTGCCGTTCTTGAAAAGTATAATGCGGCTTCCGTATTCCGCAAGGATGAGAGATATCATTTGATCGAGCTAGATAAGGTCGACAGCTATCCCGTTGTCGTTTCAAAGGTGGAACACGGAACCATTATTGCGCCGAGCCGCGTCGAGGTAGGCGCAAAGGTTACGTTGACGGCTATTCCTGATGATGGCTATCAGCTGGAATACCTTTCCGTAAATAACTATAACTCAAAGACGAAAAAGGTCGGCAGCTCCGTTTCCCTTTCTGCAGAGCAAAGCTTTATCATGCCCTCGAGCGACGTCATCGTTGGCGGTTCCTTTATTGAAATCGAAGGCGAGCCGAAGTATCAGGTTACCGTAAGGCGCGCAAATGGCGGCAGCGTACGGGTAAGCTCTGCCGAAGCAAAGGCGGGGGAAGAAATTCAGATTTCCGTGCAAAAGAATGCGGGTCATGAGCTGGAAGGCATTACGGTGACGGATGCGGACGGCGCGGCCGTGGGCATTTCCGAAAAGGGGAAGGGCTTCGTGTTTACCATGCCCGAAAAGAACGTTACGGTAACGCCCGCCTTCCGTACCTTGGAATACAACGTCGTATTCTATGACGATGATGAAAGAACCGTTTTGAATCAGCAGACGATTTTATATGGCAGCATTCCTGAATACAAGGGAATGAAGCCTGAAAAGAGTGCGGATTCGCAGTATAGCTACACCTTCGCGGGATGGAAGTCTGGAGAAGTGACCTATGCGGCGGACGCAAGGCTTCCGGAAGTAACGGGTAATACCATCTATACGGCCGTATATGCGAAGAAGGTCGTAGAGGCGCCTTATGTCGCACCGACGACCTATACCGTAACCTGGAGAAACTGGGATGGCACCGAGCTGGAAAAAGACACCGGACTTACCAATGGTGCAACGCCGAGCTACGATGGATTGACCCCGACCAGAGATGCAGACGTAGAGCATTCCTATGATTTCGCTGGCTGGATCTCCGCCTTTGGTGAATATGGCAGCGGCGAACCTCTCCCTGCCGTGACGGGAGACATTACTTACACTGCAAGATTTACCTTCACGACCAGAAGCTATACCATTACCTGGCTGAATGCTGACGGCGAAGAATTGGAAAAGGATCTTCAGGTTCTTTATGGAACCACGCCTGTCTATGACGGCGAGACTCCTCAAAAGGAAGGCGATGCACAGTACAGCTATGAATTTGCTGGATGGAATACGGCAGTTGTTCCCGTGGTTGGTGACGCTGCTTATACGGCAACCTATACGCCGGTACTCAATTCCTATACCATTCGGTTCCTGAATGAAGATGAAACGGAAATAGAGGTACTGAATGATGTCGATTATGGCACCATGCCTGCTTATACGACCATTCCTACCAAGACGGGAGATGCACAGTACAGCTATGACTTTGCGGGCTGGGAGCCTGAGCTGACGACCGTAACGGGAGATGCAGACTATACTGCCGTCTTTACGCCTAGAATCAATCAGTACAAGGTTACTTGGGTGGATGCGGATGGAACGCCTCTCCAGACGCAAAATAACGTAGATTATGACACGATTCCTTCCTATCCTGGAGCAAGTAATCCTGCGAAGGCGGCTGACGCACAGTATACCTATGCGTTCGCGGGCTGGAAGGTTGGAACCACCTCGTATGCAAATGGAACGACGCTTCCTGCAGTAAAGGGCGACGTAACCTTTACGGCATACTATTCAGAAACGCTGAATCAATATAACGTGACCTTCCTGGATGATGACGGCACAACGCCGATTCAGGATACAACCGCATTTGATTATGGAACGGCTGCTACGAACTATGCGCCTGCTGATCCTGCGAAGACGGCAACGGCACAGTATACCTATACGTTCGCCGGCTGGACGCCTGACAATGGAACGACCGTTTATACAAAGGCGCAGCTCCCGACCGTAACGGGCGAAGTGGTTTATAAGGCAACCTATACTACGACCATTCATCCTACGGGCGTGAGTCTTGACGCGCAGAGCTTAGAGCTCTATGTGGGCGGTACGGCTGCAACCCTGACGGCGACCATCAGCCCTTCGAATGCAGCAAACAAGAACGTGATCTGGTCAAGCAACGCTGAGTCCATTGCAACGGTGGCTGGAAATGGTATGACCGCAACCGTGACGGCTGTTTCCAATGGTACGGCTACGATTACCGCTAAGACGGAGAACGGAGGCCTTGAGGCAACCTGCACCGTGACCGTAAAGACGCACGTAACAGGCGTGAGCCTGGATCAGGCGGAGCTGATCGTGATCCTTGGAACGACCGAAACCCTGCAGGCAACGGTTACGCCTGCAACCGCAAGCAACCAGAACCTGATCTGGACGAGCGGAGATAATGACATTGTATTTGTATCGACAGTCGAGGCTGCAAGCGCCGAAGACGTTGGAAAGGTAACCGTTCATCCCGTGGCAGCCGGAACTACGACAATCACGGTAACGACTGAGGACGGCAGCTTTGAGAAGAGCTGTGCGGTTATCGTTAAGGGCTATACCGTAACCTTCGTAAATGACGACGATGCACATACGCAGTTAAATCAGCAGCTGAACGTCGCCAAGGATGCGATCCCGTCCTTTGCGGGCGTGGCACAGCCTTCCAAGACGGCAACAAAACAGTTCACCTATACGTTTGCAGGCTGGAAGAATGGCCAGGCAACCTATCCCGTGGGAACGGCGCTTCCGGAAGTAACGGGCGACGTAACCTTTACGGCTTATTATGACGAAACTGTAAATCAGTACAACGTAACCTTCGTCGACGAGGATGGAACCTCGGAGCTGAAGGCGGCGACCGCATACGATTACGGCACGCTCGGAAGCGCCATCGTGGCACCTGAGACCGGCAAGACCTCTTCCGCAGAGT
>SVFO01000012.1 GCA_015056795.1 Lachnospiraceae bacterium
GGTAACTTAATTTTAACCAATGGTTTGAACCATGTCTATTTGTTTAAATGAATTTGCGAAACTTATTATACCTTATCCAAATTCTAAGTCTTGATCCCTGCACCAGGAGACGGCGTTGTCAAGCGCCTCGCCTGCGCGGCAGGTCCACAGGATGACTTTGTTTCCCTGCCGCTTCCAGGCTTTCAGGTATTCTATGAGTGGTTTGTTTGGTTCGCCCAGCTCAGGCCATTTGCTGAAACATAATGTACCGTCGAAGTCTACCGCGATGATCTGACCGTTACTCATAAAAACCTCCTTACGTTTCCAACTTGAATTCCGTTACTGAATGCCGGGGAGGGCATCCACCTGAAACAGTTCGTCCATGCTAATGTTTAGGTATTTTGCGATCCGAAGCGCCGTTTCAAGACACGGCTGCCTCTCGCCGGTTTCATACCTGCTGATGGTCTGCTTGCTGCAACCTGATCCGATCGCCAGCTCACTTTGCAAAATGTTTTTGTTGGTTCTTACTTCCTTAATGTTGTTTTTTACCATGGCTACACCTCCTGACCGTAAGGATTTTTTTCGTGATTCTTGGATATCTTTCTTACGCTCCCTACACTTTCCATTCTAGTCAAAACCAGTCCGATTTAACGGACTTAATCAAGAGGCGGCAAAAAGCGTACGATAAATTGGGGGCTATCCGACGACGCGGCCAAATGTTTTGAACGTGTCTCCATCCTTTATGCGGATGGGAGTGTACTTGGGATTTAGCGAAATCAGGCAGACGCCGCCTTCGTCTGTGCCCAGCTTTTTGCAGTAGGCGCTTCCGTTAAGAAAGAAGATCCCGATTTCGCCGTTTTGGAGGGTGTCCTGCTGATGCACCCAGACGGTCTGATGGTTGATGAAACGGGGCTCCATGCTGTCGCCTGAAAGCCTTACGCCAAAGTCTGCTTCCTGGGGAACTTCGTCGCCGGCTTCGTACCACTCGTAATCATCCCCGTCGATGAAGTTGCCGGTACCTGCGGACGCCATGGTCTGAAAGAGCTTGATCTTTCGCGTGGCAAACGGAATGACTTCGGCTGTTTGTTCGTCATACAGGTGCGACGCAAGCAGAAGGTCGCGGTATTCGAGCATTTTCTCCATTCCTTTATCGTTTAGACCGTGAAAGGGACTTAAGGGATTGGAACCAAAGTATGCCTTCATTACGTCAGGAATTTCAAAGATCTGACACAGCGACATAAAGGTTTCAAGCGGAGGGGTGGCCACGCCGTTCTCCCAGTTTGAAACCGAACCTTTCTGAATGATGATGCCTTTCTTGGCAAGCTCCTGGACGAGCTCAAGCTGGGAAAGACATTTTTCGTCCCTGTAAGCGGAGATCAGCATCCCGGCTTTTGTTGGTCCTTTTTTTGTTTCGGTCTGTTTTTTCTTCATGTTGTTTTCCCTCACGTCTTTCAAACAGGTTTTGGTATGCTTTCCATGGATACAGAGTATCACATGATAAAGAAAAAATCAATGGAAAATCAAGAATATTGTACCGAGTAAACCAAAGTGACTATTGCCAAACCAATTAAATTGGACTTATACTCAGCGTGTAAGGACGAACGAGGGAACGAAAAAACGAATTGCCAAAAGAAGGCGGGGGGGGTGAGTTAAGTGCCTGGAAGAACGATACTGCATTCGGATTGTAACTCATTCTACGCTTCGGTGGAGCTGCTTCATCATCCCGAGCTTCGCGGAAAGCCCGTTGCGGTCGGCGGTGATCCAGAGGCAAGGCACGGCATCATCCTCACCGCTTCCTACGAGGCCAAGCGAAAGGGTGTTAAGACCGGCATGGCACTGTGGCAGGCCAGACAAGCCTGCCCCGATGTCATCTTCCTGCCGCCAAGGATGGACCTGTACCTTCGTTTTTCAAGGATGGCGGGAGAGATTTATTCCGAGTACACGGACCTCGTGGAGCCGTTCGGTATTGACGAGAGCTGGCTTGACGTCACCACAAGTGCGTCCGTTAAGGGCGACGGCATGATGATCGCGAAGGAGATCAGCGACCGGATCAAGAGGGAGCTTGGAATCACCGTGAGCATCGGAGTTTCCTTTAACAAGATTCTTGCAAAGCTCGGATCCGACTACAAAAAGCCTGACGCGATCACGGGAATGCGCGAATGGGAGTTTAAGGAAAAGGCATGGCCGCTTCCCGCGTCCGACCTTTTGTACGTCGGAAGGAGTACGACGGCAAAACTGTACAAGCTTGGAATACTGACGATCGGAGACCTGGCAAACGCGCCGGAGGATCTGCTTCGGTCCCATCTTGGCAAGATGGGAACAATCCTTTGGACGTTTGCAAACGGCTGGGACGATTCGCCGGTGAAGGCAGAGAACGTTCACGCGCCGATCAAGTCCATCGGAAATTCCACGACGACTCCGAGGAACCTGGAAACGAACCTGGACGTAAAGATCATCCTTTACTTACTTGCGGAAAGCGTCGGAAAGAGGCTTCGGGAGAACGGGTTCCGCTGCAGGGTCGTGGAGATCAGCGTAAGGGACAATGAACTCTTTTGTTTTACGAGGCAGCACAAGATTGATCGCGCGACGAACGTGACGGGGGAGATTGCGGAAGAAGCCTACGGGATATTTCTGGAAAGCTATGACTGGCAAAAGCCGATCAGGAGCGTGGGAGTAAGGGGAGCCGATCTCGTGAATGACAACTACTGGGAACAATTAGACCTTTTCTCAAGCGTGGAACGCAGGGAAAAGCAGATGAAAATGGATGTGGCGATTGACGAGGTGCGGCGGCGCTTCGGGTTCTTCGCGGTGCAAAGGGGACTGATGCACTGCGAAAAGACCTTATCAAAGCTGGACGCCTCTGGACACACGGTGCATCCCCACGGATACTTTGGATGATGAATGGGAGGAACGACCGAATGGAGAAGGAAAATAAGAAGAAAACAAATGATGACGTTGAAAGGGAAGGCATCTGCCTGGCTGACAGGGAGAGGCTGACGGACAAGGAACAGGTGATGCTTGAGTTCATAGCCGCGCATCTTAGGAACCATGGGTATCCGCCGACTTTCAGGGAACTGTGTGAGCTGACGGGATGCACGTCCCCGTCAACGACCTTGGCGCGGGTGAGGTCACTGGAGAGGAAGGGCTTTATTTTCAGAAAGCCCCTGTCTCCCAGGGCGATTACGCTTTTGTGAGGGGAGGCGATTGGAATGGACGCTGCAAAGGTTTACGTGGACGTGAAGGCCACGTTTTCGAAGGAAGGCAAGCTCACTCCTACGAGCATCGTCTGGAAGGACGGGACGGAGTATGAGATCCAGCGCGTGAAGGACGTGCGCAGGGCGGCAAGCCTTAAGGCTGGCGGCGCGGGACTTCGATATACCTGCGTGATTTCCGGCAGGGAGAGTCATTTGTATTACGAAGACAACAACATGTGGTTCGTGGAGTGCAGGCAAAACGCCTGACAAACAAAAATAGATCAGCTTAAGAAGGAGGGCTTACCGCGCGGACCTTCGGCGTTACGGAGACGGGGAAGTCTAAAAGCGCAACCTGCCGAACCTGCTTATTTTCCCGGGCAGGGGAGGATGACAAACAACTTATCAAATTTAATTATGTGATTCGAGGATGAGGTTAATTGGAAAAAGTTTTGGTTAAGGAATTGGGCGAACGAAGGGAAATTAGGAAGGAAGTTTTTGCGATATGCTGTCCGTTTTGTGGCAAGTATCATTACAAGATGTTGGACGGACACGGAATGTTTACCTGCGATAAATGCAAAAGGAACGTGGAGTTCATCGTCAAGGACGAGAGGGTGACGATGTTTGCGGCAAGGAATTTGGATGCCGCGGACGGAAAGGCCGCCAGGAACCGATCCCTGGGATGTTATGCTAGCTGTCTGTGACGCGCCGGCACCTAAAGAAAAAATGAAAAACTGAATAAGGTGAGGCTGACGGACAAGCAGGCGAATCTGGCGGAAGCCCGCGCGCAAGGCGCGGAAACCGAGGACCACCAAGGCCGCCCCGCAGCCAAGAGTTCGTAAATGAACTGAGAACGTTAATGGGCGTTGGGAGTCTGCGAAACGGGAATTGACCTATTGCTGCGACGAGTGAATTCGTCGGCCTTTAGGTCTGCGTTTCGCAGGCTTTTTTGTTTCGCCGGTTCCCGTTTCGGAGACCGGAAAGGATGGAAAATGAACGGAACAAAAGTTGAGACCATGGGGATGAGGATTAAAAAAAGAAGGGCCGTGCTTGGCATGACGCAGGAGGACCTGGCTGAAGCCATGTGCCTTCCCAAAACGACCATTTCCACTTACGAAAACGACAGGGTGGACGTAAGGGGAAGCGTCATCTCGGAATTGTCCGAGTGCCTAAGGACGACGCCAAATTACCTGCTGATGGGGTGGTCGGGAAACGCGGAAAAGACCGATCCCTACCTGGAAGAGATGTCAAACATGCTAGGCATGATATCGGATCCAAAGGTGAGGGAAGTGCTTGCAATCCAGGTATGCGCACTGGTCGGATAGGTACGAGGGTTTCGTACTTTGTACGAGCTTTGGATATCGTAAGGTGATTCAAAATCATTTATAGTTAGTTTGTAAAGGACGGGACAAGACGAAATCACAAGGAGAGATGAAAGGTGAGAGAGGCAGCAAGAAGCATAGACGAATACGAGAGCAGCAATTCAATGCGCAGGTTTAACTTTCTTTTTGATAACTACGCTGTCATGGAGCCGCTGATCAGTGAATACAGGGAAAGGCTGATTGACGAGGTCATGGAGCAGAAGACCAGTAATCGTAAGGATGAGGATGAGGGGCTTGGCGTGAGGATACAGGTCGCCTTTGTCAGAAACAATGATCCAACCGCGACGGACGCCATGAGCAGGATGGCGGTCGGCAAGGCAATCGACAGGGGATTCCTTGATGAGGACTTTTTTGAGGGAACGGACGAAAGGGACGAGCTGATACGCAAGGTAACCTGCTATCACATGGTCAGCGCCGGATACGAAAGGTTTGGCAAGACGCTTAAGACGATGCGGGAAAACGAACAGAGGATTTTGCTTCCGTACATGATGAAACGCAAAACGATCACGGAACTGTCTGACGAGCTCGGCATTTCTTATGACGGGATCGCAAAGAAACTGTTGCGAATGAAAAGGAAAATGATGGTTAAGGTGGAGCCTGAGCGCCCGCTGACGGAAAGGAGCAACGATGAGGGAAACAAAAAGGGTTAAGGAAATTGCCGCGGAGGGAAGGCTCGCGGTGGACACGAAGGAATTGCAGGGAATGCTTGGATGCGGAAGGGCAACGGCCTGTGAGATCGGATTGCAGGCAGGCGCAAGGATGCAGCTGGGGAAAAGGGTTCTTTGGAATGTGGAAAAGGTCAGGGCATACCTGAACCGCATCGCCAAATGAAGCGTTTGCGGCAGGAGAGATTAACGGGAAAGGAAGGAGAACATGGGAAAAAGGGGAAAGCGTACGGACGGCCTGATGCAGAAGAAATTCCGTGTTGATGGAAAGCAGTATTTTGTATATGGGCACAACGAAAGGGAACTGTTTGAGAAGGAGAAGGAAAAGCGCGAGGAAATTGAAAGTGGGTTCCAAAGGCGAAGGGAGCCGACGGTGGAGGAGTATTACGAGCGCTGGCAGGAGGCCAGGCGGGGATCGGTTAAGGAATGCACCATGCGTGGCCAGAAAAAGATATTTAACGCGGTTAAGGCGATTTACGTGCCTTCCGCCAACCGCACGTTTGGCGAGCTAAAGCTTACCGAAGTCAACATTGACGACCTGCGTTACGTTCAGGGCCAGCTTGCAAAGGATCGTTACACGCGAACGGTGAATGACTACATGGCACACTTAAACCACTGTTTCTGTGACGCAATGAAGGAGCGTATGATTTCCTACAATCCGTTTTGCCTGTTAAGGAACTTAAAGCGCACGGAAGAGGAAGCGAGGGACACGATTCACAGGGCGCTGACCAAGGAAGAGCAGAATGCGTTTTTTGGCTGCGAGAAGTGCAAGAAGAATTATTATTACAACGTTTTTCGCTTTGCAATCTGCACGGGAATGCGAACCGGGGAAATCGGGGCGCTCAGGTGCAGCGATGTTCGCGACGGACTGATCCACGTGGAAAGAACCGTAACGAGAACGGAGACTGGTTCATACGCAATCGGAAGCAGCGCAAAGACCGCGGCGGGCCGCAGGATGATACCTGAAAACAAGCTGATCAGGGAAATTTTGGAAGATCAAATGAAGATCAACGAAGTGCTGGACGGCGGTGAGGGCGGTCCCGACGACCTGATTTTCAAGGCTCCCGAGCGGGGACTCATGAAGGCGACGCCCGTGGACAGGGAAATCAGGAAGATTTGCAAGTCCGCGGGGATTGAACCGTTTTCCATGCACGCGCTCAGGGCAACCTTTGCCACCAGGGCAATCGAAGGCGGCATGAACCCCAAAACCCTGCAGGAGATCCTGGGCCACAGCAATTACAACATCACCATGAGTTTGTACGGGCATTGCCTGACGGATACAAAGAGGGAGGCAATGAACAACGTCGAAAGTTCGATTCACCTTTCGCTTTAAGGAGCGAAACAAATTTGAGTTTCGGGGCTGGGAGGATAATCCGTTCCAGCCTTTTTTCATTCCCAAGACGATTCTTCATTCGCTAGCTCAAAGGAAGGACGTGGTTCATTTTTCTCGTCTGTTTTTAAGACTGCCGTTAGCAGGGCATGGATATCTAATTGCGGTATGATTATTATGTAAAATAAAGTGGAATGAAAGCAAATTAGATGATATAATAAAAGTAGAATTTTTTTAAATATCTAATTACGGAGAAATAAAATGCTTTTAGATAAGATTTTCAAGCATAATAAAAAACCTGTGGAAATGTATTGTGGAAATATGATTGAAAAAGCTGAAAGTGTTAACGCTAATTTAAAGGAATCGGATAATGTATTAAAGGAAGAATTTCAGATGAAATCAGAAAAATGTGGAGATTTTCTACTTTGGAATATGTCTGACTTGGAAGCGCGAGATTTGTGCAAGAATCGCATTGATGCCATGGAAAAATGGTCTAGAAGGCTGATAGATGAGAAGTTTAAGGAAACTTATGGAGACGAATACTTTGAAGCTGAAGTATTCGAGGGACAATCATTAGTAAAAGCATCAATAAAACGCCAGGTCGAGGGCAGAATGAATGATAACCCAGGTCGATTTGCAAGAAAAGTAGATGCTTTGGTGATTGAAGATTTAGAGTATTTTTTTTGCAGGGACGATTTGTACAAAGCTTTCTTCAAAGAGGTGTTTGAGCCATTCTTTTCAGGACAACAAGAAGTTAGAACGGTGTTAAAAAGAATTTCTGACATAAGGAATAAAATTGCTCACGGCAATCATTTATCTCAACATGAGTTGGAGCAGGGAGTGTGTTATCCGAATGATTTTATAGCAGTATTCATAGGCTACTACAAAAAAATCGGTAAAGAAAAAGTTTATAATGTTCCTACATTTCTTTCCGTACGAGACTCTTGGGGACGTATTATGAATCGGGAAGATGCGAGTTATACTTGGGAAATTTCTGACCGAGTGTTTTCTAATAATTTTCTCTCTGACTTGACGCAGACGCATTTAAGGTCAGGAGATACTTATCGTATCATTTTGGAGGTTGATGCCAGTTTTCCTGAGGAATTCTATGAAATTAAATGGTGTGTCACTTATTCATTATGTGAAGTCATTGCAAAGGGAAAAGGGAATGTCATTGAATTCAAGGTAGATGACAAGTGTGTATCATATACTCCATGTATATATGCTGATTTAATTACGAAGCGTTCATGGCATAGGTTTGCTAATATTGGTTGTGATGACCATATTGAGATTCACTTGAGTGAGGTGTTCCCACCGATAGAGGACGAATTCATCTAAAATATGTAGATTCTGGGGAAATTGATCATAAACATACGTTCTTTTTTGGTTGCTTTTTTGGTGGCATTGGGTATAATAAGAATTGTAAATAATCTGTAATAAGCGACAGACAACCTACTGCAATTGAGATATGTGATGACGGGCGCACGTGAAAGGAAAGCGATTATGGGGTTGGAAAATACCAGAAATAAAAAATTGCTGTATCATCTGACGAAACTGGACAATATGGCTTCCATAGTTCAATATGGGCTTTTGCCCAGAGCACAAGTTAGGTCAATGGGACTTGAATATCATGATGTGGCCGATTCTGGCATTATATCAAAAAGAGAGGAATTGGGCTTGGATGGTTTTGTGCCATTTCATTTCCATCCATATACTGCTTTTGATCGCGCCGTAAAGAATAGTTATCCTGATGATAAGTTTGTATACATAACGATAAAAAGGGATTTGGCCGCATTGGCGAATTTCAAAATATTAACCAAACATCCCCTGTCCCTTGAAGAATGCATATTGTATGACTATAATGAAGGTTTCAATAAGATAGACTGGGACACGCTTGAAAGGGTGGGAGCGGATGATGCATACTCAAGAAACGTTAAGATGGCTGAGTGCTTAAGCGATCAAGCCATTGCACCTTCCTTGATACAGTGCGTTTACGTGTCGGATGAATGGGCCAAGGAGTACGTTGAGCAGCTTTTCTGGGATCAAGGGATTACGGAACAACCCCCTTATGTTAGCGTCATGGAAGTCTTTTTCTAAATTCATTGCTCTTTCAGGGAAGGAGGTGGACGGAGTGATTGTTTACAGAAAAGGCAATCTTTTTGAATCAGATGCGGATTGTTTGGTTAATACCGTTAATTGTGAAGGATACATGGGCAAGGGAATTGCATATCAATTCAAATTGCGTTTTCCTGAAAACAATGAAAAATATGCGGAATGTTGTCATGTGGGAAAGCTTAGGCCAGGCATTCTTTTTACCTTTAAGGAAAAAGGTAAAACCATTATTAACTTCCCGACGAAGGATCAGTGGAGAAAGCCTTCGGAATTACGCTATGTCATTGACGGATTGGATGAGTTCCTTAGAATTTTGCCCGATTTAGGCATTAACAAGATCGCCATGCCACCTTTGGGATGCGGTAATGGCGGGCTGAATTGGCCTGAGGTGAAGCGCGTTATTGAAGAAAAACTGGGAGATTCCCAATATGATATTGAAATATACGAACCTTCGGTAAACAAAAGCTTTGATCCGGCCAGGGAGCAAATGACCGTTTATGACCTCTTGCTGCTTCACGTGCGAGAGGGATTGGAAAATGCAAGCTCGTTAAGGTTTCAAAAGACTTTTTATTTCGCTAATTATTTTGGCAAAAAACAATTATTTAGTTTTGCCAGAGGCAAACAGGGACCTTACTCCAAGGAATTATATCGAATGGCCGAGAATCTGGGCAGATATCAGAAGGCGAACGGATTGAATAATGCGAGGGATACGTATAAGGCAATCTATCAGCTGATCTGTTCAAAAAAAGTTGATGAACAATATAAGAAACTGGAAAAATCAGTAGACGAAGCGCTCAGAATTGTTAATGGCACGAAGGATGATTTGCTTTTGGAAGGTACCGCCACGGCGTTGTACTTGATTTTGAACGAAAAGGTTACTAAACAATCTGACTTGATAGGTGCATTTAAGGAATGGTCTGATGACAAGGCGGCGAGATTCAGTGACGCAGAAGTCCTGAGAAGCATCGAAAAATTGGAAGATCTAGGCATTCTTCAAAGAGACATTTTTGGCACGCTTGAGGTGGTCTAAAGAAACGGAATTAACGCAATAAGCTAAAAGATTATGTTTGAATTAAAATGTGAGCCGTGAAGAATACCAGATTTTTTTCGTTTCCCTCTATTCAGGTGGTAGTAGTGGTAGTAGAGGTGGTAGTAGAAGTGGGATGAAGCCTTACAGAATAAGGCTTGTTGGTTCAAGTCCCTCTTTCTGCACGAATCATTAGGAGTAAGCTAAGTGCTTACTCCTTTTATTTTGCCTATGTATTGTATTTACTTTCGGATTCTGATAAAATAGAAAAAAAGTGCGGGGTGCTGTTTATGGCAAAATATAAGGAGATTTCTATCAAGGATTTGGAAGGATTTTCCATTGGTCAGGTGCAAAACGCAGAGGCTGGAACAGGCTGTACCGTGATTGTAGGGGAAAATGGCATGCGGGCAGGTCTGGACGTGCGGGGCGGCGGTCCGGCCTCCAGGGATAGCCAAATGCTGAATCCCCTGATGGCAATGCAGGAGATCCACGCAGTGGTGCTTTCCGGTGGTAGCGCCTTTGGACTTGGCGTGGCAGATGGCGTAATGAAATATTTGGAAGAGCATGACATGGGATTTGACGTGGGCGTGACGAAGGTGCCCCTGGTGGTACAGTCTGACATCTTCGACCTCACGGTCGGTGATCCCTTCACGAGACCGGATGCCAAGATGGGCTATGAAGCGGCAAAGCGAGCCTATGAGGCACCGAATTATCAGGACGGCAATTATGGCGCAGGGTGCGGCGCGACCGTTGGAAAGGCCTGCGGCATGGAGACCTGTATGAAGACGGGAATCGGAAGCTATGCCATCCAGATCGGTGAGCTAAAGCTTGGAGCGGTTGTCGTTGTGAATGCCCTTGGCGACATTTTTGATTGGAAGACGGGAAAAAAGGTGGCAGGCCTTTTGACCGAGGATAAGAAGGAATTTCGTGACATTATGGAGGTTCTTGCGTCCAGCATTGAGGTTGTAGAGAATAAGTTTGTCGGTAATACGACCCTTTGTGCCGTGATGACGAATGCAAAATTTAATAAAGCTCAGCTTTGTAAGATCGCTGGGCTAGCACATGACGGTTATGCAAGATCCATTCGTCCCGTACATACGAATGCGGACGGAGACAGCATTTATGCATTGTCTGTCGGAGAGGTCTCTGCGGACATGGATCTCGTCGGAGCACTGGCGGCAGAGGTGACGAGCGAGGCAATTTTGCGGGCAGTAAAAGCAGCGGAAACTGCGTATGGATTTATTTCTGCAACAGAGTTTGGCAGTATTTGATATCTGAATGAGAAGGTTAAAAGACGATTGTTAAGGTGGCTAGCAAGGGTAATCTATAGGAGTCTGTTAAGGCAGAGGGGAGTCTTATCATGGCAAAGAGCGAATTTGACCTATTTTTACAGGAGGAAGTAAAAAAGCAGGAGGGTGTTGCGTATCCCGTGAAGGCGGGGGTATTTGAACGCATGATGATTAATCAGCTACCCTGTGACAAGCTTCATCCCAATCCGCAGGACGAGTTTACCTTTCCTGACATTGGGCCGAACTATGAGATCATCTCGAATTATGAGAGAACGATCATGAATAACATTCGGACGAGGCAGCCGATTTTTGATGATCCAATTATGGTGGAAAAGCTACATCCACACGGATATTTGATCCTCAACGGACACCACAGATGGGCGGCGGCAAAAAGGCTTCGAATCCCGAAGATTCCTGTTGAAATCATTAATCTGGCATTGGAATCCGACATTAAGAAGATTTTGGAGAATTCCCAGCATGACAAGCGGGCGACGTTTGACATGGACGAGGTTGTATTCCGTCCTGAGGATGCGCCTTACTTGGAGAAGAAGCTGGGCTTCCCCTATAGCATTAAGCATAAAAAACGCATTCGACTGGGTATCCCTGCCCTATTTTACAACTTATCCAAGAGTGGGTATGACATTTGGCTGTATTCCTCGAATTATGAATCCATTGATGATGTCAGGGATTATTTCCGTTGCTATGGCGTGCACGTGGACGGTATTATTACGGGCATGGCAAAGGATAAGAAGAATACGGCAAGCCGCAAGGCGGGCATGGAAAAGCTCATTGCCAACAAGTATGCCGTTACGATTCACGTGGACAACGACATGATCCTTCGCACGGAGAAAAGTACGGGAGAATTCCAGGAATTTCCTTTGGATCCGGGAGAAAACTGGTCGAAGGAGGCAGTTGCCGTCATTGGGGAGCTGGAAAAGAAAGGAATAGAGAATGCAAACGGATAAAATGCGTGTTTCCTTTGACTTGGATGAAGTGCTTTTTGTATTCCCTGAGCAGGTGAAGGCGGAGCCGCCGCTGAAATTTCCTTGGAATCGCATGTATAAGGAGCGCCTTAGGCTAGGAACTCCAGAACTGATTCGAACCCTTCAGCGCCTTGGCTACGAGGTTTGGGTCTATACGTCCTCCTTTCGGACGGAGAAGTATATCAAGAATCTTTTTCGTCATTACGGCGTGAAATTTGATGGCATCGTCAACGGAACAAGACATTTGAATGAGGTGCAAAAGGGGAGTTCCCACATTCTGCCGCAAAAGGTTCCAAACAGGTACCGAATTGCACTTCATGTGGACGATGAGTCCGTGATCTGTTCCTATGGCAGGGAGTATGGATTTGAAGCATTTCAGCTGGAAGGCCCTGATGACGAGTGGAAGGAGAAGGTAATTGCCAGGGCGGAAGAAGTGAAAAGGAAGTGGGAATTAAAAAATGCAGAAGGTGCAAACTGATTCCAGAATCATCATAAATATGTTTATGAAGCTTCTTCCCGTGCAGATCATTTTGGTTGCCATTGGAAGCTTGAATGGCATCATTGACGGTGCCATGGCAAGCCATCTGATTGGCCCGGAAGCCCTCACGGCGACGGGGCTTTTTACGCCAATTGTCACCTTTATGAACATGGTCAACGCGGTGATGGTTGGCGGGGCATCCATTCTCTGCGGTCAATTCATGGGAAAAAACCAGGTGGATCGAACCAAAAGTGTCTTTACTTTGGACATTCTGATGGTCTGTGGGGTTGGCCTTTTTCTGACGTTGCTTTGTCTGATCCTTCCAGGGGGCGTTAGTTATTTCCTGGGAGCCAGGGGAGAGATGATCGGAAAGGTTTCGGAGTACATTCGTGGATATACCTTTGGGTTTATCGCCAGCATGCTGGCATCGCAGCTTTCCTCCTTTCTCCAGATGGAGCGGCAGGAGCATTTGACCTATGTGGCAATTGGCATGATGCTCTTTATGAATGCGGGGCTGGATTATTTGCTGGTTGGCGTTATGGGGCTTGGCATGTTTGGCCTGGGACTTGCAACGACAATAAGCAACTGGGTTTTTCTGATGGTACAGGCCATTCATTATTTTACGCCTAAGGCAATCATTCGATTTGACGTTCACAGCGTCGAAAAGCCTGACGCAAAGCAAATTCTTTTGATCGGTTTTCCGGGAGCCCTTTCCCAAGCGTGTCAGATGGTTCGTGGGCTCTATTTGAATCACGCGATTCTTCGTTTTGCAGGAGAGGAGGGAATGTCTGCCTACGCGGCGATTAGTACCTTTGGAGGACTGTATTTTGCAACCATTGCAGGCGTTGCAGCATCCTCCAGAATTCTGATCAGCATCTATTCAGGAGAAGAGGATCGGGCGGGGCTAATCGCAATTATGAAGGCAGCCCTGCATCAGGGAATGGGATTGGCAGTTGTGGTGAATGCCATATTTATTGCCTTGGCGGTTCCGATTACCAATATTTTTTATCATGACCCGACGACGGAGGTCTACCGCCTGGCCGTCTGGGGATTTCGGCTATTCCCGATTTCCATGGTATTGGCTTGCTTTAACCTGATTTTCTGTAATTGTTTTCAATGTACGGATAAGATCCGTATGGTCAATGCCTTGTCCGTTGTTGACGGCCTTTTGGGAATCGTTTTTACGGCAGCCATTTTGTATCCGCTGATGGGAGGCATGGGCATTTGGGCGACGCAGGTGGTAAATGGCTTTTATGCCATCATCATCATTATTGCGCATGCGTGGGTTGTCAATAAGAAATTCGCATTAGACACGGAAAGCCTGATGACGTTGGATAAAAATTTAGGCGTGTCGGAGAAAGATCGGGTGGACATTACCATACGCAGCGTGGAGGAAGTGGTCCATACCTCTGAGCAGATTATTGCTTTTTGCAAGCGGCACAGAATCGATGCAAAGCGCGCCTATTATGCGGGACTTTGTTTTGAGGAAATGGCCGGAAATATTGTCGAACATGGATTTCACGACGGGAAAAAGCACAGCGTGGACATTCGCGTGGTATATAAGGGAAAAGGGGAGTTACTCATGCGCCTTAGGGATGACTGTAAGCCCTTCAACCCTCAGGAGAGGGCAGAGCTTTTCGAACCAGAGGATATCACGCATAACATAGGGCTTCGAATGGTGAGCAGAATTGCCAAAAGCATGAATTATCAAAACATGCTGGGGCTAAACGTGCTGACATTGCAAATTTGACACATTTAATTCTTAAATATTTTATTTTTTGGACACAAAGTGGACACAATTCTTCGGTACAATGAACTCAGATAGTTAATTAAACTATCTCCCCCCCTCATAAGAAAGTGGAAGAGCCGCACATAGTTGTGGCTCTTTCGCTTTCTTTGCATATATTACGTTAAGGGAATTCTTTCCTTGAACGGAAGAGATTCCTATGGTAAAGTGATAGGAGGGTAATCCGTGTTATTGAGGGAACTCTTGGAAGATTCTTCCCATGCGGTGCTACGGGGGAGAGAAAACATAGAGATTCAGGGGATTACGGCAGATTCGAGGGCCGTGGAGCCTGGGATGGCGTTTTTCTGTATGGCAGGTGCAGCGCAGGATGGCATTGACTATGTGGCGGAGGCCTTGACAAAGGGAGCCGTCGCCATCGTTGCAGATCGAGACGGGGAACAACAACCGTCGGATGAGGCAAAGGAGTTTGAGAAAGAAGTCTGCGGGGAAGAGGTCTGTGAGAAAACAGTTTACGAAAAAGGAGACTGGCAGGCAAGTGAAAGGCTGGCAAGGATCATCTCGATCGTAGATAAGAGGGAAGCTGCTTTGGCTGAATCCGCAGAGAGATCTGCGTATGGGAAGGAAATGCTCTCGGTCACAGTCGTATTTGTAGAAAACATACGGAAGACCTTGGCATATGCCAGTGACATATGGTATGGACATCCATCAAGAGAGCTTGTCACCATCGGCGTCACGGGAACCAAGGGAAAGACAACGACAACCTACCTCATCAAATCCATTTTGGAAAATGCAGGACGCAGGGTTGGCCTAATTGGGACGAACGAGGTCATTATCGGGCGAAAGCATCTCGAGGCGGGAAATACGACGCCAGATGCCTTGTTGCTACAGAGTCTCCTTCGTCAGATGGTTCGTGAAGGGCTGGATACCGTCGTGATGGAGGTATCCTCGCAGGCGCTCAAGCTTCATAGGACGGATGGTATCTCTTTTGATTATGGTATTTTCACGAATCTCTCGCCAGACCACGTGGCGCCTGGAGAGCATCGTGATTTTGAAGAATATTTGGAATGTAAGAGAAGATTGTTTTTACAGTGCCGCATCGGTATTGTAAACGGGGATGATCCTTATGTTGACAGAATCACGGAGGGGCATACCTGTGCGTTGGAAACCTATGGCATGAACGAAGGAAATGCGCTGCGGGCGAGTAACATCGTCTGCGAACGCAAGGAGAATAAGCTTGGGGTTCAGTTTCATGTCACGGGAGAAGCGGAATTCGAGGCATGGATTCCGATGCCTGGAAGATTTAGTGTCTATAATGCCTTGGCTGCCATCAGCCTTTGCAGGCATTTTCGCGTGAGGGAGTCGGACATTCAAAGATCCCTTCGTGCGGCAAAGGTTAAGGGAAGGATCGAAGTGGCATTGGCAAAGAAGGACTATGCCGTGATCATTGATTATGCGCACAATCCCATGGCCCTGGCCAGCCTTTTGGAGACGCTTCGGGCCTATGCCAGAGGCAGGCTGATTTGCCTGTTTGGATGTGGCGGTAACAGACCTGTTATGCGCAGAAAGCAGATGGGAAGGATCAGCGGTGAAATGGCGGATTTTACGATTGTAACGGACGATAATCCGCGGGATGAGGATCCAGCGAGGATTCGGAAGCAGATCGCTGAGGGCGTGGAAGAGGTCAGGGGAGCCTATGTCGAAATCGCAGGTCGGCGAGAGGCCATTCGGTATGCTCTTTCTCATGCAAAGGAAGGCGACTTGATCGTCCTTGCAGGGAAGGGGCATGAGACCTATCAGGAAGTCAGGGGGCAAAAGCTTCCCATGGACGAAAGAAGCATCATACGGGAGATGGAAAACGAGACATGCAATATGCGGACGTCATAGTAGACATTGTTCATGAAAAATTAGATAGATGCTTTCAGTACAAGGTACCAGAGCGCTTGCAGGGGAAGCTCAAGGCAGGAAGCTGCGTGATGATTCCGTTTGGCAATGGAAACAGGCTGATTAAGGGGTATTGTGTCGGCCTTGGGGAGGAATGTAAATTCGATCCTGCCAAGCTAAAGGACATTGCCAGCATCGTGGAACGAGATGCCGGGGATGAGGGGAGAAGCATCGCCTTGGCGGCCTGGATCAAGGAAAATTATGGATCGACCATGATTCAGGCGCTGAAAACCGTGCTGCCCATGCAGAAATCCGTGAAGAAGCTGGAGCATCGCATCATTGAGCGGAAGGCGGGCAGGGAGGAGTTGATCTCCATGCTCGGGGAATGCCAGAGAAAGCATCAGGTTGCCAAGGTCAGACTGCTGGAATCCTTGTTAGAGGAGGAAAGTGTTCCGTACGAGTGGGTCACGGGGCGACTGAATGTCAGCGCACAGGCCATTCACTCTTTGGAGCAGGCGGGAGCCTTGCGGATTGTCAGCACCTCTTCCTATCGGGATCCCGTAAAGGTAAAGGCATCAGATGAAGATAAGAAGCACTTAAGTGATGGACAGGAAAGCATTGTAAGGCAGGTGTTGGAGGAGCTGGATAGTGGTGCATCCAAGACCTATTTGATTCATGGCATTACGGGAAGCGGAAAGACAGAGGTTTATGTCAGACTTGCGGAGGGCGTGGTCAGCCGCGGCAGGCAGGCCATTGTTCTGATACCTGAGATCGCCCTGACCTATCAGACACTGCTTCGGTTTTATAAATGCTTCGGAAATCGCGTCAGCGTCATGAATTCCACGCTGTCGCCAGGAGAGAAATATGATCAGTTCCAAAGGGCAAAGGCAGGGGAGATTGATGTCATTATCGGACCTAGATCTGCGCTTTTTACGCCATTTCCTAGGCTCGGCCTGATCATTATGGATGAAGAGCATGAGGCGAGCTATAAAAGCGAGGGTACGCCCAAGTATCATGCGAGGGAGACGGCGCAGGAGCTTGCAAGATTGTCGGGCGCAAGCTTGGTTTTGGGAAGCGCAACGCCCTCCGTGGAGGCATATTATCGCGCCATGCAGGGAGAATATGGATTGTTTCAGCTAAAAGAGCGACTGACGGGAGGAACGCTTCCAGAGGTGGAAATCGTTGACCTTCGTGAGGAGCTGCGGTCAGGAAATCGATCCATCTTCAGCCGAAAGCTGCAGGAGCTGCTGGCGGACAGGCTTTCCAAGGGACAGCAGAGCATGCTGTTTCTAAACCGCAGAGGCTATGCAGGGTTTGTGTCCTGTAGAAGCTGCGGACTTGTGATCAAGTGTCCACATTGTGACGTTTCCCTGTCGGAGCACGGCGGAAATCGTATGGTATGCCATTATTGTGGCTATGTGGCGCCGAAGCCCTCAGTTTGCCCGGAATGTGGATCTAAATATGTGCTAGGCTTTAAGGCGGGCACGGAGCAGATTGAGCAAAAGCTGAAGGAATTGTTCCCGAGCGTACGGACGCTTCGCATGGATCGTGATACCACGGGGACGAAGGACAGCTATGAAAAGATTTTGAGCGCATTTGCCAATCAGGAGGCGGACGTGCTGATTGGAACGCAGATGATCGTCAAGGGACATGATTTCCCGAACGTTACGTTGGTAGGCGTCCTTGCAGCGGATTTATCCTTGGGCGTGAATGATTATCGCGCGGGAGAGCGGACCTTCCAGCTGCTGACGCAGGCAGTGGGGCGCGCTGGCCGCGGAGAAAAGCCAGGCTATGCCGTGATTCAGACCTATCAGCCAGAGCATTATGCCGTAGTTGCCGCCGCAGCACAGGATTATGAGGGATTTTATCAGGAAGAGATTTTATATCGAGAGCTTGGAGGCTATCCGCCCGTACACCATCTCTTGGCCGTACAGGTATTCTCGCCAGATGAAAAGGCAGGAGAAAAGCTTGCCGCAAACCTGACGGAGCAGGCGCGTAGGATGATTTCTGATCGCAAGACCATGCTCCTTGGTCCAAGCCCGGCTTCCATCGGCAAAGTCAACGACATTTACCGCTATGTCCTCTACCTGAAGAGCCCAGATTACCAAAAACTTGTCGAAATCAAAGACCAACTCGAAACCTACCAAACCCAACAACAAAATACCCGCGAAAACATACAGTTTGATTTTGACCCCATGAACTTTTTATGATATAATATATGCGCCATGAAAAACAAGCGGCGCCGAAGGCGACATTTGTTTTTCGGCGCATATTAACGAGAAAGCGCGATTGCGAAGCAAGCGCAGGAGTCGCGAAGCGACGAGCTTTCGAGTTAGGGATGAAGCAAAACTTCGCGGCGAAGCCGCGAGTTAAGCCCCGAAGGGGCGGGTTTTGCGAGTAAGGGAAACGAGAAAGCGCGATTGCGAAGCAAGCGCAGGAGTCGCGAAGCGACGAGCTTTCGAGTTATTTTATCTATTTCAAGAAAGGACACCACCATGGCTATTCGAAACATTAGGGAGATGGGAGATCCCATCCTGGAAAAGACCTGTAAGGAAGTAAAGGAAATGACGCCCCGCATTCGGGAATTAATTGAGGACATGCTAGACACGATGTATGAGGCAAATGGCGTAGGCCTTGCAGCCCCTCAGGTTGGCATCTTGAAGCGCATTGTGGTGATTGACGTGACGGGGGAGGATCCCTATATCCTGATCAATCCAAAGATCCTAGAGACTTCTGGCGAACAGAATGGCCCCGAGGGTTGTCTTAGCGTTCCCGGAAAGAGTGGCATCGTAACGCGCCCCAACTATGTCAAGGCAACGGCGCTGGACATCAACATGCGCCCTTATGAAATTGAAGGGGAAGAGCTTTTGGCAAGGGCAATCTGCCATGAGCTGGATCATTTGGACGGCCATCTCTATGTGGAAAAGGTAGAGGGAGAGTTGATGGACGTAACTCCGCCCGAGAAGCAGGAGGAAGAGGAATGAAAATCGTATTTATGGGAACGCCAGAGTATGCGGCAGCTTCCCTTGAGGCAGTGATCCAATCAGGCCGTGAGGTGGTTTTGGTGGTGACACAGCCAGATAAGCCTAAGGGCAGAAGCGGTGAGCTTGTCCCACCGCCCGTGAAGGAATGCGCGCTTAAACACGGCATTCCTGTTTTTCAGCCCGAAAAAATAAAGCGTCCTGAGGAGGTCGCTAAGCTGAAGGAATATGAGGCAGATGCCTTTGTCGTTGCTGCCTTTGGTCAGATCCTCTCACAGGAAATCCTTGACATGCCGCGACTTGGTTGCTTGAACGTGCATGCGTCCCTGCTTCCCAAATATCGCGGAGCGTCCCCCATCCAGCGTGTCATTTTGGACGGCGAGGAGAAGACGGGAATAACCATCATGCAGATGGACGCGGGGATTGATACGGGCGACATCCTTTGGAAAAAGGAAATTGCCATTGAACCGACGGATAATTTTGAAACCTTACATGATAAGCTTGCCGTGCTGGGCGGAGAAGCGATCGTGGAAGCCTTAGATTTGCTGGAAGAGGGAAAGCTGGTAAGGACGAAGCAGGATGACAGCCTCAGCTGCTATGCGCCCTTAATCAAGAAGGAAATGGGACGACTTGATTTTTCAAAGTCAGCCGTGATCTTAGACCGTCAGATTCGCAGCATGACGCCTTGGCCGAGTGCCTTTACGAAATATAACGGAAAGCAGCTGAAGGTCTGGAAGGCTATTCCTCTCGAAGGAAAAGGGAAAAAGGCGCTTCCTGGCGAAGTGACGGAGGTCACGAAGGATAGCATTACCGTTGCAACGGGTGACGGGGAGCTTCGCATTGAGGAGCTTCAGCTAGAGGGAAAGAAGCGCATGAGCTGTCATGATTTCCTGCTGGGTGTGAAAGTGCAGGTCGGAGACTGCTTCGGCGCGTGAACGAATTAGGGAGAATGCATGGAAAACGTTAGGGAGATCGTGCTCGACCTCTTGCTTACCTTGGAAAAGGACGGAGGGATGTCGCACCGATTGATTAGCGACGTACTAAATAAATATGATTATTTGGATGTCAAGGAGAAGCGTTTCTTAAAGCGCCTCGCGGAAGGAACGCTGGAGCGCCAGATTGAGCTGGATTACTATTTGAATCATTATTCCAGTCTTCCCGTTCGAAAGATGAAACCTTTGATACGATGCCTTCTGCGCATGAGCGTCTATCAGATTTTATACATGGATTCGGTGCCAGACAGTGCGGCCTGCAATGAAGCCTGTAAATTGGCGCAGAGTCGCAAGTTCCAGAATCTAAAAGGCTTCGTTAATGGCGTGCTTCGAAGGATTTCCAGAGAGAAGGAGGCGTTGCCGCTTCCTGACAGAAAAAATGGATTGGAATGGCTCTGTGTCAAATATTCCATGCCCGAGCTGATTACGCGAGAGTGGCTGGAGGAATATGGAGAGGCCATGACGGAGAAAATCCTGCAGGGCCTTTTGGAAATTCATCCCGTGTCCCTGCGAATGCCGGAGACTCTTTCTGATGAAGAGATGGCAGAAATCGAGAATCACCTTCAGGATGCGGGTGTTCGCACGGGGAAAAGTCCCTATGATTCGAGAATTCTTTTGGCAAGAGATCTGGAGGGAGCAGAGAGCCTCTCGGATTTCCAGAAGGGAAGCCTGACTGTTCAGGATGCCAGCTCCGTTCTTGCCGTTAAGATAGCAGGAATTCAGAAGGGTAACCTAGTGGTGGATGCCTGTGCCGCGCCGGGAGGGAAAAGCATTCTGGCATCAGAGCTTGTGGGAACGAACGGAAAGATCATTTGCGGTGACTTATCCAGTCAAAAAACGGATAAAATCGCTGAAAACATTGCCCGCATGAACAAAAATAACATAGAGATTTACGAGTGGGATGCCAGGGAGCCGAAGCCAGAGTGGATTGGTAAGGCAGATGTGCTCCTTTTGGACATACCGTGTTCTGGCTGGGGCGTGATGGGAAAAAAGCGTGACATCAAGTACCATGTCACGGAGGAAGGCCTTTCAGAATTGGAGGACCTGCAAAAATCCATCCTACGGGGAGCCAGCCAGTACGTAAAGCCTGGTGGCATCTTATTATACAGTACGTGTACCGTGAGAAAACAGGAAAATCGCGACATGGTCGCATGGATTTTGGAGAACCTCCCCTTTACCCCAGAACCCTTCTGCGGAGAACTGCCCGAAGCTGTTTTAGAGGGTGTCAGGGAAGAAAAAAATGCCTTTTTAGGCGAGGTGAGTGCATGGGAGGACTGTTTTGCACAGCTTCTTCCGGGTGTACTGCAGATGGATGGATTTTTCTTTGCAAAGTTTAGGAGAAAGATGGATGCTGACGGAAATGGATCAGAAAATTGACATAAAATCCCTGACGCTCCCAGAGCTGCAGCAGGTATTGACTAACATGGGAGAGAAGGCCTTTCGTGCAAAGCAGTTGTATCAGTGGATGCACGAAAAGCTTGCCAGTGGCTATGAGGAAATGTCAAATGTTTCCGCGGCTCTGAAAGAAAAATGTCAGGAGAGGTTTTGGTATTGCTCTCTTGGCATTGTTCAAGTACAGGAATCAAAGCTTGACGGCACCAGGAAATATCTCTTTGCGCTCAGGGATGGCAATGTCGTTGAGAGCGTCTGGATGAAATATAAACACGGGAACAGCGTGTGTATTTCTTCTCAGGTGGGCTGTCGCATGGGATGCAGGTTCTGCGCTTCCACGTTGGACGGTCTGGAACGAAATCTTACACCCTCGGAAATGCTCGAGCAGATCTATGCGATCATAAAGCACACAGGGGAACGCGTGAGCAACGTCGTGGTCATGGGAACTGGCGAGCCAATGGATAATTATGACAATTTGCTTCGCTTTATCAGACTCCTTACGGATGAAAACGGCTTACATATCAGTCAGAGAAACGTGACAGTATCCACCTGCGGCATCGTGCCGGAGATGAAGCGGCTGGCGAAGGAGGGACTGCAGATTACGCTTGCGCTCAGTCTGCATGCTTCCAGTGATGAAAAGCGGCGAAAGCTCATGCCGATTGCCAATAAGTATTCCATTCAGGAGCTGATGGAGGCCTGCGACGAATATTTTCGCCAGACGGGACGGCGTATCACCTTTGAATATAGTCTGGTGGGCGGCGTAAATGACACGGACGAGGATGCGGAGGAGTTGTCGAAATTGGCAGGAAAGCTCTGCTGTCACGTCAATTTAATCCCGGTAAATCCGATCAAAGAGCGGGATTACATACAATCTGAGGCGAAAAGAGTCCTTGCTTTTAAAAATAAGCTTGAAAGAAATAAAATAAATGTTACAATTAGAAGGGAAATGGGTCGGGATATTGACGGCGCGTGCGGACAGCTTCGAAGAAAGCACATACAGGAAACGACGCCTTAGATTCATTTCATTGTAAGATACGGGAGGAAGACAGGGGTGCTTAAGGCATTTGCCATAACCGACGTCGGGAGGAAAAGACAACTGAATGAGGATTTCGTGTGCGCAAAGACCGAGAAGGTTGGGGCAATGCCGAACTTCTTTATCATTGCAGACGGAATGGGAGGACATAAGGCAGGAGAGCGCGCCTCGAAGGAAACCGTGGAAATCATGCTGGATTCCCTTTCAAAAAGCGAAAACCCTAATCTGAAGGAGGATTTGGAGGATGCCCTGAAAGCAGCGAATCTGAAGGTGTTTCAGGACGCCAGCAAGTCAGAGGAGCTGGAGGGCATGGGTACGACAGTCGTAGCGGCAACCATTCTTGGCACGAAGCTCACTGCCATGAACGTGGGAGACAGCAGACTTTACGTCATCAGTCAGGGAGAGATTCGCCAGATCACGATGGATCATTCCCTGGTGGAGGAAATGGTAAGAAAAGGGGTTCTTCCCAGAGAAAAGGCCCGCAATCATCCAAAGAAAAACATTATCACGAGGGCGGTAGGGGTATCGCCAATCGTGGAGCCTGATTTCTTTGAGGTGGAATTAAAGGCGGGAGATAAAGTGCTTATGTGCTCTGATGGCCTTAGCAACATGCTTGAGGACGAGGAGCTGCGGGGGATTGCAGACAGTATTGGGAGCTTAGAGGAGAAGGCGAAGCTCATGATCGATGCCGCAAACGTCAATGGCGGCAAGGATAACATATCCGTGATTTTGATTGAAATCCCTGCAGAATAGATTTTGGAGAAGACGTATGGTTAAAATAGGTATGATGATCGGGAACCGATACGAGATCCTCGAAAAAATCGGTACCGGCGGCATGTCAGACGTATATCGGGCGAAATGCCATAAGCTCAACCGTTTTGTTGCGGTCAAGGTGCTGAAACAGGAATTCGCGGAAAACGAGAATTTTGTTTCAAAGTTTATCATCGAGGCACAGGCAGCAGCAGGACTGATGCATCCCAACATCGTCAACGTATACGACGTGGGAGAGGAAGCGGGCATTCATTACATCGTGATGGAACTGATCGAGGGCATCACGTTAAAAAAGTATATCGAGAAAAAAGCCAGATTGTCCTACAAAGAGGCCGTTAGCATTGCAATTCAGGTGAGCATGGGTATTGAAGCTGCTCACAACAACCACATTATTCACAGAGACATTAAGCCACAAAACATTATTATATCCAAGGACGGAAAGGTCAAGGTTACGGATTTTGGTATCGCGAAGGCGGCCTCCAGTAACACGATCACGTCTAATGTCATGGGTTCCGTTCATTATACCTCTCCCGAGCAGGCGAGAGGCGGTTACAGTGATGAAAAGAGTGATGTTTACTCTCTTGGTATCACGATGTTTGAGATGTTAACGGGACGGGTTCCGTTTAACGGGGAAACCACGGTGGCCATTGCCATCAAGCATATTCAGGAGGAATTGCCGTATCCGAGCGATTTTGTCCCGGAGATTCCCATTGCCGTGGAATCCATTGTCCTAAAGTGTTGTCAGAAGTCCCCTGACAGGCGGTATCAGAACATGGGGGAGCTTTTGAAGGATTTAAAGCAGTCCTTAGTGACGCCCGATGATGATTTTGTTGTCATTGGAAACCCTGACATGGACGGGGGAACTCGTACCATGAATGATTGGGAAATGAGTCAGATGCGTGGCAGGGGCTATTCCGACCTCTCAGACACGGGCAGAATGCGACTGCGGGAGGAAGAGAGTCAGGACAGTTACGTCCAGGACAACGAGAATTACGTGAGAAGCGGAGATGCCGGGTCTCGCAGCAGCATGACAAAGATGGAGAAGATTACGGCCATCGTGACGGTTGTTGTCGGTGTCATCATTCTCATCATTATTTTAGTATTGAGCAAGCAATTGATTAATTACATTCTCCCTGAAAAGAGCGGCGAAGATGCGGGTAAGTCGAGCATGTCTCCCATCATCACGGATGAGTATACTTCGGAAGTCATCAGCAGCACCAGTGACGTCATCTATCGAGAGATGCCGACTGTCGTTGGGCTCTCCGTGGAGGAGGCCAGGAGAAAGCTAAATCTCTTAAAGATGATTGTCACCGTGGACTATGTGGAATCGGATGACGTCCCATCAGGTGAAGTCATCAGTGCAAACGTTGATGCGGGACTGATGGTGGAGGAGGGCAAGGAAATTGTCCTGACCGTCAGCTCAGGAGTCGAGGGAATTTTGGTTCCTGACGTTACGGGCTATGGATATGACGAGGCTGCAAGCAAACTGACGCAGGTTGGCTTCCTGGTGAATCGCCTGGATGATTATTCCGACATGGATTTGGGGCAGGTGTTTAACCAAAACCCCGTCTCTAACGTGCGTGCACCCAAGGGAAGCGTGATCACTGTTTATGTCAGCAGAGGTCAGGAAAATGTCATGAAGCGTGTTCCAAGTCTCGTAGGAAAAGAGCAAACGACTGGCGAGCTGGAAGCCATTGAAAGCGGTTTGAGCATTGGCAATATCACGATGGTTTTTAATGACGATTACGCAGAGGGTCTGATTTGTTCTCAAAGCTATTCCGCTGGCGTATACGTGGATGAGGGAACCGCCATCGACATATGTGTCAGCCTTGGTAAGAAGCAAAGCTATAAATGTGACATGACCATTGAGGCACCGACGGCAGCGGAAGCGCCTGATTACAGGGCAGGCAGCAGTGTCAGCCTAAAGCTTGTCGCAGACACGGGCTTGATTCTTTTGGATACGACAACCACGAGCTTCCCTTACCCCATAAGCTATCAAAGCATTGATTCCCCTGGAGGAAATCTGACCATTACGTACACGGTAACCATTCCGGGAGAAACAACCACGGATCCCAACACTGGGGAAACCGTGGTAGGAGAAGGCAAGACAGAGAAGAAAAGCTTTACCAGAAGAATTGATTTCGTGAGAGAATAAGGGAATGCAGGGAAAGATCGTAAAAGGGATTGCCGGGTTCTATTACGTCAATGTAGACGGCAGGATTTATGAGTGTAAGGCGAAGGGTGTTTTTCGCAAGGATCATCGAAAACCATTGGTCGGAGATGACGTTCGGATGGAGATCCTGGATGAGGAAAAAAAGCTGGGGAACGTCGCAGAGCTGTTGCCCAGAAAAAGTGAATTGATCCGTCCAGCCGTGGCCAACATAGATCAGGCCATGGTGATTTTTGCAGTCACCTCACCAGCACCGAATTTGAACCTGTTAGACCGATTCCTCATTATGATGGATCGTCAGAAGCTACCCTGTCTCATCTGCTTCAACAAGGTAGATTTAGGGGATGCTTCCTTAATGGAAAACTATCAAAAAACATATGAAAACAGTGGCCATCCGATCCTTTTCATCAGTGCAAAGGATGGCTTGGGACTAGAAAGCTTAAGGACCTTTTTGCAGGGAAAGACAACAACCGTAGCAGGTCCAAGCGGTGTCGGGAAATCCTCGCTGATCAATTTGCTTCTAGGCGAGAGTACCATGGAAACAGGTAGCCTCAGTGCAAAGATTGACAGAGGAAAGCATACGACCCGTCATTCAGAACTATTGCAGATTGGGCCAGAGACCTTTATCTTTGACACGCCAGGCTTTAGTTCCTTGGAAGTAACAGACATGGAAAAGGAAGAGCTGGCCACCTATTATGCGGAATTTGATCCCTTCGAAAAGTATTGTCGATTCGGAGGGTGTTCGCACGTGACGGAACCAATTTGTGGGATTCGGCAGGCCGTGCAGGACGGCGAGATTTCGCGCATACGATATGAAAACTATTGTCAACTATATGAAGAATTAAAGGCAAGAAAACGATACTAGTTATTTGGGGGAAATTGGAGAACGCAAATGTCAAACAACAGTCAGGATTGGAAGGATCTTGGGTCACAGATCCTAGATTCAGTGGCAGGTGCCTTAAACACCGGAGATTTTAGGCAATTGAATAACTTAGTTTCCGGTACGGTCAATAATGTCGTACAGGAAGCAAAGAAGCAGGCAGAAATCGAGAAGCTCACGCGGGAAGAGATTTTAAGACAGTACCGTGAAAATAACGCTGCAAATTATGAAAAATGGCAACAGCAACAGCAGGAGCTGAACAGACGCAAGGAAGAGCGTCGTGAGGAATGGAGAAAGATTCGTGAGGCGCAGAACTATAGATACGCACAGAATCGTGCCGCAGTTGGACAGAATGGCACGACGCTTCCGCCGCCACCAAGGTTTCGCGGAGTGCGATTTAACAAGGTTGGTAATGTGGCCAGCGTTCTCAATACCGTGTTTGGTTCCATTGGACTTGGCGTTGGAGCGTCACTTGCCCTTGTATCATTGATTTTGCTGACGTCTGGTGGCACCTGGTTGCCAGTTGGTATTGTGACGGCAGTGATTTTAGGAGTTTCGACCTCCTTGATGAGCAGGGGAGCAAAGCAGCGAGGCCTGATCAAGAGGGCACAGCGATATATGCAGATCTGCGGTACCAAGATGTATGCGGACATTGATGAGATCGCGCTGCAGACTGGTAACAGCTCTAAGTTTGTTCGTAAGGACCTGAAAAAAATGCTTCGAAAGGGCATGTTCCCCGAGGGACATTTGGACCGTCAGGAAACCTGCTTCATGCTGAGCAATGAAGTATATCGTCAGTACACGGAGACGGCAGAAGCCTTCCAGATGCGCGAGCAGATGAAGGCAGAGAGCACTCGTCAGAAGACGATTGAAGAGGAAGCACAGGAGATAAAGAACCAGCAGGAAGTAGAATTAAATGCCATGATGGCAGAGGGAATGACCTATGTACAGAAATTGCGTGCTTTGAATGAGGCGATTCCTGGTGCGGAGATTACGGCGCAGCTTTCACAGCTTGAGAGCCTCCTAAGACAGATCTTTGATCGCGTCAAGGAGCATCCAGAACAGATGAACCGCATGCACAAGCTGATGGAGTATTACCTGCCTACCACGGTAAAGCTGATGGAAGCTTACGTACAGTTTGAAAAAGTGGAGAATCCAGGTCAGGACATCAGGGATGCAAAGGCAGAGATTCAAAAGACCCTTGGCATTATCAACGAGGCCTTTACGGAGCTTCTCAACAATCTTTTTCAGGATGAGGTCTTTGATGCTACCACGGATGCACAGGTGTTACAGGCCATGCTTTCCAGAGAGGGTCTTCGCCGTGAGATGGGCCTTCAGCCCGTAAGCTCTGATGCAGAGGAAGACGATGCAGCAGAGGAGGATGAGGAAGAGGAGGAAGAAAATCCCTTCCGATTAACGTTGGAACCAGAGCAACCTGAGGTGTTGCCTTCACTGAAGGCTCCCTGGGAAAGCTAGGAGATAAATACATGAATGGAGGACAAGCAAAATGAGCAATGAATTGGACGAAATGATCAACGCTGCACCTACTCTGACCCTGGAGCCCATGCCCTCAGGTACGGATGCACTTTCTTCGATCACGCTTGAGGAGAAGAAGGAAGAGGCTCCTGTTGTACAGGAAGTGAACCTGACACCTCAGGAGCAGAAGATGGTAGATGACTTCGCAGCACAGATCGACATTACCAATACCCAACAGGTAATGCAGTATGGTTCTGGAAGCCAGAAGAAGATTGCAGATTTCTCTGAGAGTGCTCTGGGTAACGTTCGTACCAAGGACATGGGAGAAATCGGTAAGATGCTGACTGACGTGGTCGCAGAGCTGAGAAGCTTTGAGGATGAGGAAGATAAGGGCTTCTTTGGAAACCTTTTCAAGAAGAGTACGGCAAAGATCTCTGACATGAAGGCAAAGTATGACAAGGCAGAGGTTAACGTAAATAAGATCTGCAAGGTGATGGAGGGACATCAGGTAACGCTTCTTAAGGACATCGCCATGCTGGATAAAATGTATGATTTGAACATGAACTACTATAAAGAGTTGTCCATGTACATTCTTGCAGGTAAGCAAAAGCTTGAGCATGCAAAGAAGGTAGAGCTTCCTGAGCTGGTTGCAAAGGCTGAAAAGAGTGGACTTCCTGAGGATACTCAGGCTGCAAGAGACTTCTCCGCACAGATTGACCGTTTTGAGAAGAAGATTTACGACCTTGAGCTTACCAAGACCATTTCCCTGCAGATGGCTCCTCAGATTCGTCTGATCCAGACCAATGATACGGCGATGAGCGAGAAGATTCAGTCTACGCTGGTGAACACCATTCCTCTTTGGAAGAGCCAGATGGTGATTGCCATCGGATTGAACCATTCCACCAACGCTGCAAGGGCACAGAAGGAGGTATCTGACATGACGAACGCACTGCTGAAGAAGAATGCAGAAACCTTGAAGATCGCTACCATCGAGACTGCGAAGGAGAACGAGAGAGGCATCGTTGACATCGAGACCCTGACCCAGACCAACCAGACCCTAATCAGCACTTTGGATGAAGTGATGAAGATTCAGGAGGAGGGCAGAACGAGACGTGCGAACGCCGAGGTAGAGCTTACCAGAATTGAAAATGAAATGAAGCAAAAGCTCCTTGACATCAGCAAGGGCAGCATTGGACAGAAATAAGAAAAGAAAGCAAGCGATCGCTTGTGATAAAAGGCCAGTTTCCGAAAGGAGACTGGCCTTTTTCCGTAAATTGGGACAATTTGGTCCTTATTGAGCAAGAAATAGCAAAGATTAAGCAAAAATAACAATAATTATGTTGCATAAAACGATTTTTTTTGAGAAAATAAACAAAGAGCTTTGATAAAATGCAATGAAAAGGCAAGAGGAGGAAACACATGAATTTAAAAACAGCGTATGAACCTTTTTTTAAGATTGGTGCGGCGATATCAAGATGGAATTTATATACGCCTGCACACGTCAAGTTCTTAACGGAGCAGTTTAACAGCTTCACCGTTGAAAATGACATGAAGCCCATGTTTTTTTTAGACGGCAAGAAGAATAAGGCAGAGGCGGAGAAGTATCAGCTTTGTCCCGCGCTGACCTTTGAGCGTGCCATTCCTTATCTGGAGATGGCAAAGGCAAAAGGCATCGCGATGCGCGGACATACGCTTGTTTGGCATAATCAGACCCCGCAATGGTTCTTTTATGAAAATTACGATACGTCCTCCAAGCTGGCCGGTCGTGAAACCATGCTCTCGAGAATGGAGAATTATATCAAGGGTGTGCTGGGCTTTGTTCAGGAGAACTATCCAGGAGTCATCTATGCGTGGGACGTGGTGAATGAGGCCATCAATGACGGCGGATTCCGTGATTCTCTTTGGTTTAAAACCGTTGGCAAGGATTTCGTGGAGATGGCGTTCACCTTTGCTAGAAAGTATGCTGCTCCCGGCGTGGCCCTGTTCTATAACGATTATGAGACAGCGCTGGATTGGAAGCGTGATTGTATCTTAAAGGAGATTCTGATCCCTCTGAAGGAAAAAGGGTTGATCGACGGCATGGGCATGCAGTCGCATCTATTGATGGATCATCCCGATTTCAAGGATTATCAGACGGCACTGGAGATGTATGGGGCAACGGGTCTTGAGATTCAGATCACGGAGCTGGACCTTCATAATGCAGATCCTTCCAAGGAATCCATGCATCAGCTCGCTTTGAGATATCAGGAGTTGTTCGGAATCCTGCTCGCAGCAAAGGGAACCGGCAAGGCAAACATTACGGCTGTAACCTTCTGGAACCTGCTGGATGAGAACAGCTGGCTGTCAGGATTCCGCAAGGAGACGAGTTATCCTTTGCTCTTCCACGGAAAATGTGAGGCAAAGGAGGCTTATTATGCCGTATTAGAGAATGTTCGTCCCAAGGAGGAGATTGACCCTTGGAAGTTTGAGGCGGAAGAAAAGGACTTTGAAGTAACGGGAATGCCCGAAGAAAATAAAGGAGGCAATACCATGCAAGAGGTTTATGAATTTCTGAAGGAAGCTGGCGTATATTATTTGGCAACGGTGGAAGGAGATCAGCCCAGAGTAAGGCCCTTCGGTACCATCGACATGTTTGAGGGCAAGCTGTATATCCAGACGGGTAAGGTGAAGGAAGTGTCCAAGCAGCTGCAGAAGAACCCTAAGGCAGAGATCTGTGCCTTTATGGAGGGAAAATGGCTGCGCGTTTCCGGCAAGCTGGTTCGTGACGACAGACGCGAGGCGAAGGTGCACATGCTGGAAGCATATCCCAATTTGAAGGGGATGTATTCCGCTGATGATGACAATACCGAGGTTCTGTACTTCCGGGATGCAACCGCGACGTTTTCCTCCTTTGGAGCACCATCAAGAAGTTTTCAATTTTAATTCACGAGGAAACTAAAATGAAAGTAAGACCGAGTATAGTTACGTTTGAGGATGGTACGAAGATTTGGGAGGCGGAGCTTGGTACTTTTGCGGTGAAGACATATTTGCCTAAGACGGATCTGCCTGCGGATATTGTGAATTTCGGATTTCGTGCTCCGTATTTGATGGTGTTCGAAGAGAAGCGGATGTCGAAAGAGGAAGCAAAGGCATTTGCGGATCAGAATGGATTTTCTAAGGTGGCTTCCCAGTTCGCGGGGAGTGTTACCTTCTTTTATCCGCTCTGTGAGGGTGGCTGGGAGAACGCGCCCGAGAGCTTGTTTGTGGATATTTTGAACGAGTCCCGCATCAGTCAGTATTACGAGGATGGCATGGCCATCATGTACGACCGCTTCGCAAAGAAGATGGGGGATGCTTATATTCGCGGTGCAGTGCTCAGAACCTATCTGTATGGGTATGGCGCATCTGCTGATTTTATTGCAAAGAATTATCTAAAGACCATTCAGGGCCCCTTCCTTTGGGGACCTGGGGACGTAACGCCTGCCGCATGTATTCTTCAGAAGCTTAGCGTGATTCCAAATCCAGAGCGCAGGGATATCCCCGTTGTGTCTATTGGTAACAGCGATGAAATCAATGATGCCCTCATGGAGAGCTTGGAGGACGTGCTCGTGGAGCAGGTTGCAGACGTTCCGGGAGATTTCAAGGAGTTTGTAGGTAATTACAGGCGCATGCTTGGAAACCTTCAGGAAGAGCCAAATCTGGAAGAGATGGGTATGGTATGCGAGCCTTCCTTTGTCACCGTAAAGACATCGGCTGACAATCGTGGGGATGACAAGGCAACCAAGGAACATAAGATTGGATATGTTGCCTTTTACAACAAGGGCATCATGGACGGTGGGAAGAAGGTTCCCCTTGTGATGTGCTTCCATGGCGGCGGTGACTCGACCTTCTTTATGGCAAGCTGTTCCGGTTGGAATTTGATCGCCGCGAAGTATGGATTTTTACTAGTCTGTGTGGAGAATCACTTGAACAGCACGGCGACGGAAACCGTCGAAATGATCGAAAAACTCAAGGAAAAATACAGCATTGATGAGACCAAGATTTACGCAAGCGGCTTTTCGATGGGCGGATGTAAATCCTGGGACATGATGCAGGAGTATCCCGAGGTTTATGCTGCTGTGGCACCCATGGATGCGACCTTCGAGGTGGGCTGCAATTCCTATGGAGAGCCTGTTGGCGAGTATAATCAGGACAAGCTTCTTCCCGTATTTTATGCAGGCGGAGAGATTACACCGCTCCCGGAACTCCCCTGTCAGGCGCAAAAGTGCGTAGATCGCATGCGTTATGTCTTCCAAGTGAATCAGGTGAAAAAGGCTTATGACGTGAAGCTGGAGGAGAAGGAGAGCTGGGAGAATCCCATTTGGGGCGTAAGCGGCGACTTTACCTATCAGCTCGTCAATGAAGAGCGGGAAAACAGCGTTTTGACTCTCGAGCTTTTTACCAGCACGAATGGAAAATGCTATGCAGTCTTTGGATGCGTTGGAAATCAGGGACATGAGGTTCGTCATCATACCTGTGAGCAGGCGTGGAAGTTCTTGAGCCAGTTTAGGAGACTTCCGGACGGTACGATCGAGGGCGGTGACCTGGAGAAGGTAAAGGCACTGTATCAGTAGGAGAAGAATCTGGCAACGACTATTCTTAAGAGGATTTCAGAAATAATGTCATGAAAAGGGGTGGTTTCCATATGGAAGCCACCCTTTTTTGAAGTAATTGTTTCGTCCCTGACATTGTTGCCATTGATCTGTCCTTGATATCGCGGACTATATAAATTTCAGTTCTGTATTCTGATGCATGTTCAGAATGTCACTACAGGTATGACGATACAGGTCACTGCGGCCTTCCACGGAGGTCAGCTTAGAAATTTTTTCCTGTAAAGCCGCATTTTCCTGAATCACGGCAATGAGATAGGGATTATATTTCGTGCCGGCCCCTGCTGCCAGTTCCTCCAGCAATTGCTTGAAGCTTTTGCCGGTATTATAATTTCTTCCCAGCACGTCCGTGGCAGCGTCCGTGCAGTCCGCGATTGTGATCAGATCGATCAGGATGCGGATGGGAGAGGAGGTATTGTCAAAGTTTGTCGGATAGCCTGCACCGTCATAGGACTTGTGGTGTCCGAGAATGACGTCAGTATAGGGTGCAAAGGTCGGATCCTTGGACAAAAGCTTTGTGCCGAGCAGGGGATGATACTTAAGAATGCCAAATTCATCCTCCGTGAGATGTCTGTCCTGCGTGTTGATGACAAGGGCAATTCTGCACTTTCCGACGTCGTGGATCAAACCACAATTTTCGATGATGGAAAGGAGCTGTTCACGATTCTCTTTGACTGATGCGAGATCATGACATCCCTCTAATCCTACAAATAATTCCGGACGCGTTTCTATGGTAGCTTCGCAGATCAGGGAAGCAATCTTGGAAACCATGCGACTGTGAATATAGGTCATTGGCTGCCTACAAAGGATCAGGCGGGTAAGTAGCTTCCATTTTTCATCATTGTCCTTCAGGTAGGGCTCAACGCTTTCATAGAACGCATAAAGTAAATAATCAAGATTGTCTGAGTAAAAGGAGTAGGGCACCTTCATCAAATCCTGAAGAATACGATTGATTGCCTGATCCAGGATTACATGCTTATCAGGAGGAAGTTCCTCAAGCATGGAAAGCGTGTAATTGAAAGTGAACAGCTCATTGTTTAGGAGCTGAACTAAGTGAGCAGCATCATTTTTATCAAAATTCAGCGGCGGAATTGCTTTTTGAATGTAATCCGCCATGGCCTGAACACAGGCCTCCGTGGAGAACTGTTTCTTAAGGCGTTTGACATTGTTCTCCATGATCTTGTAGTAGCCGGATGGGTCACTTTTTACGGTGATGCGCCCAATTTTATTAAGCAGACCACTGGCGATATTGCAATATTCATCAGGATTCGTGATGAGATTAGGATGGATGGATAAAATATAAAGATATTGGTCATCCACGGCCTTGATCTTTGCCTTAAGGTAGGGGGAATTTCCATCGAGCTTTTGTACGTCCTCGCGATCCCATAGGGCGTGCGCCCCCTGGTAATACTCGCTGGTCTTTCCTTCTATGGAGGGATACACGGTAGAATACTGAATCAAGGAAATATAAGCGCTGAAAAAGAGTCCTCGGAAGACTTCAGTTTCAATTTCGCAATAATGCTCCTCCAAGGTAGAGATTTTTTCAAAATACTGAAGCCATTCGGAAGGGCCAAAATAATTTAACGTTCTGTCAAAGAGCAGATAATTCGCATAGCCCATGGCATAGTTTAAGAAGACGATCTTACCATAATCCTGCAGCTCCTCAAAATAGGGAAGCAAAATACGCTCTAATCGAAGACCGACGGATACGACGTAAACACCGTTGACATGAAGGTTATATGTGAGTTCAAAAAGAATTCCGAGCTCCTCACGGGTGAGCCTTTGAGGGAGGGAATCAAAAAAATTCTTGCAAATGTCTTCATTGTTCTGGTAAACCTGACGCAGGGTTTCCGACCTCTTTGCAGCGAGATCCTTCCACTTTTGCTCCTCACAGGATTCCATCAATTTATCATTCCATTCACCCACTAGCGCAGAATTTTTTTGGAGCGTTTCAAAAAATACGTCAATCTGTTCTTTTGTAATCTTTTTCTCTTCCAACTCTTCCAAAAGGAAAGCCCCCTTTCTCAAGGTTACGTACTTAGCCCTATTATAACTTATTATCGACAATTCTGACAACATTTTTTACAAAACTGATCTTTTTTCGAGGTGATTTAGATGTTGCACAATCCTTTTGAACGTGCTAAGATAAAGCAAGTTTCATACAGGAAGAGTAATTGGTGCCGGCGGAGAAGCTCTTTTTCTCCAAGGGTTAAAAGGGAAGCGGGTGTGATTCCCGCACGATCTCGTCACTGTGATAAGGGAGTGAAGGCGCAGGGATCTTGCATAAGCAATGATCAGTCACTGATCCGATGGATTGGGAAGGCAGCGCCCTCATGAGGATCTTTCAGCCAGGAAACCTGCCAGTTATAATGGTACGGGAAGAAATTCCAGACCACGAGTAATTGGTCGTATCGGAAAGTAACCATCTTAAGTTTGTTGACTTGAGAGGGTTCCTTTTGATGAAAAATTACTCTGCTGTTCGAAGGATTCGGCAGGGTTTTTCTTTTGATGCAAAGATGCCAAGCTCTTCTGGACGGAAACAGACAAAAAGGAAAAGACATAGTAGGAAAGAGGAGAGAAACATGAAGAAAAAAGTATTGTTGGCAATCTTTGCTACGCTGACGCTTGCCATGGGAAGCCTGACCGCCTGCACGAACATGGCGACGGAACCTGTCAGCGCCAGTGATACGAAGGAGAGCTCAGTAGTCGAAGAGTCTAGCACGGAGGAGAGCAAGGTAGTGGCTTTGGAGAAGACGGATCAGGAATTAGCAGATGAGGTGGCTGCTCTCATTGATGCCATTTACGTTCAAAAGAGAACCGATCAGACAGATGCAGAGTGTGCAGCGGCAAAGGCTGCATGGGACAAGCTGACGGATGCTCAGAAGGAGCTGGTGGAGGGCGAATTTGCGGATCCTGATTATTTTGGCAGGGACACGGGAGATGCCTCCTTAGATGATCCTTTGAATCAAGATGGTATTGGAGAGAAAGAGCTTTTGGTCGTAAGCTTTGGCACGTCCTTTAATGAAAGCCGCGCGCAGGATATTTCCAGCGTTGAGAAAGTATTACAGGAAGCAAATCCTGAATGGTCCGTGCGCAGGGCCTTTACGGCACAGATTATTATCAATCACGTACAGGCCAGGGACGGTGAAAAGATTGACAATATGGAGCAGGCATTAACCCGAGCCGTTAATAATGGCGTAAAAACGCTTGTCGTACAGCCTACGCATTTAATGCAGGGCGCGGAGTATGACGAGTTGGTTGAGAGCTTGAGCAAATATAAAGACAAAATTCCCTGCATCGTTGTTGCGGATCCGTTACTTGGCGAGGTTGGCGCAGATGCCTCCATTATCAACGAGGATAAAAAGACGGTTGCGCAGGCGGTCGTGGCTGATGCCATGAAGGTGGCGGGCTATGAAGACGTGGCAGTTGCTGCAAAGGATGGCGTGGCACTGGTGCTGATGGGCCACGGAACTGCCCACAGCGCAAAGATAACCTATAGCCAGATGCAGACACAGATGCAGGAGTTAGGTTACAACAATGTCTTTATCGGTACCGTTGAGGGTGAACCCGAGGATACGTCATGTGAGGCGGTCATAGAGAAGGTTGCAGAAGCAGGCTACAAGAAAGTCATTCTTCGTCCGCTGATGGTTGTGGCCGGAGATCATGCCAACAATGACATGGCTGGTGATGACGAGGATTCCTGGAAGAGCATGTTTGTAAATTCTGCGAAGTTTGAAAATGTTGACACGCAGATTGCAGGTCTTGGCAGAATTCCTGAGGTGCAGGAGATTTATAAAAAGCATGCAGAGGAAGCCATTGAGCTTGCGAAGGATGTTGCAACGGGAAGTGGAGCAGTGAATACGGGTTTGACCGCGGCAGATCTCAAGGAGGGCGTTACCTACCTTGCAAAGTTCGATACGGACAGTGGCATGTTTAAGGCCAATGAAGCCTGCGAAGGCAAAGGAACCCTGACGATCAAGGACGGCAAAATGACTTTGCACATTAGCATGCCCAGCGATAAAATCGTTAACCTGTTCCCTGGACTGATTGCCAACATGACCGAAAATGATGCAGCAATCCTTCAGCCTACGATCGACGTAGTGACCTATGCAGATGGCACGACAGAAGAAGTTTATGGCTTTGACGTACCCGTTCCTGTGCTAAATGAAGAGTTTGATCTTGCACTCGTTGGAACGAAGGGAACCTGGTATGATCACAAGGTCATCGTTTCCGAGGTGGCAGAAGGTAGTCTTGAAAAAGTAGTGACGGTCAAGGGAGCCGTTGCAACGGATGCAAAGTTAGCTGACGGCGAATATGTTGCAGAGGTGACGCTCTCCGGTGGCAGTGGCAAGACGACCGTAGATAGTCCCGTCAAGATCATCGTAAAGGACGGGCAGGCATATGCCGTTCTTGTATGGAACAGTAAGAATTATGACTACATGATCGTGGACGAAGTGAAATACTTAAATGAGGCTGCAAAGGGTGAAAACTCTCAGTTCACCATTCCCGTAAAGGCATTTGGCGAGGAGCTCAGCGTCATTGGCGATACGATTGCCATGAGCAAGCCTCACGAGGTTGAATATACCCTGCTGTTTGTATTGCAGCAATAAAGGATGAAATCTATGCGTAAAGTATTCCTCATCATTTTATGCTTGTCCCTGTGCGCCTGTGGCGTGCGGGGACAGGCGGGAATGCCTGATACGGAAACCGGCGGGCATTCAAATATCGAACAATCACAAGTCGTGGGCGGAGAAAACGATGCTGCGTCCTTTGACCAGATGCAATGGGAGAAGGGTATGGAGCTTTCTCATGCCACGACTTTTTTTGTGGAAAGCTGCGGCGAATATAACCTGATCACCATTGCAGGGACGGATCGATATCTGCTAATCCCCGAGGGGGGAAACGTTCCGGCAGATGTGCCAAAAGACGTGATCGTTCTCCAAAAGCCTTTGACAAAGGTCTATATGGCTTCTTCCTCCGTCTTTGACCTTGTGAGGGAGGCGGGAGCGTTGGACCGTCTGAAATTTTCCGGGAGCAAAATGGACGACCTGTGCATTGCGGACGCGGTGATCGCAATGGAGGAGGGAAGCCTTCTTTATGCAGGAAAATACAGTAAGCCGGACTATGAACTATTGCTTGCTGAGGGCTGTGATCTGGCGGTTGAAAATACGATGATTTATCACAATCCGGAGGCAAAGGAAAAACTTGAATCCTTGGGAATTCCCGTGCTGGTAGAGACCTCAAGCTATGAGGAGCATCCCTTTGGAAGGCTGGAATGGATTAAGCTGTATGGCCTGTTATTTGACCATTTGGAGGAGGCTCAGCATTTCTTTGATGAGAAAATTCAGAGCCTGACTCCCGTGTTGCAGCAGGAGCCGACGGGACTGAAGGTAGCCTTCTTTTATGTCAATTCCAATGGCGTCGTAAATGTCAGAAAGCCTGGAGATTATGTTGCTAAAATGATTGCGCTGGCAGGCGGAGAATATGTTTTGGCAGACATGGAGACAGAGGAGGAAAATGCTCTTTCGACCATGAACATGCAGATGGAGGATTTTTATCTGGCTGCGAAGGATGCAGACATTGTGATCTATAACAGCACGATTGTAGGTGAGATTCAAAGCATCGGAGAGCTGGAAGCCATCAGTCCCGTGTTTTCGGATTTCAAGGCGGTTAAGGAAGGACGGGTTTATTGCACGGCAAAGAATTTCTTCCAGGAGACAACGGCCATCACGGATTTTGTTGAGGATCTTGGGAAGGCGCTTCGAGATTCCAACGAGACGGAATTTTCACAGCTTATCAGAGTAGAGCGATAATTCTTTTCATAAGAAATTTTTGTTAAAAATCATTGCGTGGCATTGGGAAGAGAAGGGCAGTAAAGGAGCAGAAAAATTTGCTCCAAAGGAGAACATGGAACAGGAAAAGAGTAAGAAAAACATGGAAGATAGCGGCGTGAGAAAGCAAGTACTGAGGGAACATGCCATGATGCGGAGAATCCTTTTCTTTTCAGGAATGCTTCTGCTCTTATTTGGTCTTGTGGCTTGGAATGCTGGAAGCGGCAGCCAGTCTATGTCCTTTCGGGAGATCATGGATATCTTGACGGGAAGGGTACGAGAGGGTGCGGCGTATCAAATCTTGTGGAACATTCGCTTTCCGCGAATTTGTGCAGCCTTTTTTCTGGGCGGTGCGCTGGCAGTTTCAGGATTTTTACTGCAAACCTTCTTTGGCAATCCCATCGCAGGTCCTTATGTTCTCGGCATTTCCTCTGGTGCGAAGCTTGTCGTTGCGATTGTCATGATTACACTGCTGAGCAGGGGGATCCGAATCAATTCCTTTGGCATGATGGCAGCTGCCTTTGTGGGTGCATTGCTTGCGATGGGCTTTGTCCTTTTGGTTTCGCTCCGCGTACAAAAAATGTCATTGCTGATCGTTTGTGGCATCATGATCGGATATATCTGCTCTGCAGTGACGGAGCTTCTTGTCACCTTCGCGGATGATTCCAACATCGTCAATCTTCATAACTGGTCCATGGGAAGCTTTTCTGGCATGGTTTGGGGGAATGTCAAAACCATGGCTTGGATGGTCCTTCTTACCTGTGTCATCACCTTTCTTTTGTCAAAGCCCATTGGAGCATATCAGCTGGGAGAGGCCTATGCGAGGAGCATGGGAGTCAACATTAAGGGACTTCGAATTCTTCTGATTTTGCTTTCCAGTATTTTATCCGCGTGCGTCACCGCATTTGCAGGACCGATTTCCTTTGTCGGCATTGCCGTTCCCCATCTGGTGAAGCAGATGACAAAGACGGCGAAGCCCTATCTCATGATTCCAGGATGCTTTCTGTGCGGGGCGGTTGTGACGCTGTTTTGTGATGGAATTGCGCGGACGATCTTTGCACCAACGGAGGTCAGCATTAGCTCCGTAACGGCTGTTCTGTTGGCACCAGTGGTCATTCTGATGATGATCAGAAAAGGAGAAAAGAGAAGATGAAAAAGGAACGGCTTTTCTATTTTCTGGGATTTATTATCCTGTTGGCAGTTGAATTTTACATTGGCATTTTCGTGCATGATCGCTTTGTTCGCCCGTATGTTGGCGACGTCCTGGTCGTGATTGTTTTATATACACTTATCCGAACCTTTTCCGTGAGGAAGCCAGTGTGGCTGAGTCTTTGGATTTTCCTCTTTGCCATTTTTGTGGAGATCACTCAGATTCCACCGCTGGTGGATGTTTTGGGAATCAAAAACCGCTTCTTTCGGGTGCTGATGGGAACGAGCTTTGCGTGGGCGGACATTCTTGCTTATGCTGTAGGAAGCATTGTCAATTTGCTTCTGGATCTTAGGATCAGGAGGGAGCGCAGATGACGGAGAAAATAGGATTAAAAACGGAAAATTTATCCGTGGGTTATGGAAAAAGAATCCTTCTTTCTGACGTGGAGCTTGAGGTCAAACCAGGGAGAATTTTGACACTGATCGGACCGAATGGTTCAGGAAAATCCACCATCCTAAAGACGATCACAAGGCAACTGAAAACCATGGGGGGAAAGCTTTTGCTCTTGGATCGTAACATGGAGGAGCTGTCTGGAGAGGAGATCGCGAAGACGCTTTCCATGGTGATGACGGAGCGTCCGACGCCAGAGCTGATGACCTGTAGGGAAGTCGTTGGAACGGGACGATACCCTTACGTGGGACTCATGGGAATTCTTGGAAAAGAGGACTGGAAACGGGTGGATGAAGCCATGGAGACGGTCTCGGCAAGCGAGGTCGCGGACAAGAGCTTTTATGAGATCAGCGACGGGCAAAGACAGCGTGTTCTACTGGCAAGGGCGCTTTGCCAGGAACCAAAGGTTTTGGTTTTGGATGAGCCGACGTCCTATTTGGACATGCGTTATAAGCTGGACATTTTGGAGAGCATTCGCCGCTTGGCAAAGGAGCGGGAAATTGCGATCATTATGTCCCTGCATGAGCTCGATTTGGCAATGAAGGTGTCTGACGTCATCGCATGCGTGGATGGCAAGGGCGTTTCCAGGCTGGGAACCCCAGAGGAAATCTTTCAGGGGAACTATGTGCAGGAGCTTTACGGCGTAAGTAAGACGAGCTTTCAGCCGCTTACGGGAGAGCTGTTTCTCCAATCGAAGGAGGCGCAGCCCAAGGTCTTTGTGATTGGGGGCGGCGGAGAAGGAGTTCCTGTGTATTACAGGCTTCAGAGGGAGGAAATCCCCTTTGCCGCAGGCATTTTGTTTGAGAATGACATGGAGATGGCTGCGGCACGCGCATGCGCTGCAAAGGTGATCAGCGTTGCGGCATTTTCGGAGATGGGCGAGGAAGCCCTGAAAGAGGCGAAGAAATGCATTGACATGTGTGAAACGGTAATTTGCCCGTTGACGATCTTTGGACCGCTAAATGAGGCAAATAAAGCGCTTTTAGAGTATGCTCAAAATTGCGGAAAACTTAAAAACGTGTTAGAATAGATTTGTTGATGAAATTCACCCAAAGGAGGACGAAAAAATGCCATTTATTGATTCTAAGATCACCATACCCGTGGATGCAGCAAAGAAGGAAGAGTTAAAGAGCGAGCTTGGAAAGCTGATCACGACGTTGCATAAAAGTGAAACCTATCTGATGGTAGGCATTGAGGATCATTATGATCTCTGGCTGGGAGGAAAGAAGCTGGATAAGGGTGCGTATGTTTCGGTAAGCCTTTACGGAAATGCTTCCGCGTCCGACTATGACAGACTGACAGGTCAGATTTGCGACTTATATGCGAAGAAGCTTGGCATTCCGGGAAATTGCATTTATGTCACCTATCATCCCGTGAGCGATTGGGGCTGGAATGGCGGCAATTTCTAAATCATTTGTATTTATTTGTTAGATGGAACATGGAAGCTTGGGAGGACGGAAGATGGCAAAGGTACTTATGGTACAGGGGACGATGTCCAATGCGGGAAAAAGCCTTGTTGTAGCGGGGCTTTGCAGAATTTTTAAGCAGGATGGATATCGCGTGGCACCCTTTAAGTCGCAGAATATGGCCCTCAATTCGTTTATCACGAAGGAGGGGCTTGAAATGGGTCGCGCACAGGTCATGCAGGCGGAGGCTGCAGGCATTGATCCGATGGTCTGCATGAATCCCATTTTATTAAAGCCGACGACGGATAAGGGCTCTCAGGTCATTGTCAACGGAGAGGTCCTTGGAAACATGCCTGCGAAGGAGTATTTCAAGTATAAGACTAAGCTGATCCCTGATATTGTCAAGGCCTTCCAAAAGCTAGAGGAATACGCGGACATCATTGTCATTGAAGGCGCAGGTAGTCCTGCAGAAATCAACCTCAAGGAAAATGATATTGTCAATATGGGTCTGGCAAAGCTTGTCGATGCCCCCGTTCTTCTTGTCGGCGACATCGACAGGGGTGGCGTGTTTGCACAGCTCCTTGGAACGATCATGCTTTTGGAGGAGGACGAGAAGGAGCGAATCAAGGGCCTGATTGTCAATAAATTCCGAGGGGATAAGACCATCTTGGATCCCGGCATTACGATGCTGGAGGAGCGCGGCGGCATTCCCGTGACGGGCGTGCTTCCGTATATGCACATCAGGCTGGATGACGAGGATAGCCTCAGCGAGCGCTTGACGGACAAGGGACGTGGCGTGGTCAACATTGCCGTGATCAGACTGCCTCGCATATCAAATTTCACGGATTTTTCCGCCTTTGAACGGATTGACGGCGTGAAGGTAACTTATGTCACTAGGCCCGCGGAGCTTGCGGACGCAGATTTTGTCATTTTACCCGGCAGTAAGAATACGATAGGCGATTTAAAATGGCTGCGTGAGAGTGGCATGGAGGCATCCATCTATCGCTTTGCACAAGAGAAGCCCGTCATGGGAATCTGTGGGGGATATCAGATGCTTGGAAACATAATTTCTGATCCTGAGAGTGTCGAGGAGGGCGGTTCCATCCGTGGCCTTGGGCTTTTGAACATGGAGACGGTGTTGCAAAAGCAAAAGACAACCGTGCAGGTCAGCGGAAGCTTTGAAAAGCTGGACGGCTTCTTTTCCTGCTTGTCGGGACAGACGATCGAGGGTTATGAAATTCACATGGGCGATACGCGTCCCGTGGAGAGCTTAGATCAGGCAGAAGCTGGCGTAAAATCCAAGGAACCTCTTACAAGACTTCAAACGAAGAGGCAAACGGACGAGAAGACCACTGCTTGCATGGGCGAGGTGCGCATGGACGGGGCCGTTTGCGGTGATGTCTGTGGCAGCTATGTACATGGCATTTTTGATCACGGAGATATTGCATTTACCCTTGCAAAGGCATTGGCTGACAAAAAGGGCGTGATGCTAAAGAAGCCGCAGGAGTCAGATTATCAGGCCTACAAGGAGAGTCAATATGATCTTTTGGCGGCAGAAATGCGAAAGCACATGGACATGGATGCGGTCTATGCCATGCTTCGCGATTCTGCAATTTAAGCGCTTTTGCAGATGAAATCAAAGAGAAGTCGTTAAGACTGGAGGGGTATGTCACCCATGGATGGAGATCGAATTGATTGGAAGCTATATAAAGAGATCAAGGCAGGATGGGACAGGGTTGCAAAACCCATAGATGGCATGGGACGGTTTGAGGATTTTTTATCCCGCATTGGGGCCATTCAGGGGACGAAGCTGCCGAAGCTGGCAAAAAGCCGTGTCATCGTCTGCTGTGCGGATAATGGCATTGTAGAAGAGGGCGTCAGTCAGTGTGGCCAGGAGGTAACTGCGGTCTGCGCAGAAAACATTGGTGGCGGAAAATCGAGCGTTGCCATTATGGCAAAGCAGGCAGGCGTTGACATTTTATGTGTTGATGTTGGAATCAACACGGACAGAGAGCTTTCGAACGTGAGAAATGAAAAGCTTCGAAAGGGAAGCAGAAATTTTAGAAAAGAACCTGCCATGACGGTGGAAGAGATAGAGAAGGCAGTGAACCTTGGTCTGAAGCTAGTTCAGGAAAGCAAGGAAGAGGGCTATGAGATCTTAGGAATTGGCGAGATGGGGATTGGAAATACGACGACCTCTAGCGCCGTCACCGCAGCCATCCTTGGTCTGTCACCTGAAATGGTTACAGGCAGGGGTGCTGGCTTGGATGATAAGGGCTATCAGCATAAAAAGGAGATCATCCGTGAAGCACTGCTTCGAAATGGGTATCAGACCGAGATCGGAGAAGTGCAGGAAACCGTGGAAAAGGTGGGTATAGAGCTCGGTGAAAGGGAGAAGAATTTGTTGCCCTCTGGTCAAGCTGCATTAGAAGTGCTGGGAAAAATGGGCGGCTATGATCTCGCCTGTATGGCTGGAATTTGTATGGGTGGTTTTAAGTATCACGTGCCGATTGTTTTAGATGGTTTCATTAGCCTTGTTGCAGCGCTAATCGCGTGCAGGGTAGTTCCGGAGACGAAAGAATATCTCATTCCCTCTCATTCAGGCAAGGAGCCTGCCATGAAGGCCATCGAGAAGGAGCTTGGCTTAAAGCCTGTTCTCTATGCAGACATGGCTCTGGGAGAGGGAACGGGCGCGGTGCTGATGCTGCAGCTTCTGAAAACCGCGAATGCCGTGTATGAGCAGAGCTGCTCCTTCGAGAACGCTGGGATTGAACAATATCAAAGATACTAGATAACTCGGGGCTTGGTTTGGATAATCTTTCTGGTAGACTTTAGACCCAGAAAGACAATCCAAACCATCCCCTCGAGGATATGGAAAGTTTAATTATATTGCTAATCCTTTTTCTTGAGGATATGGAAAGTATAATTATATTGCAGATTATTTTCTTGAGGATATGGAAGGCTAGAAAGATAGACATGATTCATTATCCTATCAAGAATAAGAGAAGTTTCATGAATGGCATATTTTATGATTCTTTCGAGTTTAATAATCGGAGAAGGTTTGTCGTATGATATTGGTTTTGGGTGGGAGCGGATGTGGGAAGTCTGCTTATGCGGAAAAGCGAATACAGGAAGCAGCGGCAGGTGAGCGTGCGACCATCTATTATCTGGCGACCATGCAGGTCTACGGAGAAGAGGGACGAAAAAAGGTGGAACGACATATTGAGCTACGGCGTGGTAAGGGAATGCTGACAATCGAGCAGACCAGTGAGATCGCAGCTTGCATGCGGAAGATGCAGGAGGGGCCGAAAGTAGCCCTGCTGGAGGATTTGGGGAATCTGGCAGCGAATGAAATGTTTCAAAGTGATGGTACGGTGCATTCTCCCGAGATGGTGGCAAAGAAAATCGTAACGCAGCTGAAGATGATCAGTGCGAACGTTTCTCAGCTGATCATTGTTTCAAACAATGTGTTTGAGGATGGCATCGAATACGAAGAAGGAACCATGAATTATATTCGTGCCTTGGGAGAAATCCATCAGAAGCTTGTGTTGGAAGCGGAGGAAGTCATTGAAGTGGTAGCAGGGATCCCAGTGATTCTAAAAGGCTGAGATCTCAGGGGAACGGTTAAAAAGCTCTTGAGACGCTTGAACAAAGACTTTTTAGATGGGACAAACGAGGGCTTTCGTGACTACAAGAGAGAAGGGCAAAGGGTAGGGTGAAATGAACGACAGGAAAGTATTTGATAAGACGATGCACTTTCTGATTCACAACAGTTTTGTGTTTACCGTCATTATCATGGGAGCCGTTCACGTGGGGCTGCTGGTGATCACGTGGCTTGCCGGCGTTCATGCGATGGCGTACGTAAACTGCGTAAGCGTTATCATTTATTTGTTTTGTATTTTGCTTGCAAAATTCGGACACATGCTGCCTGTTTACGTCAGCATTTTCTTGGAAGTTACCGTGTATGCGATCTTAGGCACGCACTTCATGGGCTGGGACAGCGGGTCTTATTGTTATCTGTGCTCAATCATACCGATTATCATTTATTTCGGGTGCTTTTTGTTTAAGGGAACAAAAAGATGGATTGTCATTTGTGCCCTGGTCGTTAATTTTGCGGTTTATGTTTATTTATACGTTAGATATGTTGATGCCACTCCAATCTATGAATTACAGCATGCGACGCAGACACTTCTGATGGTTTATTCCTCGTTTGTCATGGTCTTCTCCATGATCTTTTATTACGAGCTATACATCTATTCCAGTGAGTCTGAGATGGGAAATCTGGAGCAGAAGAATAGGCAGCTCACGGCAGACGCGAAGGAGGACGTGCTGACGAATCTTTTGAACAGAAGAGGTTTTTTGCCCGTGGTGAAGGAAGTAATGGACAACGAGCAAACACATCATTTTTGTATTGCGTTTTGTGATCTTGACAATTTTAAGCGCATTAATGATACCTACGGACACGATTGCGGTGATGAGGTTTTGCGACACATTACAAAGCTGTTAAAACGGGAAATGCCGGGCTGCGAGGTTTGCAGATGGGGCGGAGAGGAATTCATCATTCTGATGCGGGATTTTGACATGGAAGTCGCCAGGGCGAAAATGGAATACGTCAGAAAGTCCGTGGAAGAGGCTCCGACAGTTTTCTATAATAAGCATGTTTACGTTACGCTCACCATCGGCGTGGAGGAAAATCAGAAAATCTATCATGAACCGGAAGAGATCATAAAGGTGGCAGACGAGAGAATGTACTATGGCAAGATGCATGGAAAAAACATTGTGGTCTGTGAAGACATGAAAGATGACGCACGGGAAGGAAGAGAATGAAAGCGATAAAGAAAATGGCGAAAGCGTTCATTGTGGCGTTTTCCATTTATTCTAAAATACCGATGCCGAGGTTTACCTGGGAATCCGACGACATGAAATATCATCTCTGCTTCTTTCCGTGGGTGGGTGCGGTGATTGGCGGCGCGGAGGCGCTGTGGTATTACCTTTGTACGCAGAAGGAGCTAAGTACCATCGCCTTTGCTTTGGTAGCCATTGCAATTCCGATATTGATCACGGGCGGCTTTCATTTGGACGGATTTATGGATACCTGTGATGCCCTGCATTCCTATCAGGATCGTGAAAAAAAGCTGGAGATTCTTAAGGATCCGCATATCGGTGCCTTCGCGGTGATTTGCCTTGCAGCCTACCTTCTTCTCATGGCAGGATCGTTAACCGTTCTCTTTGATACGGCAGTTGGTGGAGAGGTATGGTTTTTGGAAGGCGGCCGCAGCATTGCCGTATTGTGCATGGGCTGTTTTTTATCACGTGCCCTCAGCGGCATCAGTGTCGTGACCATGCCAGGCGCAAAGAAAAAGGGAATGCTTCAAACTTTTTCTGATACGGCGGGAAAGAAAACGGTATTAATGATTCTTGTGATTCAATTAGTTTTGCTGGCAGCAGGAATGCTGGTGCTGAGTCCCGTGCTTGGTGGCATCACGCTGCTTTCCGCGGCACTGAGCTATGCCTATTATTGGCATGTCAGTAAAAAGCAATTTGGTGGAATCACGGGCGATCTCGCGGGATATTTTGTATCCCTGACGGAGCTGGTCATTTTAGGGGGGGCAGCCATGGTTACGATAATTTGCAAGTGAGAAGATGATGCAAGCTGCATAAACTTGTAGCCAAAGAGATTATGTAAGATTAAAATGATGTCAGCCATAAGATTTAGATAGTACAAAGATGGAGAGACTTGGGGAGAGGCCATATGAGAATTATTATTGTGCGGCATGGAGAGCCGAATTACGAGAAGGATTGTTTGACAGAGCGAGGCTTCGAGCAGGCGAAGGCCGCAGCGAAGCGCCTTCAGGAGGAGAGCATTGAAGAGATTTATTCCTCCCCCATGGGAAGGGCAAGACAGACGGCGCAGGAGACGGCAGACCTGTTGGGAATTAAGGACGTGAAGATCCTGGACTTTATGCATGAGGTTCCTTGGGGTAAGGAAGGTGGCAGCATGTTTGCCGAAGGCCATCCTTGGAATATTGCAGACGAGCTGGTAAGACAGGGCTGGGATTTGAATCGGACCGATTGGCCAACACATTCCTATTTTATCGAAAATAAGGTGACGAAGGCTGTGCATGACATAGCACCGCAAACGGATGCATGGCTTGCAACGCTTGGCTACCAGCGTGAGGGCATGTATTATCGTTGCCTGCGAGAGGATGAAGAGCAACATACCGTGGCACTGTTTTGTCATGGCGGCTCCTCCACGGCCATGCTGGCGCAAATTCTGAATTTGCCATTCCCCTATTTGTGCGCAACGCTGCACCTTTATTTTACGGGCATTGCAATCCTTCGCTTTGACAGAAGAGCAGGAAGCATATGCATTCCCAGCATGGAGCTGATGGGCGATGACAAGCATGCCTGGGTAAAAAGCAGATAACATTAGAGGAAAACAAAATGGAATTATATCTTGGAGGACGGGCACAGGGAAAGTTAGCCCTGGCATTACAAAGATATCCCGATGCAAAGGTATTGGACGAGACCTGTTTTGAGGAAGAGCTGACAGATGCAAGCAGGATTGTTTGGAATCACCTTCACCTCTTTGTCAAGGAATGGCTTTCACAGGGAATGGAGCCAACGCAAATCTGGGAGAGGGTATCAGGACTTCTCGATCAGCACCCAAGCATGGTTGTGATCAGCGATGAGATTGGAAATGGCATCGTGCCGATGGACAAGGAGGAGCGTCGTTATCGCGAGGAGACAGGCCGCCTTCTGTGCAAGCTGGCGGCGCGCGCAGAAAAGGTGGAGAGGATCTTTTGCGGAATCCCACAGAGGATCAAATGAGTCGTTGAGGTAAGGAGCTATGCGATGCCAGAAGCGGGAAGGAATACAGTTATGGAAAAGCAAGTACTGCTTTATTTGATTCGCCATGGAAAAACGCCAGGAAATGAAGAAAAACGATATGTCGGAAGAACGGATGAAAGTCTTTCGACGCTTGGAAGAGAAGCGCTTTTACAAAAGCAATTTCCGCGGGTGGAGCTGCTGTTTTCCAGTCCGATGAAGCGCTGTATGGAAAGCTGTGAATGCCTTTATCCAAAGCAGGAAATTAGAATCATTCCCGACTTTCGAGAAATTGATTTTGGCACCTTTGAGGGGAAAAACTATCAGGAGCTTTCGGGAAATCAAGAGTACCAAGCCTGGATCGATAGTGGCGGTACCTTACCGTTTCCCAAGGGAGAGGATAGACAGGCATTTATCCAACGGAGCCTTACGGGTTTTCAGGAATTGCTACAGATGCTTCGGGAATATAAAGATTCTGACTTCAGTGCTGCCGCTGTCGTGCATGGTGGCACAATCATGGCAATTCTTTCTGCGCATTTCGGTGGAGATTATTATGATTATCAGATACCGAATGGAGAAGGCTATTGCGTAACCATGAAACTAGATGACAAGAATGTTCAAATTCTCACCATAAACAGGATCTAAGACGAAACAAATTTGAGGCGGAGAAAAACATGCCAACTTACTGTTATCATATCATTGCATTTTTTGCAGGTTTTGTGTTGGATTGCATTTTAGGAGATCCTTATTGCTTCCCACATCCTGTCAAGTTCATCGGAAAACTGATCAGCTTTTTGGAAAATAAATACTTAGGGCCGAAGCCGCCAAGGAGCATAAAGACGGAGACGACTGCTGAAGCATCTGAGGAAAAGTTGTCGGAAGAAGTGACGGATGAGACTTTGGACGAGACTACGGAAGAGGAAGCGAAGAAGGAATCGGATCAGAAAGTGTTATCGCCAGAGGCCAAGAAAAAACGCGAGCAAGGGCGAACGACGGTATTGATCGTATTGCTTTGTACCGTGATAGTTACGGATGTGCTCTTTTGGGGAAGCTATTATCTTCATCCCATTTTGGGCTGCGTGATAGAAACCATAATGACCTATCAAATTCTCGCGGCAAAGTGCCTGCGCGTGGAAAGCATGAAGGTTTACAAGGCCTTGAAGACGGGAACCATTGAGGATGCGAGAAAGGCAGTCTCCATGATTGTTGGAAGGGATACGGAGCAGCTGGATGAAGCGGGCGTGACAAAGGCGGCAGTGGAGACTGTTGCGGAGAATACCTCAGATGGCGTCATTGCGCCGATGCTTTATCTTGCCATCGGAGGACCGATCCTTGGTATGCTTTACAAGGCCATCAATACGATGGACTCCATGATCGGATACAAGAATGAAAGATACTTAGATTTTGGACGAGCAGCTGCAAAGCTGGATGACATTGTTAATTTCATACCCTCCAGAATTAGTGCCTGGCTGATGATTTTTGCTTGTCCCTTTTTAGGGAATCATTTCATCGCCTCAGAGGGGAAAAGAATTTACCTGCGGGATCGCAGAAAGCATGCGAGTCCTAATTCTGCGCAGACGGAAAGCGTATGCGCAGGCGCACTCGGCATTCAGCTTGCAGGCGATGCAAGCTACTTTGGAAAGATCGTTCACAAACCGACCATCGGTGACGGCAGACGAAAGGTCAATCCCGAGGACATTCCCCTTGCCAATCGCCTCATGTACGGTGCTACCATCCTGTGCCTGCTCCTATGCATCGCCCTCATGCTCCTTGCATGCTACTTTGTCTTCGGGGGCGCCGCATACTGGCAACTCCTAAAGCTGAAATAACATTTCGAACCATTCTTCAACCTTGCATAAAGTATCGGTCATGCATGAAATATAGTATCAGATCGTATGATATAAAAATACGAATCAAAGAAAAGCCTGTGATAGACTCGAGGGGAAGGTTGGGAGCATCTTTCTAGGTCTAAAGCCTACTAGAAAGATGCTCCCAACCTAGCCCCGAGTTCTGCTTAAACATTTTTGGAAAAGGAGAGAAAAGCTATGCCATGTACTACTGTATTGGTCGGCAAGAAGGCCAGTCATGACAATACAACAATGATTGCAAGAACCGATGATGGACATTTTGACGTCAAGAAAATGATCGTCGTGGAACCGAATAAACAGCCGAAAAAATATAAGAGCGTGATTTCCCATTTAGAGGTGGAGCTGCCTGACAATCCCATGCGTTATACGGCTTGTCCGAACGTTGACAAGAAGGAGGGTATTTGGGCTGCCACGGGAATCAATGCGGCAAATGTTGGCATGACGGCAACGGAGACGATCACCTCCAATCCGAGAGTCCTTGCGGCAGATCCCATGGTGGAATACAAAAAGGCAAAGACGAAAAAAGAGAAGGATATCCCTGGTGGTATTGGCGAGGAAGACATTGTCGTGCTGGTGCTTCCCTATATTCACAGCGCGAGAGAGGGCGTCTTACGATTGGCAGAGCTCTTAGAAGCCTATGGCACCTATGAATCCAACGGCATTGCATTCAATGACGAAAACGAAATCTGGTGGATGGAAACCATCGGTGGACATCACTGGATGGCAAAGCGCGTTCCTGATGAGGTATGTGTCATCATGCCTAATCAGTTTGGCATGGATCAATTTGACCTTGACGATGCGTTTGGTGCGAAGAAGAATCATATGTGTTCTTCAGATCTCAAGGAATTCATTCAGGAAAATCATTTGGATTTGAATCAGGGAACGGCATGGAATCCAAGAGATATTTTCGGATCCCATGATGACAGTGATCATATTTATAACACGCCCAGAGCTTGGTTTATGGGAAGATATTTGACGCCCTATAGCCATCGTTGGGAAGGGGAGAACGCAGAGTTTACGCCAGAGAGCGACAACATTCCCTGGAGCTTTGTGCCTGACCGTAAGCTGGCCGTGGAGGATGTCAAGTACTTACTTTCGGGACATTATCAAGGAACGGATTTTGATCCCTATAAGGCGCAGGATACGGGAAAGAGAGGCATGTATCGCTCCATCGGTATCAACCGCACGGGTGTCACCAGTGTCTGTCAGATTCGCAGCAATGTTCCAGAGGCAATCAAGGGCCTGGAATGGATTTGCTTTGGCTCGACTGCCTTTGATGCGCTGCTGCCCGTATACCCGAATGCACCAAAGCTTCCGGGATACCTAAGCAATGTGACGACGGATGCTTCCACGGAGAATTTTTACTGGGCGAGCAGAATGATTTCTGCCTATGTGGATGCGCATTTCGCTTACTGTGCACAGCCCATTGAAAGATATCAGGAAGCCATGTTTGTCAAGAGTCGCCAGCTCGTTCTGGAATATGACAAAAGGATGAAGGAGACGGGTGATTTCTCCTTGACGAGTGAAGCAAATGAAAAGCTTTGCAAGATGGCAAAGGAGCAGACAACGGATTGTCTGAATAAGGTCCTGCAAATCGCAAGCGAGCATATGAAGAATGGATTTAACAGGGCAGATCACTAAGGAGAAGAAACATGCACGGCGGAGACGTTTATCGCAATAAGGTACACACGGATTTTTCCGTAAACATCAATCCCTTGGGGATTCCAGAGCAGGTACGGGAAAGATTGGCAGAGGCCATAGGGCAGGTACAGGCCTATCCGGATGAAAGGTGTGAAGAGCTTCGGGAAAGGTTGGCAGTACGCTATGACTTGCGACAGGAAAACATCCTTTGCGGGAACGGGGCCTCGGAGCTGCTCCTTGCAATTAGCAGATGGAAGCGACCTAAGAAGGCATTATTGCTGGCACCTGGTTTTTCTGGATATCGCAGGGCGCTCAGGGTTGGTGACTGTAAGATCACGCATTTCTATCTGAGAAAGGATGAGGAATTTGCCTTGTCAGGGGAGAGGGCGAAGGAGCTTGCAGAAAAGCTTCGAAGCGGTGCCTTTGATCTTTTCATTTTGACCAATCCCTCCAATCCTGCAGGAAAATTAACGGAGCTGGAAACGGTACGCATGCTGGCGAAAACCTGCGAAGAGGCTGGGACGGTGATGGTAGTGGATGAGTGCTTTATGGAGCTTACCATGGAGCCAGAAAGCTATTCCATGACAAAGGCATTTTTGGAATATTCCAATGTCCTTGTCCTCAGGGCATTTACCAAGACCTTTGCAATTCCTGGGATTCGGTTAGGGTATCTGCTCTGCAAGGACGAGACGGCAGCAAGGCAGATTGCGCTTCAGTTGCCGGAATGGAATGTTTCTCTTCCGGCTCAGGCGGCGGGCATTGCTGCCATGGAGCAGGAAGGGTATCTTGAGGCGAGCAGGCTTTTCATCAAGACGCAGCGCGCCTTTTTGGAAAAGGGGTTACAGAAGCTGGGAGGTAAGGTCTTCCAATCAGACGCAAACTTCCTTTTATTTCAGTGGAAGGATGAGGAGCTTTATGAGAAGCTGTTGAAGCAGGGGTATCTCATCCGTGATTGCAGGGACTATGAGGGCCTTGGCAAGGGCTATTACCGAATTGCCGTGAAAAACCGCATGGAAAATGAGATGCTGTTACAGACAATGGAGGCAATGGTGGGCGGTCAAAAACGATAGCATTGTGGCATGCCGAAAAATGCATTTTACGCGCAGAAGACGAGAGGTCAGGATACGGCAGGAGGAAGGATATGCGAAAGGAAGGATACAACAGGAATGGATGGTAAAAAAATGATAGAATATGTCCTTCCGGGTGAAATCGAAAAGCGAAGCTTTGAGATCATCGGCGAGGAACTGAAGGAGCGTGGCATTGTGCTTCCCTTGGAGCAGGAGGCCGTGACAAAACGGGTGATTCATACCAGTGCGGATTTTGACTATGCGCAGACGCTTGTCTACTCCAAGGATGCCGTGGCGATTGCCAGGGAGCTGTTAAAGCAGGGCGCGGACATTGTGACGGATACAAACATGGCAAAGGCTGGAATTAATAAGACGGCGCTGGCAAAGCTGGGCGGACAGGTCCATTGCTTTATGGCAGATGAGGATGTCGCGCAGGAAGCGAAGGAGCGGCAGGTGACGCGTGCAACCGTTTCCATGGAACGGGCAGTAGCGCTTTCTAAGCCAGTTATTTTTGCCATCGGAAATGCTCCAACGGCATTGATTTCTTTATACGAGCTGATGGAGAAAGGGGTTTTCGTTCCGAGGTTTGTCATCGGCGTTCCCGTAGGCTTTGTGAACGTGGTACAGGCCAAGGAATTGTTTCTGGATTCGGACGTGCCTCATATTATTAATCGTGGCAGAAAGGGCGGAAGCAACGTGGCTGCCGCCATTTGTAATGCCTTACTTTATGGAGTGGATCAAAAGGGATGAAAACGAGAGAACAAGCGCTGAAATACGGATTATCTTTTCCAAACACTTATCAGGACGCACCGTTTCATGATCCAAATTGGCAGCTGGTAAGATATGCAGGAAATAAGAAAGCGTTTCTTTGGACTTATGAGAAGGACGGAGTTCTTTGCCTGAATGTTAAGGTGGATCCGGAAAAGGCATATTTTTGGCGGAGGATTTATGCCTCCGTGCTTCCTGGCTATCACCAGAATAAGGATCATTGGAACACCATTCTCTTGGACGGGAGCATTCCAGACAAGGATGTTAAAATGATGATTGCGGAGAGCTATGATCTCATCAGTGACAGTCCGTCCAGGCGCATTTATGAAGCAGTAAAAAAGATTCCCTATGGACGTGTTGCCACCTATGCGCAGGTTGCTGAGCTTGCAGGTGACAGGAAGATGGCGCGTGCCGTTGGAAATGCGCTGCACAGAAATCCTGACCCGGATCATATTCCCTGTTTTCGCGTAGTGAATTCCAAAGGGGAGCTCGCAGGAGAATTTGCCTTTGGCGGGAGCGGAGAACAGGCAAAGCTCCTGCAGGCGGAAGGAGTAGAAGTTACGGAAGGCAGGGTCGATTTAGAAAAATTTCAGTGGAGGACACAGAAACGTGTTTGAACAGGATTATATCATGCGACTAATCAAGGAAATGGTCAGGGCGCTCGTCAAGCTTTTGTTTGGCATAGATACGCAGACGCCAACGGCGGAATTACTGCAGGATGCAGAGCAGAAGCAGACAATGGAGGAATTGTATGACCTTGTGGACGCGGGGAAAATCTGTGAAGCAGAAAACCGTGTGATCGAATGGGCAGAAAACGGCAAGAGGAGTGATCTGGAGACTGCCGTTTTGTTTTATTCTTACCTGAATGAAAAGTCGGATGCATTTTTGGAGGAACATCAGTTTAGCCGTGAGGAAATCATGGAGGGCTTGAAAGACATTGCATCCCGGCATGGCTTGGAAGGGATGGCGAACCTGTTTCTGCAATAGCTTTGGCAGAATGGGAATGAAGGCATAAGGTGGTTATGATGACGGAGAAGGAAATTAGATTTGGCTTTACGACGGGGAGCTGTGCGGCGGCGGCAGCGAAGGCGGCGACCTACATGCTTCTTACGGGAAACATAAAAAATGAGATCACCATCGAGACGCCTAAGGGCATTCCATATCATGCCCAGATCGTGGAGATCGCAAGACGGGAGAATCTGGTTCAATGTGCCGTGATCAAGGACGGTGGATCGGATCCGGACGTAACGACGGGGTGTCACGTTTTCGCGGAGGTTACCTACGGCGGAGAGGGTACCATGCTCAAAGACCGTGAGAGGAAAGCATGCGAAGACATTACCATGCACAAAGACCGTGAGAAGAAAGCATGCGAGGATGTTGTCATGTCTATGGACCGTGAGAGGAAAGCGTGCGAGGACGGACAAGAGGAGAGGAAGAGAAAAGCTCATGGCACAGGGAATGCATGGGTGGAGATTGACGGCGGAGAAGGTGTCGGGAGAGTGACGCTTCCTGGGTTGGATCAGCCCGTGGGGAATGCCGCGATCAATCATGTACCAAGAGAGATGATTGAGAAGGAAGTGTTAGAGGTATGCCATGTCTGTGATTATCAAGGAGGACTCAACGTTGTCATTTCCGTACCGGAAGGAAGGGAGCTTGCGGAAAAGACCTTTAATCCGCGGCTTGGCATTATTGGAGGCATTTCCATTCTTGGGACAAGCGGTATCGTAGAGCCCATGAGCTCTAAGGCGCTTCTGGATACCATCCGCGTGGAACTAAATCAAAAAAGAGCCTTGGGACAAGCATTTGTAGCGGTTTCTCCCGGTAACTATGGCTTGGAGTTCATGAAGCAGACCTATGATTATGATCTGGATAAAAGCGTAAAGTGCTCTAATTTTATTGGAGATACGATTGACATGGCAAAGGAGCTTGGCTTTTCGGGAATGCTTTTGACAGGGCATATCGGAAAGCTGATCAAGGTCTCCGGAGGCATCATGAATACACACTCCAAGGAAGGCGACTGTCGAATGGAGCTTCTTGCGGCAGCAGGACTGCAGGCAGGCTGTGATGGCGATACGGCAAGAGCCGTCTTAGAAACTGCAGTTACGGAGGAAGGCATTCGGATTTTGATGGATGCAGGATGTCTTGAAAAGGCAATGAAGTATGTCATGGACAGGATTCTGTTTTTCCTTCGAAAACGCGGGGGAGACCAATTCCAGATGGAATGTATGACCTACTGTAATCAAAATGGCCTGTTGGCGAAAAGCGATGGCGCAGAAAAGCTGTTGGAGGTTCTAAAGGCATGGCGTTAGATTGCAAAGGCCAGCGCAAGTAAGACGAAATAATGGGTTGATGAAATCGGATGAAGGAAATCAAAAAGAAACAGTTTATGGGAGAAAAATCCCTTCGAAGCTATGTGATACCAATGGGTACGGAAGAAATAGGAGATTGGGCCTTTGCTGGCTGTAGGGAGCTGGTAAGCGTAGCCATTCCGGCGACCGTGGTACGGCTTGGAAGAAGTATATTTGATGGCTGTGAGAAACTAAGGCGGATTTCCTGGTATCAGGAAAGCGGGGATGAAGAGGATCCCTTGGCACGACTTATGGCAATGGCGCTTCGCTATTTTCGAACGGACGAAAGGATCATAACCCTTCGGAAGGAAGGACGGGACCCCTGGCTGCAATTTTGGGATGAAGCCTGCATGTGCTTTCTGGAAAGCTCGGATGAACTTGGATTTCAGCCATTTTTGGCTGGCGGAGAAGAGGATTACGAGGACGAAAAACTGAAGCTGGAAGCATATTGCAGGGATAGGCGTTTGCGAAAGGCGGAGGTTTTGCTGACGAGGCTTCTTTTCAGTGAAAATAGCGAGAACAAGTCTCGCTATTTAAGTTTGCTGAAAGACAATGACATGGCGTTTGCACTGCTCATGGAGAAATGGAATTCTTGGAAACAGGTGATGGAAGTCTATGAGCAGGCCGGGCTTTTGTCACAGGAGAATATTTGTAAGGCATTGGATCAGCTGCCCAAGGATCGGGTAGAGTTAAGGGCGATTTTGCTTCAAAAAACGCAGGCGCAAGGGATGGCGGCATGGACGCTATAACGAAGCCTGTCCCGTGCCAAATTAAAAATGCCGCGAGATGGCTTACGTGCCATGAAGGTCAGTAGAATTCTACGGTTCCGTCCTCAATTCGATAGATGGCACCGATGACGCGCAGGCCCTCTTCCTCATCCTTTTGGATTTCCAAGCTGGATTCAATGGTGCGGACGCTCTGCTCGACATTGAGAAGGGCAGCCTTATAATCATCCTTTTCCTTACCGATGGCGCGCTTGATTTCATCGGTGATATATTTGATAAAGCCGCTAGGGTCATGATTAATGGCTGCATGAACGGCACCGCAGCCCGTATGACCGAGGACAACAACCAGCTTTGTGCCAAGGTGACCGGCGGCATACTCGATACTTCCGAGCTGGTGGTCATCAATGACGTTTCCGGCAACGCGAATCGTAAAAAGATCGCCGATGGCTGCATGGAAAATTCTCTCAGGGATCACGCGAGAATCTGAACAGGTGATGATAATGGCGTAGGGCTTTTGCCCATTCTTTGCAAAATGCTCCAGGGTTTTCGAGGAAACATCCGAATGAAAGGTATCTGCCGATACATACAGGGCGTTTCCTTCTTTTAGTTTTTGCAGAGCTTCATTTGCTGAAAGCATACTAACTACCTCCTTAAGCATTTCGTTACCACTATTTAACCACAAAATCCGCATTCCATCAATGCCCAAACCACACTTTTCCTTGTGAAGAACCTTGTAAGATGATATAATTAAGTTCAGTGACTAGTATGTGATATCTAAAAAACGAATCAGCCATAATCTAGTCAAGTCAGCCGAGAGTCATAGATGATTTGGTACTGTCGAGCATAATAGAACTTACAGTAAACTCGAGGGGATGGCTGGGATCGTCTTTTCAGGTCAAAAGGTTATTGGAAAGACGATCCCAGACAAGCCCCGAGTTAGAAAGAAAACAATAGGTGGACAATCATGGGAACGCTAGAAGAAGCAAGAGAGATTTTTTCGAAGGATCTATATGCAACAAAGCAATCAGGAATTCAAATCGAAGAGGTGGGCGAGTTTTACTCGAAATGTAGCATGCCCATCACCGAAAATCACAGAAATGCTTATGGCGGCGTCATGGGCGGGTGCATTTATACACTTGCGGATTTTGCCTTTGCCGTGGCATCCAATTTTGACAAAGAGAACTTGACGGTCAGCCTTGTGGGACAGGCTAGTTTCTTAAATATGTCAAAGGGAAGCATCCTGTATGCGGAGGCGAAGCTGATCAAGGATGGCAGGACGAATTGCTTTTATGAGATTTCGGTTTATGATGATCTGGGGAAGGACATAGCGGTGGTCTCCTTTACGGGTGCACACGTCAATAAGCCTTGTCCCAATTAGAATTATAAGATGGGGGAATGGGATGCGGGAGTTATTCTCAATGGATGAGAAAAATTATCCTCGTGACGGGAAGGTGTTTCGCAGGGATTCTGCACGCGCAATCATCCTGCAAGAGGGTAAGGTGCTCTTAATCCACTCAAAGAAATATGATTATTATAAATTTCCTGGAGGCGGCATCGAAGCTGGTGAGGATCCCGTGCAGGCCCTTTGCAGGGAGGTGCGGGAAGAGACTGGCTATGAGGTACAACAAAGCACCATTCGGGAATTTGGCTGTGTACCCAGGCGTCAAAGGGATGACATGAATGAGCAGGGGGTTTTTGCACAGGACAATTACTATTATTTCTGTGAGATAATGGATCAAAAGCAGGCAGATAGAAAGCTGGATGATTATGAGCGGGAGGAAGGCTTCACGCCGGTATGGATGGAGCCCTTCGCTGCCAGTCAACATAACAGGTATTGCGATGCCTCACGGGAAGGCCTGGACGCACGGATGGTACGCCGCGAGGCAAAGGTATTGGATCTGGTGGATCTCGAGATAAGAAAGCTGGAGCGACAAACGAGGCAAATGAATACGCTGGAAGCATTAGGCCATCCGGAATATTTTGCAATGCTGGAGTTTGTAAGACAACAATTAGGGGAAGAGGGGACGGAGTATTCCGGAAGCGGAAAAATCGAAATTGCTTACAGCAGATATGATCATACGAAGCGTGTTCTTGCATGGGCACTGCGGTTATATCAGGCATCGGAGCGCAAAGAGGAGATCCGCTTTGACGAGCTAATGATTGCCACCATTTTTCACGACGTCGGGCGAAGACGGGCAGAGGAGCTGCATGTTTCCCATGCGGAGGCAGGCATTCCCATCACAAAGGAATATTTAACAGGGATGGGCTATGCAGCGGATAAGGTGGAATATATTTGTAGCCTGGTGGCACAGCATTCCGACAAGTATCGCATGAAGAAGGAAGTGCTGGACAGGGGACTTTTGATGCTGATGGAGGCAGATCTTTTGGACGACATGGGGGCGCAGGGAATTGTCATGGACTGCATGATCACGGAGAGCCGAAATCCTAATGCCAGATTTGAAGATTGTCTTGACCATATCACAAGATATACCCTCAGACAGCAAGAGGAAGACAATCCCATGGTAAGCCCGGAAGGAATCGCTTTTTGGAATGAAAAGACAAAGCTGACGCAGGAATTTGTGCAGGCATTACGGCGGGATCTGGCGTAGAATTGTGAAAGGCAGGGGAAGGGTTATGCTTAAGAAGGAAAGACAAGTTTTTCTAAGGCTTTTTGTCTGGTGTTTTTTGGTAGTTAGCCTGACGTTAAGCGCTGTGGCGCCTGCTTTGGCGGACATGGGAGAAAAGCCCAGCGTTACTCTGAAAATCATAAACGCACCCCCTGGTCCCTATGCGGCGGCGCTTTTTGTAAAAGGTGAGCCTCATACGGAGGAAGAACTCAAAAGATTTTCTGATCAGTGGGAAAAGAGTGCCGATGGCAGGCTGCGTAATAAGGTATTGCAGATGGAGGCGAATGGATACCGCGTTGCCGAGCATCCGGGAGCGGGCCTTTTTGTCTACACGACAGATGATGATTACAGATATTTCCAGGGAGCTTTCAAATTTACCTATTATGCCCCCAGCACCTTTAAGGCCTGCGTGGTTACGTCTGATTTTTCCATCATCAGTGATCATGAGCTCACGTCCAGCAGATATGCCTGCAAGGCTATTTTCGATGCCGGCACGGGAGAGCTTTACGAGGATTTGGAAGCCTACGAGGAAGACGACAGGAAGGTTTGGACGAGGTCGCTGTATTTCCTGATGGCAACGCTGATTGTTGAGGGGATTTTCTTATTGATCTTCGGCTTAGCGCACCTAAGAAACTTCGTGATTTTCTTGATCATGAACGTGCTGACGCAAGCTTATTTGCATTACACTGTCTGGGCTTATCGCGTAGATAAGGGCAGCGGGCTGGGGGCAAGTATTCACTGGGCAGGCACGGAGCTTATGATCCTGATCATCGAAACGCTGGTTTATACCATTACCATGAAGGAGAAAAATGGAAAACGCTGGAAATGCTTTTTATACGGCATCGTAGCAAATATTTTGAGTGCATTTTGCAGTTTCTTGAATTAATTAAGGGAGGACAAAAGACATGGAAAGCTTTAACGCAGAAAAGATGACGGAATATTTGGATTCCTTGTTAGACTTAGGGATTCCTTCGGTAGATTGTATTGTTTATCAGGATCACAAGCAGATCTATCGTCACATGAATGGTACGGTCAATACGGAAAAAACGCAGGCCGTGGCTGAGGATCAGAGATATTTGATGTTCTCCATGACGAAGGTGCAGACGATGACGGCAATCATGCAGCTTGTAGAGCAGGGAAAGCTTTCGCTGGAGGACGAGGTTGCAAGCTATCTTCCTGCATACAAGAATGTTAAGGTAAAGACGGAGCAGGGCGTGGAGGACTTAAAATGGCCCTTAAAGATCAGACATCTGGTGTCCATGCAGTCTGGATTGGATTATGATTTGGAGCGTCCTGGCATTGTTCGCGTATTGAAGGAAAAGGGACAGAAGGCGACGACGAGAGAGATCGTGGATGCTTTTACGGAATCTCCCTTGCAGTTCCAGCCTGGATCACATTTTTGCTATAGCCTGAGCCATGACGTGGCAGCGGCAGTTCTCGAGGTTGTTACGGGCATGAGCTTTAGCGAGTATTTGAAAAAGAATCTTTGGGAGCCCCTTGGCATGAAGAATACCTTCTTCGCAAATCCCGACAACCAGGGCTTGGAGCGACTGGCACAGCAGTATATTGCCACGGAAAAGGGGATTGTTCCGATGGAGCAGACCTGTAACTATCAGCTGTCCGAAAGCTATGAGAGTGGTGGAGCTGGACTCGTCAGCTGTACGGAGGATTATGCCATTCTCGCAGACACAATTGCCTGCGGTGGCATTTCTGCAAAGGGTGTTCGAATTCTGCAGCCAGAATCCGTGGAGAAGATTAAGCAGAATCTCCTTTACGCAGATTCCTTGAAGGACATTGCGAATACGATGGGAAGAGTAGGTTATGGCTATGGCTGTGGCATGCAAATCCTGATGAATCCTGAAATGATCGGATCAACGGCTCCAGCAGGCGTTTTTGGATGGGATGGAGCCGCAGGAAGCTGCATTCAAATGGACACGGCATCAAAGATGAGCTTTGTATATATCATGCATGTCAGGAATTGTGGCATGGCATATGGCATCATTCATCCGACGCTGCGTGACATGGTGTTTACGAAGTAAGATGATAGAATTAGTACGCTTGATTAATCGAATTCCCTTTTTGTTCTCTTGGCTTCCCTTTTGCAAGCATGCAACAAAGATGTCCTTGCTTCTCTGGATGGCTGGAAATTTGTTTGCAATGCAGCTTGGAAACGATTTCCTCAATATGGATCATCGAAAGCTGGAGAAGATCCAAGAGGTCAGCTATGTGGAGTCCTTAGAGTATGTGGAGAATCCTGGCATTGGCTTTTATGTTCCAGTGTATGTCCACTACAAGGAGGACGAAAATCAGATTCCAGAGTATTCGGGAAGACTGTTGCATTTGCGCTTGGACATTTCTGAGTTTGGCACGAAGAGCGGAAGAGCTGGCAAGGAGCTCTCAGCAAATATGCTGGAGGCCTTTGAGGAATTGCTGGCGAGCTTGGAAGAGGGTGGATGCTGTGCCATTGTGCGATTTTCTTATGATCCATGGTTTAGCGGAAGGCAAACTTATGAACCGACCATGGAAATGCTGCTGCGACATCAGGAGCAGCTGGGTGAGGTAATGAGCAGGCATGCCGAAGCAGTCATATCCGTGGAGTGTGGACTGTTTGGCAAATGGGGCGAGATGCATGGCTCTACGGCATGCTCGCAGGAGAACTTCAATCTGGCAATTGATCAGTGGCTTGCCGTGCTTCCTGAGTCCATTCCCATCAGTGTCCGCACGCCAAGTCAGTACTGCGGCTGGTGTGGCATTGCCCTAAATGAGATTGCGGGGCAGATCACGGATCCTGGACAGAAGGAATATCGCGTCGGTATTTACAATGATGGATACCTCGCATCCGGTTCGGATCTGGGAACCTATGTCAACCGGGAAAAAGAGGTGGAATGGCTTTCCCATCAGGCAAAGCATACCGTCTTTGGAGGCGAGGCTGGGACAAATTATGGCAGGAAGGGTGAAATCGGACTGACGTCCTCCTATGTGGAGAAGGAAGCCTATTTAACGCATTTAACTTACTTGAACGGGTTCTGGAATGAGCAGCTGGTAAATGCCCTAAAGAGTGAGGTCTATGAGGGAAGCGACGAACGATATCTGGGTGGTTCGGGCTATGATTATGTCAGGAATCACATGGGTTATCGATTTGTCCTTCGCAGCGTTCGCGTGACAAAGGAAAATCCGCAGGGTAAGAACCTAAAATTGGAAGTGGACGTGGAGAATGTCGGATTTGCCAATTTGGTGAAGCCGAAGGAGGTGACCATCCTTCTCGTGGATGCATCGCGTGAGCTTTGTTATCCGTTCACGGGGACAGAACTTTTGAATGTAGAAGGTGGCAGCATGAGTGGCGGAGATCCGACGAAATGGGATTCGAGGGAGACCACGGTGCTACGCGCATCCATCCCGATTTCCGAGAACCTTTCCTTGGGACAATATCGCGTTTACCTGCGTATCGCAAGGCCGGGAGCAGAGACGATGTGGGATGCAGAGAATATGGGGAGTAATTATCCTGTTCGTTTTGCAAATGAGGGAGAACAGCTTTGGGAGGAAAATCTTGCGGCGAATTTTCTCGGAACGATTACAGTGACGGAGCCGCCAGAGAAATTAGAATGGAATTACGAGTTTGGAATTCTGAATAAATAAATTACCGAAGGTAAGGAGGGTATCAGCTTTGACGGAAAACAGACCTTTTGTTCCTTGGGAACAGATGAACAACTTCATGGTGGATGCATTTGAGGGCTATGGCGTGCCGAGGGAGGATGCGAAGATCTGCGCAGACGTGCTGCTAGAGTCAGATCGCAGAGGCATCGAGAGCCATGGCTGTAATCGCTTTAAGCCGATTTACATCGACAGAATCGTAAAGGGGACGCTTCTTCCGAAAACGGAGCTCGAAATCCTGAAGGAGACGCCGACTACGGTGGTCATGGATGCGCATGACGGCATGGGTATGGTGGCAAGCTATCACATGATGAAGAAGCTGATCGAGAAGGCAAAGACCTATGGCATGGCTGGAGGTGCAATTCGCAACAGCACGCACTATGGGATTGCAGGATACTGGACGGATATGGCCTGCAAGGAGGGACTCATCGGCATTACGGGAACGAATGCGAGACCTTCGATTGCACCGACGTTTGGCGTGGAGAACATGTTGGGAACTAATCCCTTAACCTTCTCGCTTCCAACGGATGAGGAATTTCCATTCTGCTTAGATTGTGCGACCTCGATCGTACAGCGTGGCAGAATTGAATATTATGCGAGGGAAGGAAAGCCCGTTCCTGCGGGCGTCGTTATTTCCGAGCAGGGTGAAGCAATGACGGACAGTGCACAGATTTTGAAGGATTTAGTTGCTGGTACAGCAGCGCTGGCACCACTTGGCGGTATTGGCGAGGAGACTGCAGGCTATAAGGGCTATGGCTACGCGACGGTTGTGGAGATTCTCTCCGCAGCACTTTCTGGCGGTGAGTTTATGAAGGCGCTGACGGGCGTGGATGAACAGGGCAAGCCGAAAATGTATCATCTCGGTCACTTCTTCTTTGTTGTGAATCCCGAAGCATTTATGGGGCTTGATGAGTTTAAGAGAATTGCAGGAGAAATTTGTCGTGCGCTTCGTGCCTCCAAGAAGGCACCTGGCGAGAGCAGGATTTATACGGCGGGAGAAAAGGAGCATGATGTTTGGCTGTTCCGCAAGGACAAGGGCGTTCCCGTGGGTGAGGCCGTGCAAAAGGATATTTTGACCGTGAGGAATGCATTGGGCCTGAATTATCATTTTGGATTTGAGGATCGTTAGGGGTTGTTATTAAATATTTGCTGAGGGGAAGTCATGGTTTATTTTGTGGGAGCGGGAAGCGGTGCGCCAGATTTGATCACGGTGCGTGGAAAGAACTTGCTGGAAAAGGCGGATGTGATCATCTACGCAGGTTCCCTGGTGAATCCAGAGCTTTTGCAATATGCGAAAGCGGGATGTGAATTACATAACAGCGCAAAGCTGACGCTGGAAGAAATTGTTGCGCTGATGGAAGAAGCGGAAAAGGCGGGGAAGATGACGGTTCGTCTGCACACGGGAGAGCCTAGCATTTACGGGGCCGTACGGGAACAGATGGACGCGCTGGATGCGCGGGGGATCGCCTATGAGAGCTGCCCTGGCGTCAGTGCTTGCTTTGGCGCGGCGGCTTCCCTAAATTTGGAATTTACGCTGCCAGAGGTATCGCAGTCGCTCATCATTACGAGAATGGCTGGGAAAACCTCCGTTCCTGAAAAGGAATCGATCGAAAGCTTTGCGGCCCATGGAGCAAGCATGGCGATTTATTTAAGCGCTGGAATGCTGGAGGAGCTTTCCAAAAGGCTGATCGCAGGCGGCTATTCCAAGGATACGCCAGTTGCGCTTGTCTATAAGGCGACCTGGCCTGAGGAGCAAAGCTATCTTTGCACGGTGGAGACCTTGCCTGCCGTTGCGGCGGAGCATCAGATCAACAAGATTGCCGTGGTGCTTGTCGGGGATGCCATTGCGCAGAGCGGATATGCAAGATCGAGACTTTATGCGCCAGATTTTTCAACGGAATACCGCGCGGCAAAAGATTGAGAGGTGTCAAAAGTGATCCTTCGGATATGTACGTTTACGGCACAGGGCGAGGCCTTGGCTCATCGGATGTTAGAGGAATGGCAGGAGATCATCCCGCAATATCGAAGGAAGGATACTCCTTTAGAACAATGGACGGGAGAGTGCTTTGCAAAGCACCTCCCCATTCTCTTTGTGGGGGCATGCGGTATTGCGGTGCGTGCCATTGCACCATTTGTGAAGGACAAGCTGTCTGACAGCGCCGTGTTGGTCATGGATGAGCGTGGTCAATATGTGATTCCGTTGCTTTCAGGACATATGGGCGGGGCGAATGAATTGGCGGAGCAGATCGCGAAGCAGGTAGGTGCAACGCCAGTATTGACGACGGCAACGGATGTGGAAGGACTCTTTTCCGTTGATGTCTTTGCAAAGAAAAATGGGCTGCGTATCATGAATCGGGAAGGGATTCGCGAGGTGTCGGCGAAGCTTCTTCGCGGCGAAGCTGTGACCATCACCTGGGATGATCAGGTGACATGCGCGCAACAGGTGGATGAGTTAAAAGGACAGGGACAAGCGGAGACGGAAACTGGTTTTTTGCCGAAAGGAATTCAGGTAGTTCCCTTTGAGACAAAGGATGTTGACATCCGAATTGTAACGAGAAATGGCTTAGGACAGTTGGAGGAGAAGACGCAGAAGCTTTTGCTTTTGGCGAAGGAATATCTTCTTGGAATTGGATGTAAAAAAGGAAAATCCTTTTTGGAATTAGATACTTTCTTACGGGAGCATATTTCGTGGAAGCTTGAAGATGAGATCTATGCCATCGCCTCCATTGACTTAAAGACAAGGGAGGAAGGCTTGTGGGAATTGGCGCAGTATTATCACATTCCTTTCATGACCTATTCGGCGGAAGCGCTGGAGAGCGTCGAGGGTGACTTCTCGGAATCAGAGTTTGTCCGAGAAAAGACGGGCGTCGCCAATGTTTGTGAGCGTGCGGCCATGTACGCCGCAGGAGAAGGCGGGGCATTAATTCAAAAAAAGGAAGCAGAGAACGGTATGACTGTGGCAGTGGCGCGGAGAAAACCAGTGATCTATCTATAGGGTGGGACAGAATGAAAAAGGTGATTTATGTTGTTGGCATGGGGCCAGGAAATCAGGTGGGAATGACGCAGGAGGCGAAAGGTGTTTTAGAGGCCTGCGACGTTATCGTTGGTTATACGACATACGCAGAATTGTTAAAACCATATTTCCCTGAAAAGGAGTATGTCACGACGGCCATGCGGCAGGAAATTGAGAGATGTAGGCTGTGCTATGATTTGGCATCACAGGGAAAGCAGGTTGCGCTGGTGTGCAGCGGTGATGCTGGCGTGTATGGCATGGCAGCCCCCATGTATGAGCTCCTGCCAGAGTATGAGATGAAGCCTGGCTATGAGGACATTCAGCTGGAAATCGTTTGCGGCGTTACTGCTGCGAACAGCGGGGCAGCGATCTTGGGAGCACCGTTAAATCATGATTATTGTGTGATCAGCTTAAGCGACCTTCTGACCTCTTGGGAGACGATTGAAAAGCGTCTTCGCGCGGCAATCTTGGGAGATTTTGCGATTGCCATTTATAATCCTTCCAGTCATAAGCGCAAGGATTATTTGAAGCGGGCGTGTGAGATTCTGTTGGATGCAGGGGCAAGTCCTGACAGGGCTTGTGGCTATGTCAGGAACATTGGCAGGGACGGAACGGAGAAGCACGTGATGACGCTGCAAGAGCTTTTAGGGCAAGAGGTTGACATGTTTACGACGGTGTTTATCGGGAATTCTCAGTCATATTTGGAGAAGGAGTGCCTTATCACCAAACGGGGGTATTCGTTATGAAATCGGTACTGATTTATGCGGGGACGACCGAGGGGAGAAAGCTTGCATGGAAGCTTGCGGAAGCAGGAATCCCATCTGAGGTTTGCGTTGCAACGGAATACGGAATGCAGGTCATGCAAGAGGAAACGGCATCTCAGGAAATACAGGTAAGGCAAGGGCGACTATCTGTGGAAGAGATGCGTTCCTTGCTTGCGGAGAATTCCTATTTTGCCATTGTTGATGCGACACATCCCTTTGCAACTGAGGTGACGAAAAATATAAAACAGAGCGCGGAGGGAACGGGTCTTCCCTTATTTCGATTAGCGAGAGATTTGGGGGAAGCGCCAGAACTCACGGAGCAATGCCATTATTTTGCGTCAGCAGAAGCGTGCGCGGAGGAGCTTAGTCAGGGAGAGGGCAGAATCCTTCTGACTACGGGTAGCAAGGAGCTGGAGGCCTTTTGCAAGAAGGAAGCACTCCGAAAACGACTGGTGGTGCGTGTCCTGCCAGGCAGGGAGAGCATGGAGCTTTGTTGGAAGAATGGTTTGGAAGGAAAACAGATCATTGCCATGCAGGGCCCGTTTACGAAGGAGATGAACCTTGCGACGATCCGTCAATATGGAATTACGGGACTCGTCATGAAGGAGAGCGGTAAGGTGGGCGGCGCGGACGAAAAGCTGGAGGCAGCACAGGAGGCTGGAATTTCCTGCTTTGTGATTCGGCGGCCTGCCATGGATGAGGGGAACGCTTATTCCTTCTCGGAAGTATTCGAGGCCGTTTTGAAGCTTGCAAAGGGAAACGTGCCGGAAGAACAAGCGCAAGCACAAGAGCAAGCGCAAGAGCATGTGGAACTTCACGCGGGCATGACGGAGAAGAAGGAAACGCTGGAAAGGGAAGGCGCTTCTTTCGATATTGTTCTCGCTGGGATTGGCATGGGGGCAAGTGAGCAGAAAACAGTAGAGCTCAAAAACAGACTTGCGGAGACGGACTATTTATTTGGTGCGGCTCGCATGTTGGAGGGACTTCATGCAAGAAAGATGAGTTATCCCTATTATTTAACAAGGGATATTTTGCCCTGTCTGGAGGAAATTCAAAAAGAAGACGCCGGTAAGCAAAACATAACGATTCTGTTTTCGGGGGATACGGGATTTTTTAGCGGCGCAGAGAAAATGTATCAAGCACTGCAGGACTTGGAAAATGCATCCGTTCGATTGCTGCCTGGCATTTCTACCATATCAGCCCTAAGTGCAAAATTCGGTATACGCTGGCAGGACGCCATGATTCTTAGCACACATGGAACGGCGAAGGAACAGTGGAAGACGGAGCTGCTTTTTGGCACTCGCAGGGGAAGAAAGATTTTTTTTATCACCTCTGGGCCAGAGGACATGCAGGAGATCGGCAAGCTGTTGCAGGAGCAAGGCCTAAGCGAAAGCTACGAAATTAAGCTGGGATATCAGCTGTCCTATGATAATGAAAAGCTCATGGAGATCAATGCGGCAGAGACAGAGAGAATCAGCGAGCCAGGGCTTTATGCAGGATTTTTGATTCCTACGAATAAGGGAAAAAATTTTGTTTCGGCTCAAATTACGCCAGGCTTTGGAGATGATACTTTCTTGCGAGGTCAGGTTCCTATGACAAAGGAAGAGGTTCGGGAAATCTCGATTTGCAAGCTCCATCTTACGGAAGCTGCCGTCGTATATGACGTGGGGAGTGGTACGGGCTCCATCGCGATGGAGGTGGCCGCCTTATCGCCTAGGATTCAGGTATATGCGATGGAATGCCAGGATGAGGCAATTGCTTTGATTCAGAAGAACAAGGAAGTCAGAGGCGCATTTAATGTCAAGATATTACAGGCTATGGCACCGGAGGGGATGGAGGATTTACCAGCACCGACCCATGCTTTTATCGGAGGCAGCAAGGGGAATTTGCGCAGTATTCTTTCCGAGATTTATCAGAAGAATCCGAGAGCTAGAATTGTCATGAATGCGATCAGCTTAGAGAGCATCGCGCAGATGCAGGAGCTTGTGAAGGAATGGCCCGTGACAGATCTAGAGATTACGACTGTTTCCGTCAGCAAGGCAAAAAAAGCGGGAGCCTATCATTTGATGCAGGCGGCAAATCCCGTAACAATCTTTTCATTTACGTTTCAGGAAGAACAGTAAGGGGGAAGCAACGTGGCACATCCAAGAATTATGCTGGCAGCGCCAAAGAGTGGAAGCGGAAAAACCTTATTGACCTGCAGTCTTCTTCGAGCCCTCTCCATGAGGGGAAAAAGCGTGCAGGTCTTTAAGTGCGGGCCGGATTACATTGATCCCATGTTTCATAAAAAGGTTCTTGGAATCCCCTCCAGAAACCTCGATTTGTTTTTTACGGGCGAGGAAGAGACGAAGGCTTTGTTTTTAGAAGGAAACGATGCGGAGATCTCCGTGATCGAGGGTGTGATGGGGTTGTATGACGGCTTGTCTGGTACGAGCGAAGAGGCGTCTAGCTATCACCTAGCTTGTGTTTTACAGACGCCGATTATACTGATTGTGAACGCGAGGGGCATGGGAAGGTCCGTGCTGGCAGAGATCGCAGGCTTTCTTTCCATGGATCGTGAACGCTTGATTCAAGGTGTCATTTTGAATCAGGTGAGTGCTTCGTTTTATCAATCCATTTCAGAACTGGTGGAAAAGGAATGCCGTATTCCTGTCTTGGGCTATTTCCCGACACAGAAGGAATTGGACTGGCAAAGCAGATATCTGGGATTAAAGCTCCCAGAAGAAATAAAGGAGTTGCAGAAGAAGGTGACACAGGCTGCGGAAGCGTTCGAAAAAACGATTTCCGTTGATGCGATTTTAGACATTGCAGCAAGGTATTCAGAGGAGCATCCGCTCAGCTGTGAACGGCCTTCCTGGCTGATTGCCGAGGCAGCACCTCAAAAGGTGCGAATAGGTGTCGCTTATGATGAGGCCTTCTGCTTTTACTATGAAGATAATTTGAGGCTATTAGAGAGGGCGGGAGCAGAGCTATGCTTCTTCTCACCTCTACGGGACGATTCTTTGCCAAAGGGGATTCAAGGCATTCTTTTGGGTGGTGGATATCCAGAGCTCATGGCGGAGCAATTAGCTGGGTGTGAGGGCATGAAAAGGGAAATTCAAGACAGAATTCAGCAGGGCATGCCATCGCTTGCGGAATGTGGCGGATTTATGTATCTGCATGAGGAGATTGTAACACCCGACGGCAGGAAGCATCCCATGGTCGGTGTCATTCCAGGAAAGTGCTTTGATACGGGTAAGCTGGTGCGATTTGGATATGCGTCCTTTCAATTTCCAAGACCATTTGCGTTAGAAAATGCAACGGTGCCTGCCGCAAAGCACATGGAAGATCATGCAAACGAGATTCGAGGCCATGAGTTTCACTATTATGACAGTGACGCCTGCGGATCGGACTGCATGGCAGTGAAGCCCGTCACGGGCAAAAGCTGGAGCTGCGGGTATTTTGGAAACAATCATTATTGGAGCTATGGACATCTGTATTACCCGTCCAATCCAGGATTTGCATTCTGGTTTGTAGAGCAGTGCAGAAGGTGGAGGAGTTAGCATGGAACAGAATTCCTATCGTTTTTTCGAAAATTTGGATTGTAAGTATTATCCCTGCCATCAGGGCTTGGAGCAGCTCAATTGCTTGTTCTGCTATTGTCCCATGTATCGTCTGGAGAATTGCCCTGGGAATCCGTCCTATTTTGAAAAGGAGGGACGAAAAATTAAGGTGTGCACGAATTGTACCTTCCCGCACAGGGCGGAGAATTATGATCGCATCATAGAAATTCTGAAAAAGAATTAAGGTTGGTTGCCAGATAGTATCTTTTGTGATAGAATCTTTTTGGATGAGTTCTTCCAATAAAAAACAAAGGAGAGAAAAAACATGAGCATTTTTGATTCCCTGAAGCAAACGGCGACGGATGTAGTTAAAAACGTGGCCCAGCAAGCAACGAATGAATCCCAGACCTTTACGTTCCAGGCGCTTCCTGAAAGCGTGGAAGAGATGAAGGCTCTTCCTGAAGCTTCCTTGGATTCTCCTTTTAAGGCAGCAGCGCTGACGATCTGCGCGCTTTGTGCATATGCAGCTGCTCCTGAGATTGGTATTGACATGTTGAATTTCCTGAAGGGACCGCAGCCGCTTTCCGCATATGAGCTGAGCTTCCTGAAGGATCGTTTCAGAGAACAGAAATATGTGCCGTTTTCTTATTTTAAGGGTGCTACGCCCGCAAACAACTATACTCCTGATCAGCCCTTCACGGTAACCTTCTTTACGAATCCTTATTCCTATGAAAACGATGGTTACTGCATGCTTCACGTAAAGTCTGGCGGAGCGGACTCCGAGCGTCAGATTAAGCTTCGCAGAAAAGGTGATCAGTGGTTCCTTTGGGAGCAGTATGTTCTGGTAGGCATTCGGAAATCCGCAGCGGAGGATCCGTGGGCATAATTTTGTGGCTCCTTAGGCTTGGTTTTGTAAAAGTTCTGCCGATGGATGAAATATAAATTACCTACGGCAGAACTTTTCTTTTCTGTTATTTAATTATTGATTTGAGGGTTGGAAAGACATGCAAAAGCTTCCAGAGGGCAAAAAAAGAAATGCGAATATGGAATTGCTAAGGCTGGTGGCCATGATGATGGTCACCATGCTTCATGCACTGGGAAAGAGCGGCAGCTTGCACCCCATAAACAGTGCATTACCCTTGAATGGATGGGTGGCGTGGGCGCTGGAGACGCTTTCCGTATGTGCTGTGGACGTGTTTATGTTGCTCTCGGGTTATTTCATGATTCATTCAAAATTTAAGCTGCGCCGTTTATTGGAGCTTGTTTTGCAAACCCTGTTTTATTCCTTGGTGCCGCTTGGCATTTTTATTTGCATGGGATTGGTACCGAGGGAGGAATTGGACGTTTATCACATACTACAGTATTGTCTGCCAATTCACATGGAGGTCTTTTGGTTTATTACGGCATATGTAGTGCTTTACATGGTTTCACCAATTCTTTCGGAAGGTATTAACGCCATGGAGGAGAAGCCGCTTCGATGTGTGATTCTCTGCCTGCTGGTGTACGAATGTGTATTTAAGTCCGTGTTACCGATGAAATTAGTCACGGATACGGAGGGATATCATTTTCTGTGGTATCTGATTATGTTTTTAATCGGGGCATATTTTAGGAGATTTGGATTTAAGCTTCTGACCAGTACTTCCAGAGGTGTGGTTGTATACCTATTGGGATGTGCTTTGATTTTCATGGAGACATGTGTAGTTTATTGGATTAACGCTAAGTTTGGACGATTGAATGATTTGCTGATGGTAAGCTATCATTACAATCAAATCTTCGTCATCCTGTCCTCCGTAGGTATCTTTACGGCGTTTTTGCACGCAAAGCCTATTGAGGGAAGGCTGGGAAGGGCGATCTGCCTGATCTCGCCTTATGCATTGGGAGTATATCTTTTACAAGAAAATCTACAGCTACGTTTTACCTGGCAAGGGTGGTTTGGACTGCATGCTGAAAGCCTGTCAGAACCCATGGCTGTCTTCCTTTTACGCCTGCTTCTGGCCGTGGTAAGCATGTTTGTTTTCGGAATTATTGTAGATGCGATTAGAGCAAAGGTGTTTCAAGGCATTGCCATGATTTGGGGACGCCGAAAGGAATAATAAATATGGAATTAAGTGTCATAGTACCTGTATATAACATGGCTTCGGATGGAAAGCTGGAATATTGTATTCGCTCTTTAGTGAACCAGACCTTAGAGAGCATGGAGGTCATTGCAGTTGATGATGCTTCCACGGATAACTCGTTGGAGGTATTGAGAGAGCTTGAGAAAGAGTTCCCTGGAAGGCTGAAGGCTGTTGCTTCACCAGAGAATCGCAGACAGGGAGGAGCGAGAAATTTAGGCCTGACCGTTGCGCAGGGTGATTATATTGGCTTTATGGATGCGGATGATTGGGTAAAGGCAGACCTGTATGAGCGCATGGTGAAGCTTGCTAAGGAAACGGGAGCGGACGTCGTTGGAACGGATATGTGTTTGGTATATGAACATACCATGGTTCCGACGGAGCGAGTGGCCTGTAATGAGATGAACCAAACGGGTATCCTTGACCATGAGAAGAGGAAGCTTTTATTACTAAAGCCAGGACCGTTAGGTACGAAAATATACGAGAGAGAGATTTTTTACACGAATGATTTCAAATTCCCAGAGCGCATCTCCTATGAGGATAATGCCACGGCAGTTGAGATCGTTATGAAGATCAAGCACTTTGAGCATATTCCAGAAGCCAACGTGTTTTATTATCAAAGGCATGATTCCACAACCCACACCGTGACGCAAAAGAACTGCGAAGACAGAATGGTGGCCATGCGAATGATGCTTCAGCTGGCATCTAAAAACGGTGCCTTGGAAGAGTTTCGGGATGTCGTGGAATATCAATACGGGATTTTGTTCTATAGAAACACGTTGTTTAGCTACATGCAGGGGAAGATGAAAAAGGATGTCAGGTTTCTCAAGAATCTGGGAAAAGAAATGGTAGAAACCTTTCCTGATTTCCGAGAGAATGCCTTTTTCAAAAGAGACGTGAATGATTATGAGATGAAGCTAATCAATCTGCATTTGAAATCCACGAGGGCCTTTCTGTTTATTTATCAATTAAAGCAAATATCAAAAAAGATTAGGAATAGATAAAACATTGGAGGAAGACATCAATGAAAAAGGTGATCGTAGCAATTGGTGCACATTTGGATGACATTGAATTGGCAGCAGGAGGAACCTTGGCGAAGGCAGTTCGCGATGGGCATGATGTACATATGATCGTTATGAGTCAGTCTGGTTACACGGACTATAACGGAAAGGTGATGAGAACGAACGAGACTGCCATGCAGGAAGGAAGAAATGCAGCAAAGGTATTGGGCTGCAAGGATTTGGACATTCTAGATTTCAGCAACAAGGACATAGCGTATGATTCCAGAGCCGTGGAGGCGATTGAAAAAAGAATTAACATTATCAAGCCAGACATCATTTTTACGCATTGGCCATTTGACACGCATCAGGCGCATGTCGCTGTTGGAAAATCAACGATATCTGCAGCAAGACGCTATAACACGATCTATTTCTTTGAGCCGATTTCGCCCTCAGGAAGATCCTATGTTGGTTTCCGCCCGCAATTATATGTTGACATAACGGAAGTCATTGACAGAAAGATTGCAGCGCTGGACGAGCATGTCACGGAGAAAAATAAGTATGGTGATTATTGGATTCGTGGCGTGGAGGCAAGAGCGGCCTTTCGAGGCTATGAAATGGGTAGAATGTACGGAGAAGCCTTTGAAGTTTTGAGAGAGGAATTGATGCTGTAACATGGGCGAGGCAAATAGAGAGTATTTTAGAGTGGATGCGTCAAAGTATGATGCATCAAAGCATTATGCGGTGGTTCGCCCCGCAAGCCTTTCCTGTCCTAAGGACAACGCCGTTATGTTTGTCACGGAAGGTTTTTTGAAGTATTGGGAAGCTGTTTTGACCGTCAAGGAATGTATTGTGATTTGGCCAGAGAATCATCCAGTACCAGCGGAGCTTTCTGAGAGACATGCCGTGATTCTGTCTAAAGAGCCAAGATATGGATTTGCGCAATTCTTTTATGAGAATCACGTCACATATAATTCCATGCCGAAGCCTTATGTCATGCGAGACGGTGCCATGGTATGTGAAGGGGCAGAGATTGGGGAAGGAACCATTTTGTTCCCTGGAGCTTATGTGGACGGCGAGGTAGTCATCGGAAAGAATTGTTATATTGCATCTGGCGTGCGATTGATGGGGTGGGTACGCATTGGGGATGACTGCATCATCAGAGAGAATACGGTCATCGGCTCAGATGGCTTGACGACAAGAAGAAATGAGGAAGGCAAGATCATTACCATCCCCCAGTTTGGCGGCGTTGTAATTGAAGACAATGTGCAGATTGGCGCGAATAGCGTCGTTTGCAAGGGAGCCATTGACAATACCATTATCGGAAGCGGTAGCAGAATTGATAATTGTACCTTTATATCACATAATGTAAAAATGGGGAAGGATACCATTGTGGTTGGTGAGGTATTGATGATGGGAAGCTCCTCTACGGGTGACAGGGCATATATCTCTGGAAATGCCGTAATTCGTGATGGTGTTTCCATTGGGGAAGATGCATTTATCGGCATGGGGTCTGTTGTGACGAAGAATGTGCCAGAGCATAGCGTGGTCAAGGGAAATCCAGCAAAATAGCAAGGCGATGGTCTTTGTGATTTTACAGTGGAAACTTCTTGAAAAAAAGTTTGGGCTATGATAAGATATTATCCGTTGTATTGGGCTCTGTTCAGAAGATGCTTTTGGAGAAGAGTACGGAGAAATAAAGGAGATAAATAAAGCTATGAAGCTCGGAATTTTGGGACTCCCTAATGTCGGTAAGAGTACCCTGTTTAATGCATTGACAAAGGCTGGAGCGGAATCTGCGAACTATCCGTTCTGCACGATTGATCCCAACGTGGGAATCGTACCCGTGCCAGATGAAAGATTAAAGCTTTTGGGAGACATGTATCAGTCAAAGAAGGTGACGCCTGCCGTGATCGAATTTGTTGACATTGCTGGCTTGGTAAAGGGCGCGTCCAAGGGCGAGGGTCTGGGCAACCAATTCCTTGCAAACATTCGTGAGGTGGATGCTCTTGTACACGTGGTGCGTTGCTTCGAGGATGATAATGTCATTCACGTGGATGGTAGCGTGGATCCCATCCGTGACATTGAGACCATCAATCTGGAGCTGATTTTTGCAGACCTGGAGGTTCTCGAGAGAAGATTCTCTAAGGTGACGAAGGCTGCAAAGATGGACAAGACACTTGCAAAGGAAGAAGCTCTTTTGATTCGCATTAAGGAGCATCTGGAGAATGGCAAGATGGCAAAGTCCATGGAGATCGAGGATGAGGACGAGCTGGCACTGATCAAGGGATACAATCTTTTGACCTATAAGCCTGTTATTTACGCAGCAAATGTTTCCGAGGATGATTTGGCAGATGACGGAGAATCCAATGCCATGGTGCAGCGCGTGAAGGAGTTTGCGGAAGCAGAGGGAAGCAAGGTATTCGCTCTTTGCGCACAGATTGAGCAGGAGATCGCAGAACTGGATGATGACGAGAAGACGGAGTTCTTAAACGAGCTTGGCGTTAAGGAGTCTGGTCTGGAGAAGCTGATCAAGGCAAGCTATTCCTTGTTGGGACTGATGAGCTTCCTAACGGCTGGTGAGGATGAGACCAGAGCCTGGACCATCAAGATCGGAACAAAGGCACCTCAGGCTGCAGGAAAGATCCATACGGACTTTGAACGTGGATTTATCAAGGCAGAGGTTGTCAACTATAAGGATCTGCTGGAGCAGGGTTCCCTGGCGGCAGCCCGCGAGAAAGGACTTGTCGGCATGGAAGGCAAGGACTATGTCGTAAAAGACGGCGACGTCATCCTATTTAGATTTAACGTGTAGCCGTCTAACAAAACCAAGCGACGCCGAAGGCGGCATTTGGTTTTGAGACGGCGTACAGTTTCAAAACAAAGAGCTGCGAAGCAGCGGCGCGCCGACAGGCGCGGTTTTGAAACTTGAGGATGCTTCTTCTTAAGAATTATTAAGAAATCATAAAATTTTTTTGAAATCCTTAATTTCGATCAAAATGCATATATGGTGTGCCTCGGAGATAAACACCACTATATCTTGTACCAAAAGGTCCTGCGATTGCCGCAGGGCCTTTTTTTGTTGGATTTTTGGCATTTTTTGGAACATAAAAACACTTGCAAATTCTTAAGAATTAGGGTAAAATCATCTCATGAGTGGAAAAAAGTGGATGTTGGTGTTAGATTGTGGTAAAAATGGTCGGAAAAACAAGTAGAAAACGGTGAATTTACGAAATACCGATAGATTTCCAAACGATGATGGGTGGTGATCAAGATGTTCATGTGTGAATATAGCCATACAGTGGATACCAAGGGCAGATTGATCGTACCTGCGAAGTTCCGAGAAGTCCTGGGAGATGCTTTTGTGATATGCAAGGGCTTGGATCATTGCTTGTACATCTACTCCAATGAGGATTGGGAAGCCTTCGCAAATCAACTTTCCAGTTTGCCACTTACGAATAAAGCTGCCAGAGAGTTTGTTAGATTTTTCCTCTCAGGTGCAAGTCAGGTTGAAGTGGACAAGTTAGGAAGAATATTAGTACCATCTAGCCTTCGAAGCTTTGCAGGCCTCGATAAGGATGTGGTTCTGGCAGGCGTTGGACATCGAATTGAAGTTTGGAGCAAAGAGAAATGGGAAGGCGAGTCTGGCGGCGATGACATGGATGAAATCGCTGAAACCATGGATCAGCTGGGAATCACCTTAACACAGTAAACAAAGGAAGAAAGCATAAAGGGGGGAGCGAGGAAGTGGAAGAAGCGCAGTTCAATCATTATTCCGTACTGCTGGAAGAAACCATTGCTGAGCTCAAGGTAAAACCCGATGGAATTTATCTGGATGGAACGCTTGGCGGCGGTGGACATGCCTATCAGGTTTGCAAACGATTAACGGATGGACATTTCTATGGAATAGACCAAGACGAAGCAGCCATTCAGGCAGCAGGGGATCGGTTAAAGGAATTTGGAGACAAGGTAACGATCCTTCGAGACAATTATTGCAATGCAAAGTCGCTGCTGGAAAGTAAGGGAGTGGAAAAGGTAGACGGAATCGTCCTTGACTTGGGGGTTTCCTCTTACCAGCTAGATACGGAAGAGAGAGGTTTCTCTTATAGATATGACGCTCCGCTTGACATGAGAATGGATCAGAGGCAAAGCCTGACGGCCAAGGATATTGTCAATGGATATTCCGAAAAGGAATTGTTCGCAATCATCAGGGACTATGGAGAAGATCCCTTCGCAAAGAACATAGCGAAGCACATCGTTCAGGCAAGAACGATCAAACCGATTGAGACAACCTTTGAGCTAAATGAAATCATTAAAGCCTCGATTCCCGCAAAGATGAGAGTAAATGGACATCCGTCCAAGCAAACCTTTCAGGCGATCAGGATTGAGTGCAATCGGGAGCTAGAGGTTCTGAAAAATGCATTGGATGATTTTATAGACATGCTGGCACCGCAAGGAAGATTGTGTATCATCACCTTCCATTCGCTGGAAGACAGACTTGTAAAAAACGCATTTCGAAGAAATGAAAATCCATGTACCTGCCCGCCGAACTTTCCGGTATGCACCTGCGGAAATGTCAGCAAGGGAACGGCCATCACAAAGAAGCCAATCCTTCCCGGGGAGAAGGAGCTTCAAGAGAATAATAGATCAAAGAGTGCAAAATTAAGGGTGTTTGAAAAGATTGGGTAACGAAACAGGGGGGTAACGCATTATGGTCAAGGAGACGAACAGACGTCAGGTGGCAAGACAGCAGTATGTTTATGGGAGCGCAGCACCTAAGGTTGACATTCGCCGCGAGATGGAGGAAGAAAGAAGAGTCCATCGCGTAAGCCAGACGACCAAAAAGAATAGAGAGCATGTTCATTCCATGAGTCCTGCTTATGTTTTTGTATTATTGCTTTGCCTTTGTACGGCACTTTGTGTTATAATCTGGTATGTGAATTTGCAATCTCAGGTAACCAGCAAGGTCTCTGTCGTTAATCAGCTGGAATCTAAGCTGAACAACATGAAGCAGGCGAATGATGAGGAAAACCTTAGAATTCAGAATAGTGTAGATCTTGAGGAGATTAAGAGAATTGCCATCGGAGAATTAGGCATGACCTACGCGCAGGAAGGACAGATTGTGTACTATTCCAGCGAAGGAACGGATTACATGCGTAAAGTGGTGGAGGATTAGGAAAGGTGCAAAAGCAAAAGCCACGAAAATTTAGCAAAACCAGTCAAAAAAAGGTCCTGGTACTATTCTTTTTAGTACTAGCGGCCTTTATATTTCTTTTTGCGAGAATTGTTTGGCTGATTCAAAATAACGAGACGGAATATCAGAAGCAGGTATTGTCACAGAGATCCTACGATTCCAGAACGTTACCGGCAAGGCGCGGTGACATCGTAGACTCTAAGGGCGTAAAGCTTGCAACCTGTGAGAAGGTTTACAATCTGGTCGTAGATGCCTCCGTCATGACGACGAAGGAAGGAAAGTATATTGAAACCACATTGACTGCTTTGGATCAATGCTTTCCACAGCTGGACATTAACGAGATTCGGACCTTTGTAAAACAAAATCCTGGAAATCAGTGGCACGTAGTTCTGAAAAAGCTGACATTTGAGGAAATTAGCGAGTTCAAGGCGCTGCAGAGCGAAAACAAAGACATTAAGGGCATTTGGTTCGAAGAGGAATTTCGAAGAATCTACCCTGGCGGAAGCCTGGCAGCGGATGTTATCGGATTTACCAGAACGGACAATCATGGTCTGTATGGTCTGGAAGAGTATTACAACAAGGAATTAAATGGCATAGATGGAAGAACCTACGGCTATTTGGATGATGACCTCAATTTACAGAAGACGGTAAAGCCTGCAGTCGATGGATATACCATTCACAGCACACTGGACGTCAATGTGCAGTCCATCGTGGAAAAGTATCTGAAGAAGTTCAATGACGAACATAAGGACCACTATCATCAGGGAAATGGTGCGGAGAATCTTGGCTGTATTGTCATGGAGGTCAATACGGGCAACATTCTGGCTATGGCAAGCTATCCCACCTTTGACCTAAACAACACGAAGGACCTCAGCGCTCTTTTAGGAAGCGTTCAGGTGGAACAGGTCGACAAGGAAAACGGTTATTACGAAATCAAAAAGACCGGTAAGTACATTAATCAGGATCTTCTCAACGAAATGACGGACGAGGAGATATTGACCAATTTGAATTATCTGTGGAAAAACTATTGTATCACGAGCTCCTACGAGCCAGGATCTACATTTAAGCCATTTACCGTGGCGGCAGCCCTGGAGACGGATTCCATTTCACCGGATTCCTATTATGAATGTCTGGGTTCCTGGCAGGTGGGCCCTCACAACATTCACTGCCATAACAGATATGGTGATGGCGTGATCAGTCTGAAGTCCGCAGTGGCGCAGTCCTGTAACGTTGCCATGATGAAGATTGCAACGACCATGGGCGCAGAGAAATTTAGTAAGTTCCAGCAGGCCTTCAATTTTGGCTTAAAGACGAACATTGATCTTGCAGGTGAAGCGAGGACCGCTGATTTCCTGAGAAGCGCCGACGAGATGGATCCTTCGGATTTGGCGACATACAGCTTTGGTCAGAACTTTAACGTGACAATGATTCAGCTGGCGACGGGATTCTGTTCCCTGATCAATGGCGGATACTATTATGAGCCGCACATGGTATCGAAGATTACGAATACCAGCGGTGTAACCGTAAAAAGCATTGAACCTCGCGTTCTAAAGCAAACCATTTCTGCTTCGACGTCTGCCCTGATTCGAGAGTATTGTCAGGCGGTAGTTACGGAGGGAACTGGTAAGGCAGCAAGACCCGCTGGCTACATGATCGGCGGCAAGACGGGAACGGCCCAGACATACCCCAGGGATGGAAATGACTTTGTTGTATCCTTTATTGGTTTTGCGCCTGTGGATGATCCGCAGATTCTGGTGTATGTTGTCGTAGACAGAGTCAATGAAGGCAAGCAGGACAACGTAGGCTATGCGAGAGAAATCGTCCGCAACATCTTTACGGAGGTTCTTCCTTACGAAAACATCTTTATGACGGAGGAGCTGAGCGCGAAGGAAATTCAAGAATTAGAGGATCGTAAGCTGGAAAATACACTGCAATATGGTAAGGCGATGGAGAACCCTGAAAGTGGAGAGGAACCGCAGGAGAAGGAGCAGAAACAGGATCCTGTATGGAAGAGCTTCCCGATTGATCCTGCCACGGGGTATCGCAAGGATCCCAATACGGGAGAGCTGTTAGATCCTGACACGGGAGATCCGATTAACAGTACCATGAAAATCATCGATTTCTAAGAATATTCATAGTTAGGGCATAACCTCATAAAGACGGGAATACAGATAACTGATCCCCTTTTATGAGGTTTTCCATGTCAGGACGGAAAGAGACAGACCTTGATTTTTTGCGAAGCAGCCTACGATTTCATCACCGAAAGAAGATTACCATCACGGTGTTTTTGCTGATCGGTGCTTGTGTTTTTTTGATTGGCAGACTTACCCATTTTATGATTTTTTGCTCGGAGCATTACGCGGAAGCTGCAAGGGAGCTTCATGAGAGGGAGCGAACGATTAAGGCGGCCAGGGGAAGGATTCTGGATCAAAATGGCGTCGTACTGGCCGACAATCGAACGGTTTGTACGATCTCCGTGATTTATCATCAGGTGCAGGATCGGGAAGAGGTCATACGCGTCCTGTGCAGGGAGCTAGACCTGTCGGAGGAATATGTCCGTAAGCGTGTGGAGAAACGCTCCTCCATGGAGCGAATCAAAAGCAACGTTGACAAGGAGACGGGAGACCGCATTCGTGAGTATGATCTCGCAGGCGTAAAGGTGGATGAGGACTATAAACGCTATTATCCCTATGGAGAGCTGGCGAGCAAGGTCCTTGGATTTACTGGTTCGGACAATCAAGGGATTTTGGGGCTGGAGGTCAAGTATGAGGAATATCTTCAAGGAACCAAGGGCCAGATCTTGACCATGACGGATGCCAAAGGGATTGAGGTGGAGCGGGAAGGGGAAAGAAGGGTCGAGCCAATTGCTGGAATGGACTTGGTAACCAGCCTGGATCTAAACATTCAGACCTATGCCACACAGCTGGCAAAGCAGGCGTACCTGACCAAGGAAGCGCAGAGCGTTTCGATTATGGTGATGAACGTTAAGAACGGGGAATTGCTCTGCATGGTCAATTATCCCGAATTTGACTTGAATGATCCGTATGCACTGGACGGGATTGGCCTTGAAGCACAAAGCGGGGCGGCAGTGCAGGATTTGCTGAATGCAAAATGGAGAAATGCCTGTATCAATGATACCTATGAGCCGGGATCGACGTTTAAGATCATCACGGCTGCGGCAGGTCTGGAGGCAGGCGTTGTAGCAAAGGATAGTAGCTTTTATTGTCCAGGCTATGTTGTCGTGGATGACCGACGAATTCGATGCCATAAGATCGCAGGGCATGGAAGTCAGGATTTTGTTCATGCAGTCATGAATTCCTGCAATCCAGCTTTTGTGACGCTAGGACTTCGGATTGGAGCGGAAAGATATTATGAATATTTTGAACAATTTGGCCTGAAGAAAAAGACGGGAATTGATCTTCCTGGAGAAGCGGGAACGATCATGCATAAGCTGGAGGACATGGGAAACGTGGAACTGGCAACCGTATCCTTTGGGCAATCCTTTCAGATCACGCCTCTGCAGCTTTTATGTACGGCGGCCTCCATTGTGAATGGTGGGGTACGCGTAACACCACACTTTGGCGTGAAGGCCGTCAATTCTGCTACGGGAGAAGAAAAGGAATTTTCCTATCCCGTCATGGAAGGAATCGTGTCAGCGGAAACCAGTGAGACCATGCGATACATGCTGGAGAAGGTTGTCAGCGAGGGCGGTGGGAAGAATGGCCGGGTAGAGGGCTACAGCATTGGCGGTAAAACGGCAACCAGCCAGACGCTTCCCAGGGGAACAGGACAATATATCTCATCCTTTCTGGCCTTCGCGCCAGCGCAGGATCCGCAGGTGATTGCCATTGCGATTATCAATCGGCCCAAGGGAGCATACTATGGTGGGCAAATCGCGGCCCCAATCCTGCGACAGCTTTATGAAAATATACTTCCTTATTTGGGAATTATGCGTTATACTATTCAGGAGGGTGAAGCACCCTTGAGGGATTGAAGTTTTGGAGGAACAAAGAACATGTTGGAAGGACAAAAATGTCTGATCATCGGATCAGGAATCAGCGGCATTGGCGCTGCACAGTTACTATCACATTTTGATGCGGAGATTACGCTGTATGACAGCAACGAAAAACTAAGCCCAGAGGAAATAGCGGCAAAGCTTCCTAAGGGTGTGCATGCAAAATGTATCACGGGGGAGCTCCCTGAAACGATAGAAATGGAGACGCAGGCGCTGATTCTGAGCCCTGGCGTACCCACGGACATTCCGCTGGTGGTCCGCATGAGGGATCGCGGCGTTTTTGTGCTTGGTGAAATAGAACTGGCTTATCTCGCGGAAAAGGGTACCGTGGCGGCCGTGACAGGCACGAATGGTAAGACCACGACAACAACGCTTTTGGGCGAGATCATGAAGGCATATTTAGGCGAAGAAAAGGCATTCGTTGTTGGTAATATTGGTAATCCGTATACATTGGAGGCTTTGAAGAGCACGCCAGATTCCGTGACCGTTGGAGAGCTGAGCTCCTTCCAGCTAGAGACCATTCATTCCTTCCGTCCTCATGTTTCAGCCATCCTGAATATTACGCCGGATCACTTAAATCGCCATCATACCATGGAGGCTTATATTCAGGCGAAGGAGGCCGTTGCTAAGAATCAGACGAAGGAAGATATCTGTGTCCTGAATTATGAAAATGAATATACGAGGGAATTTGGAAAGAGATGTCCTGCAAGACCAGTTTATTTTTCATCTGCAAGAGAGCTGGAGGAGGGATATTTTCTTCGTGGAACCCGTATCGTCCGCAGGTTTGACGGTGTAGAGTCTGATCTGATGGACATTCGAAATGATATGAATCTTGTGGGCATCCATAATGCGGAAAATGTCATGGCAGGCATTGCAATGGCAGAGGGAATGGGCGTTCCGATGGACGTGATCCTTCGCGTCATTAAGGAATTCAAGGCGGTGGAGCATCGCATTGAATATGTCGCCACGAAGAATGGCATCATTTACTATAATGATTCCAAGGGAACCAATCCAGATGCAGCCATTCAGGGAATTAAGGCGATGGATCGTCCGACGATTCTGATTGGCGGAGGATATGATAAGCAGAATACCTATGACGAGTGGATTGAGAGCTTTGACGGGAAGGTAAAGTGGCTGGTTCTTATTGGTCAGACGAGAGAGAAGATCGCAGAATGCGCAAAGGCACATGGCATTACGCAAATTAAATTTGCAGACACCTATGATGAGTGCCTTAAGCTGTGTACTTCGCTGGCAGAGCCTGGAGATGCCGTCTTGCTTTCGCCTGCCTGCGCAAGCTGGGGGATGTTCCCGAATTATGAGACGCGTGGGCGTATGTTTAAGGATTATGTAAACGCACTTCCTGATTAACAAGGAGTTCACATGGCAACGGAAAACTATGAAAGAGTAAAAGGAAAAACTGAACATCATTCTGACGTCAGCCTTTGGTTCGCCCTGCTGTTTTTGCTGGGCTTCGGACTGGTCATGATCTATTCGGCAAGCTCCTACACGGCATTCGCGGATTATGGGGACCAGATGTTTTATCTAAAACGACAGGCCGTGGCTGTGGGGCTTGGCCTGATTGCCATGATCGTGGTATCCAGAATTCCCTATCATTTTTGGGAGCGCTTTTCCGTGCTTGGCGTTTTGGCATCGGCTGTTTTGATTTGCTTGGTAAAGACACCGCTGGGCGTGGAATCTCATGGCGCGAGACGATGGATCAAGACGGGTATCCCTGGATTCAACCTACAGCCTGCGGAGGTTACGAAGCTTGCCATTATCCTCTTTTTGGCCGTGCTGGTCTGCAAGATGGGATCCGCCATTCGAACCTGGAAAGGCCTAATTATCATGATGGCACCTCCAGGAGTTTTGTTTCTGATGATTTGGAAGATCACAAATAATATGAGCTCGGCCCTGATCGTTATGGCGATTGCAGCAATCATGGTTTTTGTGGCGAGTCCTGATTATAAAAAGTTTGTGTTATTAGCTATTTTGGCGATAGCCGCAGCAATTGGACTGGTCATGCTTATTAAATATACGGATGTTCTCGGAAGCTTCCGTGCAAGCCGTATTCGTGTGTGGCTGGATCCCGAGAGTGATCCAGATGACAAGGGCTTCCAAACCCTGCAGGCGCTCTATGCCATAGGAAGCGGCGGCGTTCGCGGGAAAGGGCTTGGCCAAAGCATGCAAAAGCTTTCCTTCCTGCCTGAGTCGCAGAACGACATGATTTTCTCCATTATCTGCGAGGAGCTGGGCCTTTTGGGGGCTGCTTCCATCATGCTGATGTTTACAATTCTCATTTGGAGAATGATGATCATTGCAAATAATGCTACGGATTTGTTTGGCGGCATGCTGGTTTCAGGCGTAATCGCGCATATTGCAGTGCAGGCAATTTTGAACGTGGCCGTGGTAACCAATACCATTCCCAATACGGGTATTTCATTGCCGTTCATCAGTTATGGAGGCTCCTCGGTAATTTTCCTATTGATAGAGATGGGATTGGTCTTTAGCGTCGCAAGGGGAATTGAATACCGAGGAAATTAAACGAAAGTCAAGCTACCAATAGAAGCGCACCTACATAGAATAGAATAATTGAACCAGACAGGTGTGAAATGGATTCTATTCGCGTGCAGGGATTGGCCCCGTTGCAGGGGAAAGTTAAGATTCAAGGATCTAAAAATGCAGCGTTGCCAATTTTGGCAGCAAGCCTGCTGATAGAGGGACAGGTACTTCTTGAGAATGTTCCAAAGATTTCTGATGTCTATGGGATGATCCATATTTTAGAGGAACTGGGCTGCCTTGTGAGATGGGAGCGTGAACTGCTGAGAATCGATTCACGCGAAGCAAGGCTTTGCAGTATTTCCAAGGAGCTTGCTAAAAGCATGAGGTCATCCATCTTCTTGTTAGGGCCCATGCTCTCAAGATTTCACAAGGTCGCATTGGAATATCCGGGGGGCTGCGTGATCGGAAAACGACCGATTGACCTGCATCTAGAGACATTGCAAAGGATGGGAGTACAATTCATTGACGAAAACGGTCAATTAAGCGCTTCCGCAAAGGAACTATCGCCTGCCAGTTTGGAGCTTCCCTTTCCAAGTGTTGGTGCAACAGAAAATGTCATCATGGCAGCTGTTAAAACTGAGGGGCAGACGAACCTGCGTGGCGCGGCCAAGGAGCCGGAGGTGCAGGCACTTTGCAGATTTTTAAACGCATGTGGGGCATCCATTCAGGGAATTGGATCGGATTCCTTAAGAATTCAAGGAGTAAATTGTCTGCATGGGGCGAAATTTCGAATTCCTGCAGATCGTATCGTTGCAGGAACCTATCTTCTTGCGGGATTTACCTGCGGAGGCAGCATATTTTTGGAAGATGCTCCCGTGAATCATATGGAGGCAGTCTGCGCCGTCGCTCAGAAGATGGGGGCAGGTCTGACCGTTTCGGAAAACGGCATCTATGCACAATTCCCTGAACGCGCAGGGGAACTCCCGTTCCTTAGAACGGATACTTATCCAGGCTTCCCAACGGACCTGCAATCCGTGCTTTTGGCTGTTCGATGTACGGGGAAAGGGAAGACGCTGGTTCAGGAAAACATTTTCGAAAATCGCTTTCGAATTATGGAGGAATTGAAGAAGATGGGAGCTTGCTTCCATGTGGTCAATGAACGAGAGGTCGAGGTAAAGGGCATGCCAAGACTCTCTGGGGCAGAGATGGAAGCGAGAGAGCTTCGCGGCGGAGCAGCGTTGGTTGTTGCGGCGCTTGGCGCAAAAGGGGAATCTAGGATTTCCGGTCGCAGGTTCATTGACCGGGGATATGAGAATATATGTAGGGATCTGAGAGAACTGGGAGCGAGGATAGTCAGTGAGTAAGCGAAAGAAATGGAGAATCATATTTTTTGCGGTCTTGATTTTGATCGCCGCGGCACTGTGGGCGGGAAACTACGTGCTCAAAAAGTATCATGTGGAGAATGTCTATGTGGACGGTAATCTTCATTATTCGGATGACGAAATCAAGGAGATGATCATGGGAGGGGTACTGGGTGAAAATGCCCTGTATTTGTCCTACAAATATAAAAACTGGGAGGCAAAGAACATACCGTTCATTGATGCAATTACCGTAGAAAATTTGTCTCCCGAGACAATTAAAATTACGGTGTATGAAAAGGCACTTGCTGGATATGTCAAGTATTTGGATGCCTACATGTACTTTGATAAGGATGGATATCTGATCGAAAATTCCAGCGTCAGAACGGCAGGAATTCCGCAGATTACGGGCTTGTCCTTTTCTTATGCAGTGCTTGGACAACCACTTCCCGTTGAGGATGAAAGGGTGTTTGGTGATATCTTGACCATAACAAAGCTTTTGAAAAAATATGAATTGTCTGCCGATAAGATTCAATTTGAAAACGGAAATATTATTCTGCATTTTGGTGAAGTGAGAATTGCGCTGGGAAATGAACGAAGCAGATTAGAAAATAAAATCATGAATTTGCCTGAGTTCATGAAGAACCTTGCGGGAAAAAATGGTGTGCTTCATATGGAAACTTATGACGAAACACATGGCAATTATGTATTCAAACCGACTGAATAAGTCAATAGAGGCATTATTTTTGGCCTTTTGCTAAAAATTAGTTGATTATTTCAAAAAATAATTATATGATGAATAAGGTGGTTTTAGACACAGAGAAAAGGAGGACGGACCCTTGATCGAGATTAACAGTAATGAAGCAGAAGCAGGAGCAAAGATAATTGTTGTAGGTGTTGGAGGAGCTGGTAATAACGCCGTAAACAGAATGGTCGAGGAGGGCATTGACCTCGTTGACTTCATTGGAATGAACACGGATAAGCAGGCATTGAGACTCTGTAAGGCACCTAGAATTCTTCAGATGGGCGAAAAGCTCACCAAGGGTCTTGGCGCAGGTGCAAAGCCTGAAGTTGGTGAAATGGCAGCGGAGGAGAGCAAGGAAGAAATCGCAAGTGCTCTTGCAGGTGCTGACATGGTATTCGTAACCTGTGGCATGGGCGGCGGAACCGGTACCGGAGCTGCACCCGTTGTTGCAAAGCTGGCAAAGGATCAGGGAAGCCTCACCGTTGGCGTGGTAACCAAGCCTTTCCGTTTTGAGGCAAAGACCAGAATGAATAACGCATTGGCAGGTATTGAACGCCTGAAGGAGAGCGTTGATACCCTGATCGTTATTCCAAATGATAAATTGTTAGAGATCGTGGACAAGCGTACCACAATGCCTGATGCATTAAAGAAGGCAGATGAAGTGCTGCAGCAGGCAGTACAGGGCATTACCGACCTGATCAATGTTCCCGCAATCATCAACCTGGACTTCGCAGACGTACAGACGGCTATGAAGAACAAGGGTATTGCCCACATTGGTATCGGATATGGCGAAGGTGATGACAAGGCAGAAATCGCTGTAAAGATGGCAGTGGAGAGCCCTCTTCTTGAGACCTCCATCCGCGGCGCATCTGACATTATCCTGAACATCTCTGGTGACATCTCCCTGTTCGATGCGAACACGGCAGCTGGTTACATTCAGGAGATCTGCGGTGAGGAGCTGAATGTTATCTTCGGTGCAAAGTATGATGAGTCCATGAAGGATTCCTGTACCGTAACAGTAATCGCAACTGGTATTACGGATGGTCTTCAGGTGGGGGGGTTTAGTAACACCTTCTCAAAGAAGCCTATGTTCACCCAACCGATCGCAAGCACGATGCCTCGTGCAGGCGTAGTAACGAATCAGATGCCCAATACGGCTCCTGTTACTCCCGTTCCCGTTCAGCAGCCCGTGGCTCCCAGCAAGCCTACCATTCAGGTTTCTCAGCCCGTACATAAGCCTGTTGACTTAAAGAGTAACGTAAACGAGAAGTCCTTAAAGATTCCTGATTTCCTGCAGAGAAAGTAAGGAGTCCACAAACTTCATAAGATGTCGATTTCAGCGGTAAGAAATTTTGTCTTACCGCTGTTTTTTTGACAAATTTTTGGAGGACAGGGTTCTATAATATTCCTGTAAGCAATGAGACGGGAAAGGCGAGGGATGGTAGGACTTGAAATCTATTATGACCTTCTTTTTTTGAGTATTTTTATGTGGAATGCTTGTACCTTTTCCCTGACGAATCAAGCGTTGGGAAGAGTTGCAAGACCCTTCAGGGTTTGGATGAGCGCATTATCTGGAGCAGTCATTTTTACTGGAATTCTCTTTCTGCCTTTAAGAATACTTCTGAAGGGAGTGCTTTGGCTTATGGAAACCTGTGGCGCAGTTCTTGTGCTTTTCCCCGTAAGGCGGATGGGGGGTGTTTGGAAGGTACTGGAGGCCTACTGGATTCGAAGCGTCCTATGGGCATGCTCTGTGTTGGCTTTCTATAAGGGGGTTCTGGTCATTTCAAAGGGAAGGGCAGGCATATCCGTTCTATTTTTGGGTGAGGTTCTTATGGCCACGCTTTGTTATTTTTTCTTTCGCCGCAGGGAAGAAAAAGGGAACGGAAAAGAGGGAATGGCCATGTTTGAGGCAGAGGGATGCTCCATTGATATTCCAACATTTGTGGATACGGGAAATTCCTTATGGGAGCCAATTTCAGGAAGACCCGTTTGCGTTCTGCATGGTTGTATGGCAAAGGAATTATGGAAGGAGGATACCTTGTTTCGTGTTATTCCTTATCGCGCCGTTGGCGTGGAGAAGGGAATTTTGAAAGCATATCTAGTACCTAGAATTTATTTGGATTTTGGTGGCCCAGTGAAATGTGTGGAAAATGTTTGGGTGGCAATTTCACCTGAGGAGGTCACAAAAGAAAAGGGAGCGGATTGTCTGATCTTGCATCCGCAGATACTGTTAGAGAAACAAAAAAGGGGGAATCGGCAAAAGGGGGAACAAAAACATGATAATGCAACTGACATTGCCATGGAAGCTTGGACTACGCTGGAGAAGGCGCGAAACAGGAATTCTGCAAAAGCAGGGAGGCGAGCTTTATTACATAGGAGGGGCAGACGTCCTGCCACCGCCGCTGGAGCCTGGGAGGGAGATCCAGATGCTGTCCCAGTTAGAAACGGAAGGAAAGGAAGAGGCTAGAGCAACCCTGATTGAACACAATTTGCGACTGGTTGTCTATATTGCCAAAAAGTTCGATAATACGGGTGTTGGCGTTGAAGATTTGATTTCCATCGGTACCATTGGACTGATTAAGTCAATCAATACATTTCAGCCGAGCAAGAATATTAAGCTCGCAACCTATGCCAGCAGATGTATTGAAAATGAGATATTGATGTATCTTCGAAGAAATAATAAGACGAGGCTGGAGGTATCCTTTGACGAGCCATTAAATGTTGACTGGGATGGTAATGAATTACTGCTTTCCGACATTTTAGGAACGGATGAGGACATCATCTATCGTGACATAGAAAACCAGGTGGAGCGAGGACTTCTAAAAAAAGCGTTGGCAAAGCTGAGTGACCGTGAGAAGCTCATCGTGAGCCTTCGGTACGGACTAGGTACCAGAGACGGTTCAGAGATGACGCAAAAGGAGGTCGCTGAGCTCCTGGGCATTTCTCAATCCTATATTTCCAGACTGGAAAAGAAGATTATTAAGCAGCTGAAGCGGGAGATGAGCATGCAGGAATAAAAACGCAAAACAGATAAAATACAAGTTGGCAAACGTGCGGGAAAAAGGTATAATAAAGAGGCTATGTTTCGTCTATAAAATATGTACGGATGTTTTGGGGAGGAATGGAAAATGATTCAGCGAGAAGACATTTTATCCATGGAATACTTAAAGAAGACGGAGTATACGGGATGCCATCAAGGCATGCGTTACCGTTTGGAAAAGGTGGAGAACGACGAAGGGAAAAAGCTGCTTGTGACGGTATGGCCAGAGCCCTTCAATTTCGCGAGCACGCCAGAGGAGCAAAAGACGAGAGAGACCTTTTCCTTTGACGAGGATGGCGTTGTGGATGCCATTGCGTGGATGAATAATCTGCTGTTTGAACAAAAGGACCGTTGGGACGAGGCTCCCAAGAATTGGTCCTCCTATACCTTTTAGACGACTGATAAGATACGATTACGAAAAGGAGATGCTTATGAACCTAGCAGAGCTTTGTAAAGCGGGAACCCCAAAAAGTTACATGATTTATCACGAGGATCTGACAAATTTCCATGTGGGAACCCTACCAGATCATGCCTATTTTATTCCCTTCGCGAAAGAGCAGGATCCGTTTGCAAAAAGGGAGGAATCCAAGGAGTTTCAACTGCTAAATGGCGAATGGAGCTTTCGCTATTATGCCTCCATTTTAGACTTGGAGGAAGATTTTCTTCACCTGAATTTTTCCGAGAAGCTTCCGGTTCCTGCAAACTGGCAGCTTCATGGCTATGACAGGGCGCAATATACGAATGTTGTGTACCCCATTCCGTTTGATCCGCCCTATGTACCAGATGATGATCCTGTTGGCATCTATCAGACGACCTATGTGTGGAAGCAGGACGGCCTTCGGAGGATCCTCGGCTTTGAGGGCGTTGACAGCTGCTTTTACTTGTATGTCAATGATACCTTTGTGGGTTATTCTCAGGTAAGCCATCATACCAGCGAGTTTGACATAACGCCTTATCTGACGGAGGGGGACAATAGAATCACCGTTGCCGTACTCAAGTGGTGTGACGGTACCTATTTGGAGGACCAGGACAAGATCCGCCTCTCTGGTATTTTCCGCGATGTTTACATGCTGTCAAGACCAGAAAAGCGCCTGGAAGATTATTGCGTAAAAACCTTACTGGATTTGCCTGCAAACAAGGCAAGCCTGGAGCTGACCATACAGGGCTGTGATGCAAGCGTTCGACTTTTGGATCCTAATGGAGTGCTTGTAGCCGAAGGAGCGGTCAAGGATGGCGTTACGACGAGCTTTTCCGTGGAGAACCCTGTGCTTTGGTCTGCGGAGCTTCCCAAGCTGTATCGTTTAGAGATCGTGACGGATACCGAAGTCATTGGGGAAAAGGTGGGATTTCGATGTGTTACGCTGGAGAATGGCATCATTCGCGTCAACGGAAAGCCTCTTAAGATTCGTGGCGTAAATCGCCATGACAGCTATCCTGATACGGGATATGTTGCATCCGTAGAGCAGATGCGCAGAGATCTTATTTTAATGAAGCAGCACAACGTGAATGCGATTCGTACCTCGCACTATCCGAATGCCCCCATGTTCTATCAACTTTGCGATGAGTATGGTTTCTATGTCATTGATGAGGCAGACGTAGAGGCGCATGGCTGCGTTGACGTCTTTAATGATTTTAAGTGGAGTGCTCATAATGGCTATAATGGCATCGCGTTGCTTGCAAGTGATGAGCGCTTCTTGGAAGCCATTGTAGACCGCGAGAGATTGCTGGTAACAAGGGATAAAAACCGTCCCTGTGTTATCTTCTGGTCCCTGGGCAATGAATCAGGCTATGGCACCAATTTCCGTGCAGGAGCCCTTGAAATTAAGAAGATGGATGACACCAGACTGGTGCATTATGAAAGCACGCACCATTTAGATGAGACCTCCAATGACGTGCTGGATATGGTTTCGCAGATGTATACCTCACCGCAGGGAATGGTGGAGTTCCTTACGAAGGATGCGAGACCCTTCCTGCTTTGCGAATATTGTCATGCCATGGGAAATGGTCCTGGAGATTTAGAAGCCTACCGAGACGTTATCTATAGTAATGATCGATTTGTTGGAGGACTTGTTTGGGAGTGGTGTGATCATGCCATTCCACAGGGGAAAACCGCGGATGGAAAAGTGAAATATGGTTATGGCGGAGATTTTGGTGAACGCCATAATGACGGGAACTTCTGTATGGATGGTCTTTGCTATCCTGACAGAAGACCACATACGGGACTGCTGGAATTAAAGCAGGTATATCGTCCCGTGAGAATTTATGCAGGAGAGCAGCTTGGAATCTATACGCTGCAAAGCTTCCTGATGTTTGCGAACGCAGGAGAGCTGTTGGACGGTAGCTATGAAATCACGGTTGGAGGAAAACTGACGAAGCAGGGAAACTTTGCATTTTCCGTGGAACCGCTTGGGAAAACAGAGCTTCAAATAGAAGATCTTGCGGAAGTCGCAAAACAAAAGGATGCCTATATTCGATTTGTATTTACGGCAAAGCAAAAGGAGCGTTGGTGCGAGCAGGGTTATGACATTTGCTTTGATCAGCTACCGCTTTCTGAAGGTAGCCTACAGGCGGAAAATGATCAAGATGCCCTAAAGGAAAATAGCAAAATGGCCGATCCCTCGGCGAAGACGCTTCAAATTACGGAACAGGGTTATGAGGTTCTGATTCATGTTGGAAAGCTTCAATACCTCTTCCAAAAGCGTCTGGGAACCTTTACGTCCATTCAGTTCGATGGCAAGGAGCTTTTGGATCGTCCCTTAAAGTTTAATTTCTTCCGTGCTCCCGTGGACAATGACAACATGCGCGGAGATTGGTACCGTGCGCATCTGAATGATTACGACACCAAGGTGTATGCAACGGAAATAATAGAAGAGGATGGAAAGGCGATCATTACCGTTCAAGAATCCTTTGGCTGGAACATGTATCAGCCGTTCTATAAGGGAACCACGCGCTTTGTGATCGATGGCAATGGAAAGCTACAGATCGAAAGTGATGGTGAAACCTCGAATAAAGTGACCTTCCTGCCGAGATTTGGTGTTCGTCTGTTCCTGAATAGAAGCTTTGATCACTTTACCTATCTGGGCTATGGCCCTTATGAAAGCTATGTCGACAAGCACCAGGCGTCCTATTTTGGAAGCTTTTCCTCGAAGGTAGAGGATGCACATGAGGACTATATCAGGCCACAGGAGAATTCCTCGCATTTCGATTGCCAGGAAATGAAGGTGACGGGAGAAAACGCGACCATTACCTTTACGGCGGCAAAGCCTTTTTCCTTCAATGTTTCCGAATACACACAGGAGGAGCTTGCTGGAAAACGGCATAATTACGAGCTGGAAAAATGCGGCAGCACTGTTGTCTGCGTAGACGGCATGATGGCGGGCGTTGGCTCTGCCAGCTGTGGTCCAACTCTGGCAGAAGAATACCGCATTCCCCTGCCAAACCTTCACCTAGAGCTTACGATGGAGATTCAATAATGCACCGTGCGGATCATGCACTTAAGTACCCTCGCATGATTCGCAGGGCATTCTTTTCCAGGCGCGAAACCTGCGCCTGAGAAATGCCGATCATATCAGCAACCTCCATTTGCGTTTTTCCTTCAAAAAAGCGTAGGTGGATGATTTCATGTTCCCGTTCATTTAACTTTTTAATGGCTTCACTTAAGGAGAGATGCTCAATCCAGGTATCCTCCTTATTTTTTTTGTCACTAATCTGGTCCATGACATATAAGGCGTCACCGCCCTCCGTATAAACAGGCTCATAAAGGCTCATGGGACTTTGAATGGAATCCATGGCATAGACTACGTCCTCCTTGGAGATACCAATTTCGCTTGCAATTTCCTCGACAGTGGGGTCCTTTTGATTTCGCTTTGTCAATGCATCCCGCGCCTGGATCGCCTTATAGGCAGTGTCCTTTAGGGAGCGGGAGACGCGGAGCCCAGAGGCATTATCCCTCAGAAAGCGCTTGATCTCTCCAATGATCATGGGCACGGCGTAGGTCGAAAACTTAACGCCGAGCGACGCGTCAAAGTTATCAATGGCCTTGATCAGTCCAATGCAACCGATCTGAAACAGATCATCTACATTTTCATTAGCAGAAGAAAAACGCTTGATAATGCTTAGAACAAGGCGCAGATTGCCTTCAATGTACTGATTTCGCGCATCCTCATCCCCGGTTTGGATACGTTGGAACAATGCTTCCTTTTGCTCATTGGTAAGAAGCGGCAGATTCGATGTGTTCACGCCGCAGATCTCAACCTTACCGATTGCCATGATAACCTCCAAAGATCGTTCATTCTTGCCGTCTTTTGTAGGGATACCATTAGTATGGACAACCATGTGATGGTTTAATCATGAAGACTGGAAATTTCTTTGCCATTCTTTGCTGTCCATGGTAAAATAAAAGAAAGGTGGCTCATGCGTTGGAAACGGCACGATGAAAGGAAAGCGGTAATGGAAAATTTTCAAGAATTCAGGATGTACTGCATGATAGAGCGGACAAGCTGGGACAATGGTGTACGGAGGAAGAGATCACGCTACTCCGTAGGATTATAGATGCGATCCCGGAAGCTGATACAGTTACGCACAATGATCTTCATCCTGGCAATATCATGATCCAGGATGGCGAGCTTTTGCTCATTGATATGCCGGAAGTGACCATGGGACCGCCGATTTGCGATTTGGTATCCGTTTTCCGGGATATGATATCGGCACCCAATAGTCAGCCAGCCCTTATTGAGCAGAGTGTGGGAATGCCGGCGGAAATGATCATGAACAATCTATTGCGTCCTGTTGTTATTCCGAACGCGCAGACAATCTGTGAGCTGTATAAGATGCCCATGTGACAGAAATATGGAAAAGTTGACAAAAAGAATTCTATTTTTAGTAGTTATGGTTGGCAGCACATGCTTCATTCTTGCTTCCTGTAATCATGCCAGTGAGACGAATGAGACAGGAGCTGCTACAACTAATATCGCGACGATAGATTCCGAAGCAATCGATTGGCGAAATGATCCTAACATAGGAAAGGTGCAGCCGGGATACTATAAGCGAATTGGAATTGTAAAAGATGGCGAGACCTTTGAGGAGATGCTGGAGCTTCATGAGACTGAAAGCCGAGGTTATCTCATCATAAAGGATGACGGCATCGCCGTTTTTGACCTTGACGGAGAAAAAACAGAATATGTATATGACGAATATAATCTCTATTTATCTGAAGATACGGAAAGAACCAACGGAAGCTCTTATGTATTTATCGGCGGAAGAGGTTGCTATGGTTGTTCTTCATAAATAAGGTGCGTGAGGGAAAACTTCTAGAGAGGTAGTGTCAGACCCTGCTGCAAATGGTGAGGTTTGCCTGCGGGCATATGAAAGGACGAAAGAGGTCTAGATAGTTTTGTGGATGGCACTTCCGCCATGATGATGGCCGCGGCGGTCTACCGAGGCATTAGTAATGGTTATTTGGATCGTCAGTGGAAGAAATATGCGGATCAGGCCTATCTGACGGTCTTCCAAAAGATAGATGAATATGGACTGATACGGGAGGTTTGTGGCTGTCCTGATTTCGTGGCTGAGGGAACATCATTATAAATTAGGGAGGGGGTAAAGAAATATGATCTACTTACTGTCATTCCGAATTAGTGACAGAGAGCTGACAAACCCCAATATTTATCCATACAACGTATTTCGAGGGAAAGCCGCGGAGCCATTTGTCTTTCAAGAGATCACGGTTTTTTATGGAAATAACGGTTCAGGAAAATCAACACTTTTAAATGTGATAGCAGATAAACTACAAATAGAGGGACGAGAGAGGTGTACGAGCAACACCTTTGGAAGAGTCAGGTATTGTGATGAGTTTGTGGAAGAGTGCGGATATGATCTCGGGGATGATGAAGAAACGGGACGAATGATTCGTTCCATTCCTAAGAAAAGCAGATATGTCAAGAGTGAGGACATCCTGTATGAGATTAAGAAAATCCAGCAGAGACAGGTTCTGGCGGAGGGTATGGAATACGACCTTCTAAAGATGGGAAAAAGCAAGGAGGAAATCCAGAAATATCTGGCACCGCAAGGAGGAATCGGCAGGCAGGGCATTATTGAGTATGGGCAGGAGAAGTATTCGAATGGCGAGACGGCACTTCAGTATTTTGAAGACACGCTCGGGCCAGATGCATTATATCTGTTAGATGAACCCGAGGTTTCGCTTTCTCCGGCAAATCAAGTGAAGCTTGCCGATGAGATTAACAAGATGGCTAGATTCCTGAGATGTCAGTTTATCATCGCAACGCATTCGCCATTTATGCTTGGAACTTTGAATGCGAAAATCTACAATTTGGATCAGCCTGGTTGCGAGGAATGCAAATGGACTGAGCTGGAGAACGTCAGATACTTCTATGATTTTTTCAAGGCGAGAAGTAATGAATTTAAATAATCATATTAGTGAGTGCTTTTGAATGCATGTGACAGTGTATGAGATGGAGGTGAAGCCGAGAATGGATCAGAACTTTGACATTCAATCTTATATGACAAAGGGCGTTGAGAGGATTGTTGCTGACGCAATTAAGGCAACAATCAAGAATCCCAGGGAAAGCGCTTTTATGCTGAGATTTGCTGCTGCAAGCAGGGCGGCTTCCAAAAAGAGGGCAGAACTGGAAAAGAATGGGGAACATATTCCACCATTTTTGATCGCCAGCATCACCAGCAAGTGTAATCTGCACTGTGCAGGGTGCTATTCCCGTTGCAATCATGCCACGGTGGATGCAGAGCCAGTGGCGCAGCTGACAAGCGATGAGTGGCTCCGTATTTTCACTGAGGCGGATGATCTAGGGATCAGTTTTATATTGCTTGCGGGCGGAGAACCGATGCTTAGGCGTGACATTATCGAGGCAGCTGGAAAGCGCCAGAACATCTTGTTTCCGATCTTTACGAATGGAACCTTCTTGGATGACAAATATCTCACGCTGTTTGATCAGTCACGAAATCTGATCCCCATTATGAGCATTGAGGGAAACAGAGAGGTAACGGATGCCAGAAGGGGAAAAGGAGTATATGACCGCCTGATCAGTAACATGGATGCCTTTCAAAAGAGGGGCCTGATTTTTGGAGCATCTGTTACGGTTGCAACGGAAAACTTAAAGGAAGTGTCATCGGATTCCTTTATCGAGACTCTTGCTTCCCGCGGATGCAAGGCTGTCATTTTCGCAGAATTTGTTCCTGTGACTGAAGAGAGCAAGGAGCTTGCGCCAGGAGACGAAGAGAGAGAGTATTTGGCGAATGAGATTGCCCGCCTTCGCGAGCAGTATCCTGAGATGGTATTTGTTTCATTTCCAGGTGATGAAAAGAGCTCCGGTGGATGTCTTGCAGCCGGCAGAGGCTTTTTCCATATCAATTCACATGGTGGTGCAGAACCGTGTCCCTTCTCACCATTTTCGGATGTCAATATTCGGGATAAGGGCCTAAAGGAGGCAATGAATTCTCCGTTGTTTACCTCTCTTAGATCAGGTGATCTTTTGTCCGATGACCATAAGGGTGGATGCGTACTGTATGAAAAACGCGAACAGGTAGAGGCGCTATTAAGATAAATCCAGAACAATACGCAAATCTTTGCTATACTAATGAAGAGAGTTATCAGCAAAGCAAAGAAATAGAGAAGGAGTGATTAGACAAAAATCTACCAAAACAGATAATTTGTCTACTATTTTATGAATGCAAAAGAGATTGTAACGCTTTTTTTTCGTGAGCCTGTAAATAACATGAATATCATAAATACCAGCCATGGAGAGGAAGATTTTAGAATAACGCTTATTGTCGAGTTTGAAAAACAAAAGGCCGTAGTTAAGATATCTTCCAATGGCTTCAGCGATGAAAAACATCTTGTTTTGTGGGAAAGAATTGCTAGGCAGTATCGTGATCTGGGATACTACTGTCCTCAGTTTATCCGCGCTCTAGACGGTTCCTACCCAAAAGTACAGTATGAGGGAAGAGAATGCATTGCATGGGCAGAAGAATATTCTAAATATAGATCAGCAAGAGAATTGATCAAAGAAAAATACGCAGACACACATCTTGTTAAGGATGGGTGGTATTCCTTCCTTGAGGATGCCATGATCATGGATGCCAAGGTGGCAGCCTGCCATTTTGATTATACGGATCTTCCCTCTGCGTATTGCATGTTTGAGCTGTTTGATCCCAATGATGAAACGGACGAAACGACGGAAGATGCCATGAAATGGTTGAACGTAGCCCAAACACTTCCGAACGAATTCTTGGAAAGAGTAGAGAGGATTTGGAATCGTTGGACGAAGGCCAGAAAAGAATTGGAAGAGATCTATCATCAACTGCCAACATCGGTTTTTCAAGCAGACATTAATGATACGAATGTTCTCTTAGACGAGTCTGGTAATTTCAAGGGAGTTTATGATTTTAACATCGGCGGGAAAGAGGTATATATCAATTACATTATCCGTCAGGCCCCTTATGTTTCTACATGGGATGAATACGAGGAGCTGGAGCAAGAAGACGTATTTCTAAAGAGAGTACTTCATGCGTTAAGCATTGCAAAAAAAATCTATTCCTTTACAGATTTGGAAAAGAAAGCTGCGCCTTTGCTCTATAAATGTATCCGGCCACTATGGTGGGCAGCTTCAGAGGAACTGAAAGAAGCTGGGAATGATAAAGACAAAATTATCCGTCATCTGGATAAAGTCGAATTTGAGCAAACACGAGAGATTGATTTTTCAAAATACATGTAAGGAATGCTGGGAAGAAAGCGGATGGTACAAGAATGAGTGATCATAGACAATCTATTCAAAAACAGACTTTGAGGTATGGAATCACAGTATTTGTATTACTATTAATCAGCCATGTGTTGGTTGAACAGATATTTTTCGTGAAACTATTATTAAGTATTGCTGATCTGAAATTTTGGGAATTCTATTTTGATCCAATCTACTATACTGTTTTCGCTATTATTTTCATAGTGATTCAGAGGAGGCAGCTGATCGAAAGCCTGCAGGATTATCGTAAAAACTATAAGAAGTATTTACCGCATGTTAGTATCTCAGTGCTAATTATGTTCCTGTTGATCATCATTGTTGCCATTACACTTAGCAGTTTAGGAATAGGAGATAGTTCTAACGAAACAGCAATTAGTGAAGCGGTCAAAGCAAGCCCTATCATTGAAGGAGCCACGGCATTGTTGATTGGGCCATTTGTAGAGGAAATGGTTTTTCGAGGCTTTATTTACGAAATAGTTAGAAGGAAAATAAAGGATAACAGAAAGCTACTGATATGTCTGTGGATATTAATCGCTTCTGTATTGTTTACGTTACACCATTGTAATTTGGAAGACTTTAAGAGTCTGAAGGCAATGGCAAGCTATCTGATCGTATTTGTAGAAGGTCTTGTTATGACGGGACTATACGAAAAGGATAGGAATATCTTTTCAAGTTTGTTACTTCATTGCATCATAAATGTCTTAGCTTTTATGAATTAATGCCATGGGAGCCCGTCTATCCTGACGAGCTCTTTTCCTATGCCAGTTATCGTTTTTTTTCCTTGTTCTCGCACCAAATACTATATTGTTGACACGTGAATATTTACGTGATAATATTCATGATGAAGAATTTGACGGAAATATTCACTAAATTAATTATGCGGATGTTTTATGTGTAATTTAATGCAAATGTTTTGAGAAAGGAGAACAAGAATGGCTGGTGGTTTTTCCGAAAGGGAAAGGGAAGAAATAGGACAAAGGCTTTTGAACTCAGGGTATGAACTGAGTACCGAGATCGGTTTAAAGAAGATGACGGTTGCTATGATTGCAAAGAATTCTGGAATTGCAGTTGGTTCCTTTTACAATTTCTATGCTTCCAAGGAAGACTTTGTAGTCGCGATGATCAGGGATACGGAAGTGAGATTTGAACGGGAGATGGCGTCGCATTTCTCCAAGGATGGTACGATCACACTGAAAAGATTCCTGGAGGTTTTCCGAGAGAATTTTAGGCCTGAACAGAATATTCTTCTTCGAATGAAGTTGGATGATTGGGTTTGGCTGAAATCTCATATAACAGACAGTTCTTACTTTGATCAGCCGAATGATCTTAAAAAATTCGAATTCATATCTGCAAAAATAAAAGGAATCAGACAAGATGCCAACCCAGGCGTGGTTGTCAACTTCATCAAGTCCATTTATGCCTTGTATCAGAACAGGGATACGTTGTTTGAGGAAGCTCTTCAGATCAACGTTGATTTGATTTTTGATTCTATTTACAGATATTTAAAGGAGGTGCGTTAAGTTATGATCATACCTATGATACTTTTTGAAGGAATTGTGTTAAGCTTTGTCATTCTTATTGCCTGCGTAGTTGGAATAGCCAACGGGCCCGTAGGCCTAGTTTCCTTATACGAAAAAGAAGTCTGGGACAGATGTATAGAAAATGGTCTTACTACGGAAGAGAGGATTAAGAAGAACGCCAACATGTGTAAGCTTATTACGCTTCCTCTCATGCTTATTGTCGTTTTGCTTTCTGCCTATGGCATCAATGGTGCAAGAACATTCTGGGAAGGCTTTATCCAGATGACGATTATTTTGCTTATTGAAGGACTATTTGATCGCCTGTTTATTGACTGGTACTGGGTAGGGAAGACGAAGGCTTGGAACATAGAAGGGACGGATGATCTGAGACCTTACATCTATGGAAAAACTCTTATTATGAAATGGGTCGGCACATTGATTGGATATCCTGTGATTGCCGCCATGCTGGCAGGGATTATGTCATTCCTATTGAATTGACTGGAGTTTCCTCTTTTGATATACTTTAAGAGAGGGTTTTAAAACACGGCAGTGACGATAGGAGATAGAGAATGATGAAAAATATAAGGGTTAAAGGATTGTTGACGATTGGACTGATGATGGTCATGATTTGTTCGTGCACGGATAAGAGTACCCAAATGACGAGAGATGATGTAAGTAGCGTTGTCAGCAGTGAAGAAGTTGAATTCAGCAAAACAACTGATATGACCGAAGAAACGGAAATGCAGGCTAGCGGAGCATTTTCTGACAATACGCTTGGTTCTATTTATCAGTTGATCAGCGATGTTATGGGTGAAGATTTGAATACGGCAGAAAAGATGATCGGAGAATTCTTTGATATTGAACTGAAAGATAGAACTGGTTCGATGATGACAAGTGAAAGAATGGACATTGTTACTACGATACATTCCTATGCTCAGATTTTAAGCAAGGATTCGGTTAGATTTAATGGTATGGAAATTTGGACAGACAAGGAAAACGGTCAGATCAGAAGGGTGAGTTTAACATGCACAAATACGAGCTATACAGCCTTTCCCATTGAAGATACGCCTGAGTTTAGGGATGAGATTAAAAGATTGAATGTAGATATGAATGATGAGTTTAAGCTCGCAAAAGGGGAACCGTTCCAAACAGGGGATTTAGCGGGGGATGATGACTCAATATATAATTTTTACAAAGTATCTGATAACTGCCTGGCATCCATAGAAATTCGTGATTTTACCGAGCCAGACGGAAATGGTTTGTTATCAACGAGCATTATCTTGGCTGATTGCGAAATTCTTTTACGTTGAACTAAACAAACTATTTAGTTTCAGGTAATTGATATTTTTTGTATGTCAAGTAGGGAGACTCTTTTCCTGGCTCGATGAATGGTGTATAATAAAGAGCTGAGACACGGAGAGTAACAAATGCGAGGTGAACGATATGAATGTACAGGTATGGATGGGCATCATGTTGCCCTTTTTGGGAACCAGCCTTGGGGCAGCGATGGTGTTTGCACTAAAAGACAAAATTTCCGATAGCGTTCAACGCATGCTCACTGGCTTTGCGGCAGGTGTGATGGTGGCGGCTTCGTTCTGGAGTCTTTTACAGCCTGCGCTGGACGGTGCGGAGGGCATGGGGAAGCTGTCCTTCCTTCCTGCTGCCGTGGGGTTCCTGGTCGGTATAGGCTTTTTGCTGTTGCTGGACAACGTAACGCCGCACATGCACATGGACGAACAGTCAGAGGGTCCGAAAAGCAACCTAAAGCGCACGACTAAGCTGATTCTTGCCGTGACGCTTCATAACATCCCGGAAGGCATGGCAGTGGGCGTGGTCTATGCAGGTTGGGTCGCCGGAGAAACGGGTGTCAGTCGGGCAGCTGCTTTTACGCTGGCGCTTGGCATTGCTCTTCAGAATTTCCCGGAGGGAGCGATCGTGTCCATGCCGCTCAGGGCAGCAGGCATGCCGAAGGTCAAAACCTTTTGGTATGGCGTCTTATCTGGTATTGTCGAACCCATAGCGGCATTGCTCACCATTGTAGCGGCAAGCGCCGTAGTTTCGATTTTGCCTTACATGCTGGCCTTCGCCGCCGGTGCCATGATGTATGTGGTGGTGGAGGAATTAATCCCGGAGATGTCCGAAGGAAAACACTCCAATGTAGGTACGGTGGCATTTTCGTTAGGTTTTGTATTGATGATGGCGCTGGACGTGGCATTGGGATAGATGCATACTTATCGAAACGATCATGTTTCTTGGCAAAGCAAATGCATAAATTTGCGAAGATCTCGGAACAAAAATTCCGGGATCTTTTTGCGTTCCTGCCTGCTTGGAATTGACCGAAGTTTTCATATTTGCTATACTTAAAATGATAAAATTAAAATTTGGAGATTTTATGCAAAGAACAAGTTGAACGGAGAGGACTCTCTATTATGAATACTGAAAAAGCGAAGTCCTATATTGTAAGTATTGGCGAATAAGGAGGGTTTGCCTTTGGCAAGCTCGAATCTAAGTTTAATGACTAATAAAAAGGAGAGAAGAACAAATGGGTTTATTTAGTGTTTTTAAGAAGAATAAAGAGAATGAGAATCTTGAGGGAAATGGTGGTTTCTTAGAAAACTATTTCAAATCAAGATTTAAGATAGATACGGATCATATTACATATTCCAATAATGACATTGCCAGAATAGAAAAGAATTGTGAAATTCTGGAAAAAATGGGAATGCCAAGCTATAAAGAATTGAAACTCGTACCTGTTGATTCTATTGTAGAAATAGAGGAAAAACAGGAATTAGTATTGCATTTAATTTTTGATTTCTTTGTAGGAAGAAAGGCGTTCAATAGATTAAATAATAGGGGAGATATGGATGATGCGGACGTTATGATGCTGGCATTGAAATATGCTCCGGAATTTAATCAATTATCGAGTTATTTATCAGAAATATCAAAAGGAAACGTTGAGGAGAATCAATTATACGAATTAGCAACTTTGGGTGAACAGGCTAGAGTATTAGCATGGGTATTGGGATTAGCTGAGAAACCTGTTGAAACGGAATTGACTTTAGGAAGTAATTTAGTATATATATTTGAGAAATATGAGGGCATCAAAGCGCTTATTGAAGGAAGCAATCTTATTTCAAAAGACGAAATTATGGAATATGCTGATTATATTTCAAGATTAGATTTCTATTGTATGGAACTTATGTTATCAAAAAAAGATACAAAAGAATTAAAAGATTTGAAATTAGATTGTATTCGCGAGCATAAATCTGCAATAGATAAGGTAACGTCGTTTAGTATGGATAAGTATTTCATTTCAAAGTAAAATCCTGTTGAGGCGATTCTTTTTTGCATAAGGCGCTGTTAGCAGTGAAATGATGATTCCAAGATCCTTAAGGAGATTTCTATGGTTTATCATGAAAAGAAATATAATAAGATAAGAAAAGCAGAAATGAAGGATTTGGCCGGGAGAAAAGAAATTGGAAGAAGATACGACGGAATACCTTGTGCTCTTAAGAAAAAAGAATTCATAAGAAAGGAAAAACTGTATGGATAAGCAAGCATTGGAAGCACTGTTAAATGATATGTCAACGGAAGAAAAGGTAATGCAGCTGGTACAAATCTCGGGCTCTGAGTACGAGGCGGATGCAGAGATCACGGGAATTGAAAGAGGGCAGGTAAAAGATAACGTAAAAAGATTAGCTGGAAGTACTTTGGGAATTTGGGGTAGCAAAAGGCTTAGAAAGATTCAGGAACAGTATATAAGCGAGCATCCTCATCATATTCCGCTCATGTTTATGCTTGATGTGATACATGGACATAAGACGGTTCTGCCTTGTCCGCTGGGCCAGGGAGCCACGTTTGATCCAGATGCGGTAAGGAAGGGCGCGGAATTACAGGCACGGGAGGCCGCGGCCGACGGTGTTCATGCCACGTTCTCCCCGATGGCTGATCTTTGCAGAGATGCGAGATGGGGTAGAATTATGGAATCCACAGGGGAGGACAAGCTCCTAAATTCCCGCATGTCGAAAGCCATGGTCGAGGGATATCAGGGTGATGATTTAAAGGATCCTACCCATGTTGCGGCTTGTGTTAAGCATTTTGCAGCTTATGGTGCTGCCGAAGGTGGAAGAGATTATAACAACACTGAGCTTTCTGAGCATACGCTTAGGGAGTACTATCTTCGGGCATATGGCGAAGCCATAAAGAAAAATCCTGTCATGGTGATGTCTTCTTTTAACAGTATCAACGGAATTCCTGCTACTGGAAATCAATTCCTTATGAAAAAGATCTTAAGGGAAGAGTTTGGCTTTCAGGGAGTGCTGATCTCTGACTGGGGTGCCGTAGGAGAGATGATTAATCATGGGTTTGCCGAGGACCAGAAGGATGCTGCTTTGAAGGGAATGATGGCAGGCGTGGACATCGACATGTGTTCAGGCTGCTACAGTGCCTATCTCGAAGAGCTGGTGAACGAAGGAGCAGTCTCCATGGAGATGCTTGATGAGGCGGTTCTAAGGGTACTCAATATGAAAAATGACCTTGGACTCTTTGAGGATCCTTACAGGGGGCTGACCATGGAGTCTGGTCCCGTGATAACTAAAGAAAGCAGGCAGCTTGCAAGGGAGGCTGTTACGGCAAGCCTTGTTCTTCTTGAGAATAAGGAAAATACACTGCCACTCAGAAAAGAAAAGCTAGCCTTTGTCGGTCCATATGCCGATACCAAAAGACTTCAGAGCTCATGGGCTTTTTCAGGAGAGGATGAGAACACGGTAACCGTATGGGAAGCTGCTTCGGAGGTATGCGAGCCAGAACTCATAAAGTTAGCTGTGGGTTGCACCATGTTAGATCAGGATGCCATGACTGCACGAGAGATCTGTCACGTGGATCACTGGCAGGAGAAAAATGACGAGCTTCTGGCAGAAGCCATTCATGCTGCAAAGTGGGCGGATACCGTTATTATATGCCTCGGAGAGGACATTGCGCAGTCTGGGGAAGCCACAAGTAAGGCGAGCCTTAAGCTCCCTATGGTACAGCTTCGACTGCTAAATGAGATGAAGAAAACAGGGAAAAAGATCGTAACGCTTATCTTTACGGGGAGACCTCTTGAACTAAAGGAAGTAAGGGAGCTTTCGGATGCTTTGATGGTATGTTGGCTGCCTGGAACCGAAGGGGGACATGGAGTGGTTGACGTCTTGATGGGAAAGGCCTCGCCCTCGGGAAGGCTTTCCGTGAGTTTTCCGTATACCGTAGGGCAGGAGCCGTTGCATTATGACATGTATCCTACGGGCCGTCCTAAGCCAGAAAATGGACCGGGACCCTATACTTCAAGGTATCTTGATTGCGAGAATGGGGCGCTCTACCCTTTTGGATACGGACTTTCGTATACGACCTTCGAATATACTGACGCAAAGCTGAGCGCGCAAACGATGTCAGCTTCTGATACCATTACTGCTTCCGTAACCGTCAGAAATACTGGAGACAGGAAGGGAAGCGCTACGGTTCAGCTTTATGTCAGAGACGTCACGGGGAGCCGCGTACGACCAATCAGAGAGTTGGCTGATTTTAAGAAGATTTCTTTAGAGCCTGGAGCAGAAGAGAAGGTAAGCTTCACTATCAGTGAGGAAATGCTTCGCTTTTGGACGGCAGAAGAAAAATGGGCAAGTGAGGAAGGAAAATTCCGCGTTTGGATCTGCGACAATAGCTGCGATGGAATCCCGCTAGAATTTCAGTTGAAAAATCGGTAGTTGCTCGTTGGAAAAACAAGTCTTGCAGATGATATTACAATATGGTAAAGTGTTAATATGTTCTGGTGGGATTTTACCATATCAAACAGTGAGATGAATTCACAAAAGGATAAAAGGCGGAAGCCTATCATTGGGAGGGCATATGAAAGAGAATTCAAAGTGCGGTGAAATGGCTGGAGAGCAGTCTGAAGAGAAGATTATGGAGCTGAATGATATTTATGAATATGACGTCGTGTCTATTCTGGACAAAGATCATGGTGGCGTGGACACGGAACGGATGAGCGAGGTAATTGCTTTTCATGCCAGCAAGGGATGGAGACTTGTGTTTGCGTTTTCAAATGAAATTGGACATGATTCCTCTTTGTCGGAATTGGGAGGAGTCTCGATTGGAATTAATTCGACGATTGATCAGAATGTGTTGATTTTTGAAAGATGCGTGAAACGGTATAACAGGTAAAAAAATAAATATCAAAAAACACCTCCGAACCGAATAAGGTTCAGGGGTGTTTTTTCTGATGAAGCGTAGGTTTACTTAGACAGGTCAAGCTTACGCCGTAAACGCCTTTT
>SVFO01000013.1 GCA_015056795.1 Lachnospiraceae bacterium
ATTCAAAATGTTCAACATGTAAGAAGGCATTGAAGTGGTTAGATGATAACAAGGTTGAATATACCGTGATCGATATTAAGGAAGATCATCCGGATGAAAAGACATTGCGCAAGCTACATAAGAAAAGCGGGCTGCCACTGAAGAAGTTTTTTAATACCAGCGGTCAGCTCTATCGGGAGATGGAGCTTTCGAAGAAGCTGTCGGATATGGGTGAGGATGAGATGTTTAGGCTTCTGGCATCGGACGGAATGCTGGTGAAGAGACCGCTGCTCATTACGGAAGAAAAGGTGATGATCGGTTTTAAGGAAGAGGATTGGCGGAAAGCACTAAGAGTAGAATAGAACTGATCAATGCTTGATGCCCCTGTGGCTCTGGGAAGAAGTATAAGAAATGCTGCGGAAGGAAATGATGAAATGTCAGTAGAGAACGGTGAGTGGATCATGCGAGGCATTGAGTGGGACAATCCCTATCGGATCAGGACATGGCAGGAGCTTGTGAATTGGATAAATGAGATCGGATTCCTTCCGCTCTTTGGAAACAAAGCAGGGTTCATCAGCCTGGAGTGGCTGCCGTATTTCGTGAATTTCAGACGGGCAGGCTACGATTTTGACAGTCGTTATCAGGATGGGCTTGCCAGTCGCAGAGAGAAAAAGATTATGGATTTCTTCATCGGAGAGGATGAAGATGGGGATACGACAAGGTAACTGCAGCATATTCAGAAAAGCCAAAGGAATCATGGAACAGGATATCTGAACATGTGAGGGAGATGTATTCGGAGGCGGAGGATGCGGATATCATCCGTCTGATTGGGAAGGCTCCGACAGAGTAGGGGCTATGGTAAACTAAATAAATTTGTTATGAGGGGTGGCAAAGATGAGTGAGAAGAAGGTTCCAGTAGGTTTGTCGGAGGCGGAGGTTGCAGAGTCCGTCTGTGAGCTTAGGGAGATCGTGCCTGACAAGGTGCTCGCGTATGACATTGTTGTCGTGGGTGCGGGCGCTGCGGGCGTACCTGCAGCGGGCTGGGCGGCAGAGCTTGGCGCAAGGGTGGCGCTGCTTCAGAAGGAAGCAAATGTTGTTTCGCAGGGAAATTGTGGCTCGGCGATTATCAAGTCTCGTTCAACGGAGGCTGGTATCGCAAAGTGGATTCATCATACGAATGGGCTTTGCGATTGGCGTGCGGACGTAAAGCAGCTGCGGGCTTATGCGGAGTATTCCGAGGAGGTCATGATGTGGCTTTGGAACCGTGCGGGCATGACAGCGGAGACGGAATACGGCGACGGGAGCAAGGTGGACAGCAACACGGAGAGTGCAAAGCTCTTGAATGACGGGGACAAGCTCTGCGCATTCATGAGCACCAGCGGCGATTTCACGGGGACCTGGCGGGATCGTGAGACGAGCTATGAGTATGGGGAGGATCATTGTTATTTCTGGGCACCCTGGTTTGGCCCTAAGCCCTTGAATGTCGGAAATGCGCTTCGCAAGGTTGTGGACAATGTTCAGGCGAAGCATTCCAATCTGGAGACCTTCTTTTCGACGCCTGCGGTTCAGCTGATCAAGGATGGCGAGCGGGTAACGGGCGTGATCGGCAGGACGGCGAGCGGTGAGTATCTTCAGTTTAACGCAGCAAAGGCCGTGATTCTTGCGACGGGTGATTATACAAATAATGCTGCGATGGTGGAGCATTGGTGTCCTGACATTGCGGAGTTTGACAAGAAGCAGTTCGGCAAGACGGGCGATGGTCATGTGCTTGCCATGAGTGCAGGTGCTCGGATGGAGAATCTTGGGCATACGAAGATGATGCACGATTTTGACTCCGCGCTGATGTGGGAGGAGCCGTTCCTTTATCTGAACATGAACGGGGAGCGGTTTACGAATGAATATACGGGATTTGTATACATGGGGAATCTCCTGAAATTCCAGCCCGCTTACAAGGGTTCCATGCTGGATGCGGAGCATAAGGAGACGGGCTCAAAGGGCTGGTATTGCACGATTTATGATGATGAATACATGAACTGGCCCGCGGATGAGTTTGTCAGCGGAAAGGTGCCGCCCGTAGTGATGCAAAAGTATATCCCTGGTGCGGTGGAGAATCCGCAGGGGGTATTTAAGAACTTGATTGACCTGCATAGGTGCGATACGCTGGAAGAGCTTGCGAAGGAGCTGGATCTTCCGTATGAGACGATGAAGGCTTCAATTGACAGGTATAATGAGCTTTGCGACAAGGGAGTTGATACGGACTTTGGTAAGCCTGCAAAGTACCTGCATAAAATCGAGAAGGCACCGTTTTGGGGTGCACGGAAGCATATTCGCGTGTCAGCGGAGGTGTCTGGCGTTGTGATTAATGAAAATGGTCAGGCGCTGAATGCGGCAGGTGAGGTGATTCCTGGACTGTATTGCGTCGGAAATCTTGGCGGACCGTTCTATGGAGGAAATGACTATCCGTTCCATCAGACGGGGTTATCACTGGGAAGATGCTATACCTTTGGCATGATTGCGGCAAGACATGCGCTGGGGAAGCTATAACCAATTATAAGTTAGCTGCTATCACGGTTTCCTGCTGGAGAAGCCTAATGTCAATAAGTTGAGCCCCGAGTTCTGGCTAAATCCTTAATTTAATGACATTGGCGGAAGTCTATAGGAAAACGACATACATTGATTATTAGGAGGGCGTGACGTTTGTCACAGGCCCTCCTTTTTTTGATGACATATGACCTCTGCCCAAATTTTCAGGGAGTTCTTATAATGGAGCCATAAGGAAAGATACTTTCACGAAATCATTGGCATTTGTGCCAGCTTCAGGATAAGAAAGAGGTGGAAACGATGGAAGAAAACAGTAAGAAAATTTTTTCGACATTGTTATTGTCCGTGGGTGTTTTGTTTATCGTCGTGTCAGGAGGCATTTTTGTGTCCCAGACTTGGCAGTACCTTCCAGATGCGATCAAGAAGCTCTGCCTGGTATTGATAACGGCAGCATTCTTCACGGGAAGCGTTTGGGCAGAGAACAGATCCCTTGGAAAGGCGGCAACGGCCCTGTATTATCTCGGCGTGTGCTTCACGGGCTTTTCCGTGATGGGGCTTCTTCTCATGACAGACGGCGAGAAGAGCATGATGGTCTTTTTATCTCTGGCAGCGATGTCCGTTCCCCTGCTTTGGCGCTTTTGGAAGGAGAAGAAGATCATTGATTTTATCCTTCAGGTTCTTCTGTGCGATGGAATGATTATTAGCCTCGCAAATTGCTTCGAAGGAGTCGCTGGAAGCAGCGTAGCCCTTCTTAGCACGACCATTCTTTCCGCAATGATGGCAGGTCTGATTGCCTATTGTCATCAGGAGCTTCCAGAGGAACAGAACATCATTACCATCGCATCGCTGGTTTATATTTTCCACACTATGATCAGTCTGCCTTGGACCTTCCTTCAGCTCTTTATTGAAAGCAACTTTGTATTTATTGCAGTTCCGGTTTTGATGATTCTGGGTTCCGTAACTGTGCTGTACTTCACCTACAATAAGCTTGTGGTGCTTCGGGTGGCGCAAAGCTTCCTGCTTCTGTATGCAGTTTTGACGTTTTTTGTAGGACTGTTCAAGAGCGTATTTGAAGAGTATGGTTGGACGGAAATCACTTACAGTGTGTTTGGAGCTTTCCTGATCGGACTGATTCTTATGGTTTTGTTGGATCGCAGGGAGCTGCTGTTTGCGAATGTGATGCTGACGGGTCTGTATTCCTTGATTCAGGTGATGGAGTTTGCCCTTGTAAAGGAAGAGATCAGGGAAGAGCTGTGTTGTTTCCCTTATGCCATTGCCTTGGCGGTTGCTCTTCTGGCATGGAAGTATTTCAAGGATCCTGACGCATCCTGGAAGGTCATTGGGAAATTTGCTCTGCTCTTTGGTGGTATTGGTCTAAACGGAGTGATCGCATTCTTCCTTCCCTCCTATGCCAAGAATTATTCCCTTTGCTTCCTGGCAGCCCTGTATTTCCTAACGCTTTCCTTCTGTATGGATGATTTCCGTGGCTTAGACGGCTTGAAGGGATTGCTTCAGTCCATGTCACTTCTGGTGGCATTGGTTGCCCTGTTGAAAAAGCCCATTCTTCCTACGGCCTTTTGGGCTGAGAACACGGGACTTCTGATAGCGGATTTTCAGCTGGAATATATCTGTATTTTCTTAGGACTTGGGATTGTTCTTTTGGGGATTATTTGGTATGATATGTTCGAGGAGATTCGGATTGCCCAGTTAATTGGAACCTGCTTATTATTGGCAATATTGCTGTTCCATAACCTGATGGTTCCTGCATTGCCGAACGTCTTGTTCCTGGGAATTGCCGCTCTGCTCATGCTGGTACTGGCGACGCTGCTTAGGCAAAAGGCATATGCCTTGGCTGCTGCCCTGACTTTAACCGTCATTGCTCTGTATCTCACGAGAGAGGTATGGCTGAGCATTGCATGGTGGGTATATTTGTTCGTGGCAGGCGTTGGCCTTGTGATTTTTGCAATCAAAAAGGAAAAGGCTGAAAAGTAACATGCAATTAGTGTTAACATTTATTTACATAGCTGTGATCGGAGCAGTGCTGTTTTGTATGGCAGCGCTGCTCTTTCGAGGGGATGGAAGTGCAAGTAGCTGGGCTTATTTTGTGTGTCAGGGAACGGTAGTGGTATGGTGCGCGTCCCAGATTTTGCAGTTGATGGCGAAGACCAGGGGGGAACTGACGGCGGCGTTTCTGATTGGAAACGTGGGCATTTGTTTTGTTGGCTCCACCTGGTTTTATTTTGCTTGTTTTTATGCGGGGCGGAAGCTAAAGGGCGTGTTAAAGCTTTTGCCAGGAGCAATTTCCATTTTTTTCTATCTCTGCGTTCTGACGAATAAATGGCATCATCTGTATTATCAGGATTTCTCCTTGGAGCAGGTGATTCATGGACCGTTCTTTTATCTGAACGTGGCCTGCACTTATTTTTTCACGATCTATGGGGCAGTGATCCTTTATGTGAAAATGGGGCCCAAGCATCCCTTGGCGAGAAGGCTTGTCGTGGCATCCGTCCTGGTGCCCGTGGCGCTCAATGCCCTGTATCTTCTGGGATTTGTGGCTCCATCCTTTGACATTACGCCGCTGGGCTTTGGCATTTCCATTTTCCTCGTGATGATGGCGGCGTTTAAGTACCGCTTTATGAACCTTAAGAAGGAGCTGGCGATCACGAACGAAAAGCTCCTTTTGGAGCAGGAGCGAAACCGTATTGCCCAGCAGGTACATGACACGGCGGGGCACACGCTGACGATGATTCAGTCGTACATGAAGCTGGCGGAGGTTTCCGCGGGCAAGGAAAATTATGAAGAGGTCAAAGGGTATCTCACGGAGGCGCGGCAGCTGACGGGACAGGGCATCAAGGAGCTTCGGGAGTCCATCAATATGCTCCGCGAGGAGGCGGAATATGAACTGGTGACGCAGGGAGTGATGCAGCTGGCAAATCAGATGAAGGAGATTCCTGTTGAGGTCACGGTGCGCGGGGAGGACAGTCAGGCCTATTCGCATTTGTCGAAGACGGTTTATGATACGGTTCGGGAGAGCATGACGAATACCTTAAAATATGCGCAGGCGACAAAGGTGGACGTGGTCATCAGATTTCAAAAGAGTTTTTTGGAGGTTATGATCGCGGATGACGGAAAGGGCTGTGAGAGCATTCAGGATAATAACGGCCTTCGCGGCATCAGAGAAAGGGTACAGAAGGCCGGGGGAACGGTGAGCTTTACCTCGGCGCCGGGTGAGGGCTTTTTGACAAGGGTGAAGCTGCCGGTCTAAGGTGTGGCAGCGGCATGGGAAAACGAAGAAATTCAGGATTTCGAGCTGTGCTTGATCTAATATAGGGGGATGGAACGGAAGATGGATAAGATTAAGGTTTTGATTGCGGACGATATTATGATTTTAAGGCAGGGGCTACGGGCCGTACTGGAGCAGGATGAGGGAATTCAGGTCGTGGCGCTCGCGGAGAATGGAAAGGAAGCCTTTGAAAAGTGCAAGGTGTTTCGGCCTGACGTGGTCATGATGGACATGCGGATGCCAGATTATGACGGTGCCTACGGCATTCAGGCCATCAAGGAACAGTGCCCTGAAGTCAAGGTGCTGGTGCTGACGACGTTTGACGATGAGGAGACTATCAACAAGGCCTTGTCCAGTGGCGCAGACGGGTACATCCTAAAGGAGATGGAGGATGCGAAGGTGATTGCGTCCGTAAAGAGCGTGTATTCAGGCATCAGCGTTTTCGGGGACGGCGTGTACCGCGTCATGAGAAAGCAAATGGAGGAGGCCGGACAGGCGATAAAGCAGGAGACGGCGCAGGATGAGAATACCATCTTGACAGCAAGGGAGCTTGACGTGGTAAAATTGGTAGCGCAGGGGTATGATAATAAGGAGATCGCCGCGGAGCTATATCTTGCGGAGGGAACCGTGCGAAATCAGATTTCGAAGATTTTGGAGAAGCTGGAGCTCAAGGACCGCACGCAGCTTGCGGTTTATGCAGTGAAGCATGGGTTGGACGAGTGAACTGGATTTAGGAATTGCAGAAAATAAAGGTGAGCTGCGGACACCTCATCCGCCTGCTTCGCAGGCACCTTCCCCTCAAGGGGAAGGCGAAATGCAAGCAGGGACTACAAACAGCCGCAGGCGGTGCACCTTCCCCTCAAGGGGAAGGCGAAATAGAGAGGAAAAAGTAGTAGAGGGGAAGGAGCAGGTATGTTTGGTTTGTTTGGCGGGGTGAAAAAGAATCCTGAGCTGGAGCATTTGATTGAGCGCATGGAGAATAATATGGCGAACAATTATAAGGATGCGGCGCAGGAATATTTGGTAGAGTATGAGGCGAAGCTGAAGGAGCTAAAGGAAGCTGGAGCGCTGAAGGAGAAGCAGATCGAGCATTATGATTCCCTGCTCGGCGTTTATCAGGTGAAAATGAAGGGCTTTACGCATAAGGATCAAAAACCTTTTTGGACATGATGGATCTATGTCGTGATTAGACATGGAGGAATGCGACAGAAACGAGATATGATTTGGACCGGAATACGAGAGGGGAGAGGAACATGAAAAAGAGAGGTTTGGTGAAGCTTGCTGCATTGCTGCTGGCGAGTGCAATGCTTACGGCATGTGGCGAAAAAGCAGTGGAGGAATCCGTGAGCGTCGGCAATCCCATGGCGGGAATCGGAGATATCTTGGCATCCGCACAGTCGGAAGTGGTAGCTACGGGCTATGAAGAGGCAACCGTGGAGGCACCGAAGGATGATTGGAGCCAGAAGTATGACCATTATTTCGCAGAGCATCCTCTGGGCAACTGTGTGATCGACATGTCGGCTGAGGAGGAAGGCGTGAAGATGGCGATCCGCTTTGGCCTTGGACAGACGGAGGAGTTTCTCTATTTTAGGTATGTGGTTTGGGAATGCGACGCAAAAAAAGAGCTGGATACCTCCTCGGAGGATAACTTCGTCACTGCTTATATGTACAAAAACGGTGAGGCGTATCTGGCGACGACCATGAAGGGCAAGAAGACGGAGTACTATAAGGCGACGGATCTCGATTTCATGAACGCTTCAGAGCTGGCATCCTCGGACAACCCTTTAGGCCTCATGGATGATAATGAGTTTACCTATGACCATGAGGAAGAGATAAATGGCGTTATGTACGACGTGCTCTTTACAAAAACGCTGTATACGACGAAGTCTAAGGCGAATCGCTGGGTGAAAAATTATTATTATATCAATCGTGAGACGCAGGTGCTTGAGTGGGTGCACATAAAGGACACGGCCATCACCATGGATTACTATATTTCGCCCTTGGATCCGGAGAGCTTTGCAGAACTTCCGGCGGAAATGAAAAACGGCAAGAAGGATAGTAACGAGGACTTTATGAAGAGATTCGCTCTTGGCATTGTAAAGATTACTTACAATGCGATGGGCATCGACCCGAATAAGCTAAACCTTGAGGCATCCGTTGGATTAAAGAAATAAGTAGATGGGATTTGGAAATGCAACAGTTTGAGATTTTTGACACACATGCACATTATGATGATCATGCCTTTGATGAGGATCGAGAGGCACTAATCGGGAGCTTGAAGGCAGCAGGCGTTGGCAGGGTTGTCAACATAGGCTCGACGGTCGCCTCTTGCGCTGAATGCCTGGCACTGGCGGAACGGTATGATTTTATCTATGCGGCGATTGGCGTACATCCGTCGGAGACGGCAGAGCTTACCGAAGAACGCTTTGAAACCTTGCGTGAGCAGTGCCTGGATCCCAAATGTGTCGCCGTGGGAGAGATCGGGCTGGATTATTATTGGCCGGAGCCCTCGGCAGAAATTCAAAAGAAATGGTTTATCAGGCAGCTGCAGCTTGCGCGGGAATTGAAAAAGCCCGTCGTGATTCATTCGAGGGATGCCTGTAGGGACACGCTGGAGATCCTGCGTGGGGAGCATGCCGAGGAGCTTGGAGGCGTGATTCATTGCTATTCCTATTCGGCAGAGACAGCGCGGGAGTATTTGGATTTGGGATTCTTTTTTGGAATCGGCGGCGTTTTGACGTTTAAGAATGGCAGAAAGCTGAAGGAGACGGTAGAGCTTCTGCCGATGGACAGGATAGTGATTGAGACGGACTCGCCGTATTTGGCGCCGGTGCCAAACAGAGGGAAGCGGAATGACTCAAGAAATTTGGCTTATGTAGTCAGGGAGCTTGCGGCGATGAAGGGAATTTCCGAGGAGGAAGTGCGGAGAGTGACCTGGGAAAATGCCTGCAGGCTGTACGGGCTTGAGAAGTAAACAAAGAAGATATAAGCGTGCATCCGTATCTAAGGAGGATGGGAAAGGAGCAGCATGGAGATTTTGAAGGTGATCCTGCCGATTTTGATCGGTGCCACAATTGGATATTTTACAAACTTTCTTGCGATAAAAATGCTGTTTCGGCCTCGAAAGGAGGTACGGATCGGAAAGTGGCGAGTTCCCTTTACGCCAGGCATTATTCCCAAGAATCAACCAAGACTTGCCAATGCCATTGGAAATACCGTGGGCGGGCATCTTTTGAATTTGGATACCATCAAGGACAGCTTTCAGAAAAATGGCACGAAGGAAAAGCTGGTAAAGAAGGTTGCATCCTCCCTTTATGAGAGCGAGGCCTGCTTCGGTGATTTCTTTAAGGCTGATGACAACCACGGGGAGCTGATTGAGCGATTCAGCAATGTCATGGCGGAGGCTGTTGCGGAAAAGGTGCGGCAGATGGAATTTAAGCCGATTGTCGCGGAGATTGGTAAGGAGACGCTGGGGGATCTTTTGAATCACAAGATGGTCTCCATGCTGCTGAGCGAGGAACGATTGGATGCCATTTATGAGCGTATCGCGCAGGCCTTGCATAAATATCTGGATGAGAATGGTGAGGAAATGATTCGCGGAGCCATCTCGCAGAACGTAAAGAAGCTGGAGAATAAGCCGATCAAGGAGATTGTACAGGCAGGAACGAGTCAGGAAGGATTAGAGCATCTTGCCGGGTATGTGGTGGATCAGGTTGCGGAGCGCTATGGAGCGTCGCTGATGCAGGCCGTGGACGTCAGCTCCGTGGTACGTCAGAAGATAGAATCCATGGACGTCGCGGAAATGGAGCGCCTGACGCTTTCCGTGTGTGACAAGGAATTACAGGCAGTCATTAATTTAGGGGCCCTGATCGGAGCGATCATAGGGGTCATCAATATCTTTATTTGAGTTGCAGGATTACGGGAGCTGCAAAGCAGCGGAGCAATCCGCAGCATCCTGCATAACAGAATTTATTCAGAGGAGGAGAAGGGCCATGCCTACGACAAGGGCACATTACAGACATGGGGAAGAGGTAAGAAAGCTGGTAAAGCAGGAAGCAAGGGATGTGATTGATAAATATCCGGAGCTGTTTCATTTTGGCGTACACGGACCGGATCTGTTGTTTTACAACGATGCCTTAAAAAAGAATCCCGTGAACCAGTTGGGAAGTAAGCTTCATGACCTTCCGGGAAGCTATTTCTTTGAGCATGCGGTGAAGGTGCTGGAGGAGCTGAAGGCGCAGGGGAGCGGAGATTATCTGCCGTCATTGTCTTACGTGTATGGCGTTCTCTGTCATTTTTCCCTGGATTTGTACTGCCATGGCTATGTACAGGAGAAGATCGATGCCAGCGGCATTTCACACACGGAGATTGAGGCAGAGCTGGATCGCGAGCTTTTGGTACGGGAGGGCTTAGATCCCGTTCGCGCTAGGGTGACGGGGCATTTGGCACCGTCTGGAAGAAATGCACGTGTCATCAGCCGCTTTTATGAGGGCCTCACGCAGGAGGATATTCATAAGGCGATGGTGGATATGGTAAAGATGCTGGATTACCTTGTACTGCCCAATAAAGTGATGCGCGCTGCCGTTTTGGGAGCGCTCAAGCTTGTTGGCCAATATGACCAAAAGCATGGCCTGATCATCAATTATGAGAAAAACATGGAATGCGCCGACAGCACGGAGCATCTGATCGAGCTCATGAGAGAGGCGGTTCCCTTCGCGGCAAATCTGATCGACGCCTTCCCTGAGATGGGCGATGCCTTCCGCTATAACTTCGTCTCTATTGATCCTGAGACGGAAGAGATTTATCACGTAGACCTTGCTTCCGATCCTGAACCCGAGGATTCGGATTCCGTTCAATAAGGGAATGCAATAACGATCAACAAGTAGAAAATGACGGGGAGAGAGTACAAACGACATGCATAAGACAACGAAGCAGGAGCGAAACTGGATTTTATACGATGTAGGAAATTCCGCTTATACGATGCTGGTAACAACGATCATGCCGATTTATTTTAATTATATTGCGAGCCAGCAGAATGTCAGCTCCGTGGACTATCTGGCATATTGGGGCTATGCGGCATCCATCGTGACGCTGATCGTGGCGATTCTAGGTCCCATTGTCGGAACGTTTACGGATAATAAAAATTGCAAGAAGCCGATTTTTATGGCATCTCTATTCATTGGCTCCGTGTGCTGCGTGGCGCTCGGCTTTACAAAATACTGGCTGGCCTTTCTGATCGTATACATTATTTCCAAGATTGGCTATGCCTCGAGCCTGATTTTTTATGACTCCATGCTCCCTGACGTTACGACGCCGGATCGCATGGATAAGGTCTCGACCTCCGGCTTCGCCTGGGGCTATATCGGCAGCTGCATCCCCTTTGTTGCCTGCCTTGGCATTGTTCTCGGAAAGGATGCGATTGGCATTTCCATGGAAATGGCCATGATGCTTTCATTTTTGATCACGGCCGTCTGGTGGGTTGGCATGACAATCCCTTTGCTTCGCACCTATCAGCAGAGGTATTACGTGGAATGCAAGGAACATGCGGTTCGCGAAACCTTTCGGCGTTTGGGCACAACGCTCGCAAATGCACGCAAACACAGCAAGATCTTTTGGTTTTTGATCGCCTTTTTCTTTTATATTGACGGCGTATATACCATCATTGACATGGCGACCTCCTATGGGCAGGCGCTTGGGCTAAAGAGTGAGGGACTATTGTTGGCGCTACTTCTTACGCAGATTGTAGCCTTCCCGTGTGCCATTATTTTTGGAAAGCTTGCTCAGAGATATGCGGCTGAAAACCTGATCACGGTCTGCATTTTAGCTTATCTTGGCATCGCAGTTTTCGCAATCTTTTTGACGAATCTTGTGGAGTTCTGGATTTTGGCGGTATTGGTCGGCATGTTCCAGGGCGGCATTCAGGCGTTGTCGAGATCTTATTTTACGAAGATCATTCCGCCGGAGCAATCGGGTGAATTCTTTGGTATTTATGATATTTGCGGCAAGGGTGCGGCATTCCTTGGCACGACGCTGGTCGGTCTGGTATCACAGCTGACCGGCAGCATCAACAAAGGAATCAGCGTGCTCTCCGTGCTGTTTTTATTGGGGCTGTTCTTCTTCCGCAAGGCAGCCGCGAGCGTGAAAAAGGAGCAGGCTTAAAGCAATGAAGGAGCATCTTGAAACCTATGAGGACATCATGGAGCTGCCACACCATCAATCCTCCCGAAGACCGCACATGCCTTTGAATGAAAGGGCGGCGCAGTTTTCTCCCTTTGCCGCGCTCACGGGGTATGAGGCGGCCATCACGGAGGCGGGGAGGCTGACCGAGAGCTTTCGGGAGCTGGATGAGAATGAGAAGGCGGCGCTCGATGAGATGCTGCAGTACCTCCGGAAAAACCAGGAGACGCGCCCCGAGATTACCATTTTGCATTTTGTCCCTGACGAGGTCAAGGAGGGCGGCGCTTACGTGGAGACGACAGGGCGTTTTCTAAAGCTCTTAGTCACGGGACGAGAGCTTGTGTTGGAGACGGGAGAAGGAAAAGACAGGGAGCAAAGCAGAATTTCCCTGGATCATATCGCAGGGATTTGGCTTCGGCATGAACAGACATAGGATTTGGACGTTTTGGGAGAGAGGGTGAAGAGGTGAAGGAAAAAGCTTTCACAAAGGTTGAGGATTTCTTGGTAAAGAATAAGGATGCGCTGCTCCTTGGCGGGCAGATCGCATTGGTGGTTTTGGTTTGTGTTGCGGGGATTCGAAATGACCTGGAGCCCCAGAATTGCTGCTGCAGAAAATGCAGGAAAAAGAGAAAGAAAAAGCGGAAAAAGTAATGTCGGAGAGATCTTACGTTGCGATTGATTTAAAATCATTTTATGCATCCGTGGAATGCGTGGAACGAGGGCTGGATCCGCTGACGACAAATCTTGTTGTCGCGGATGCAAGCAGGACGGAGAAGACCATTTGTCTGGCGGTGTCGCCTTCCTTGAAGGCATACGGAATTCCGGGTCGCGCCAGACTTTTTGAAGTGGTGCAAAAGGTGCGCGAGGTGAACCGTGCGAAAAAGCCAGGGGAGCCAGAGCTGACCTATCTTGTTGCAACACCGAGAATGGCACTGTATCTAAAATATAGCACGGACATTTATCAGATTTATTTGAAATATATTGCGCCGGAGGACATTCACGTCTATTCCATTGACGAGGTGTTTATGGATGTGACGACCTATTTGAAAACCTATCGGATGACGGCGCAGGAGCTTGCCAGTAAAATCATCCGAGAGGTGTTTGCTCAGACGGGAATCACGGCAACGGCGGGGATTGGGACGAACCTGTATCTCTGCAAGATTGCCATGGACATTGTGGCGAAGCATGCGCCTGCGGATGAAAATGGTGTTCGCATGGCGAGCCTGGATGAGATGAGCTATCGGCGACTCCTTTGGAATCACAAGCCGCTGACGGATTTTTGGCGCGTTGGCAAGGGCTACGCGAGAAGGCTGGAGGGCATCGGACTCTTTACCATGGGTGATATTGCAAGGTGTAGCATCGGTAAGGAGACAGAGTTCTATAACGAGGATCTTTTATATCGCCTGTTTGGAATCAATGCGGAGCTTTTGATTGATCACGCCTGGGGGTGGGAGCCCACGACCATTGCGGACGTCAAGGGCTATCAGCCAGAGAACAATTCCGTGAGTTCGGGACAGGTGCTGTCCCATCCCTATACCTTCGAGAAGGCGCGGATCGTGACAAAGGAAATGGCGGAGCTGATGGCGCTGGATTTGGTTGCCAAAAAGCTGGTGACGGATCAGCTGGTGCTCACCGTTGGCTATGACGTGGAAAACCTAAAGAATGCAAAGCCGGATGGTGGATATCAGGGAGAAATTGTCGCAGACTATTATGGGAGGCTCGTGCCAAAGCATGCGCATGGCACGGAGAACCTAAAGGAATTTTCCTCGTCTGCAAAGGAAATTTCCGAGGCCGTTTTAGCGATCTATGACAGGGTGTTGGATCCTGCGCTTTTGGTCAGACGAATTAACGTGGCGGCCAATCACGTCATTGCGGAATCAGAAGCGGAAAAGAAGGAAAAGTACGAGCAGCTAGATCTCTTTCAGGATTTTTGCCTCGGCAACGATGCACTGAAGCAGGAGGAAAAGGAAAAGGAACGGCTACAGCGTGAAAAGAAGATGCAGCAGGCGATTTTGGGGCTGCAAAAGCGCTATGGAAAGAATGCCGTGCTAAAGGGAACGGATTTGGAAGAAGGCGCGACCACGCGGGAGCGCAACGGGCAGATCGGCGGTCATAAGGCCTAGAAACGAAAAAAATAAAGAGCTTAGGAAAAGAAATAGGAGGCTTGTCATGAAAAAGAATGATAGTATTTCCATACCTGTCATTGTAAAAATCGGAAAAGGTGCGTTGGGATGTCTGGGACCGACGCTGAAGGAAGGAGAGCTTTCGGAGGTCGTGCTGTTTTTCGGCAATGGTCTGATCGAGCTCTTTGGCGCAAAGGTGATGGATTCCATGCGCTCGGCGGGCATTACCGTGCTGGAATATCAGGAGCTTGACACGGTTGCCATTGAGGACATTATTCCTCTGGCATTTGCCATTCCGAATAAGGCGAAGGCCGTGGTTTCCATTGGAGGCGGAAAGGTCATTGATGCGGGAAAATATGCTGCCTTTTTGCGCGGCATCCCCTTCATCAGCGTGCCCACCAGCAGCTCCAGTGACGGATTTTCGAGTGCGAGCGCATCGCTCCTTGTCGCGGGAAAGAGAAATTCCGTACCTGCAAAGCTTGCGTATGGCATTGTCGTGGATACCGAGGTCATTCGGACGGCGCCCGTAAAGTTCATTTACTCCGGCATTGGAGACATGGTGGCCAAAATTACGGCGCTGTATGATTGGGTTTATGAGGCTAAGCAGGGTGCCTCCGTTTTGAATGATTTCGCTGTGATGGTTGCGAAAAAGGCCGTGAACAGCTTTGTGCGCACGCCATTCGAGAGCATACAGGACGAGGTTTTCCTAAAGGAGCTTTTGGATTCGCTTGCCATGAGCGGGATCGCCAATGAGATTGCCGGCAGCAGCGCGCCGACCAGCGGAAGCGAGCATTTGATCTCCCATGCGCTGGATAAGTTTTTGGAGGTGCCGCAGCTCCATGGCGTACAGGTTGGCATTGCGACCTATATCATGGCGAAGGTGCAGGATCACAGATACGTGCGCGTCAACAAGATCTTTACGGATACCGGCTTTTGGGATTATGTTGCAACGCTTGGCATGAAGAAGGAAGACTTTATCAAGGCCATCGACATGGCACCGGGCGTAAAGCCGCACAGACATACCTATCTGCATGAGGAGAAGTATCGCGAGGAAGCCAAGAGAATCGTCATGGAGGACGAGATATTAAATAAGGTGCTGGTATAGGTTATTTAGAAGGATGAGGCTGACTTCTTATAGGGGATGTAAGGGCTACAAAGTATTTCTCACGCATGGGCGCGAGCAAGCAGGTTGACATCGAAAGGACGGAGAACGACATGATTTTGGATTGGAAGAAATATCAGGAAAAAGCAACGGAGGCCATCGCGGAGGGCGTGGTCCTTCTGGAGAATCGGAATGGGGCGCTTCCGCTGGATGCCTCTAAGGAGCTTGCTGTATTTGGCAGGATTCAGCTGGATTATTATAAGAGCGGAACGGGTTCCGGTGGCATGGTGAACGTATCGCACGTAATTAACATTCCCGAGGGCCTTACGCTTCGCGGTGCAAAGCTTGATCAGGAGCTCCTTGAGACCTACCAGAGCTGGACGGCGTCTCATCCCTTTGACAAGGGTGCAAGCTGGGGCGGCGAGCCCTGGTGTCAGGAGGAGATGCCGCTTTCCGAGGAGCTGGTTGCGGCTGTCTCAAAGCGCTGTGAGACGGCGCTGATCGTCATCGGGCGCACCGCAGGCGAGGAGATGGACAATTCCTACAAGGAGGGCTCCTATCTCTTGACGGCTGGCGAAAAGGACATGCTGAGAATCACCAGAAAGTATTTTCAAAGGACGGTGATCGTGCTCAACGTGGCATCCATCCTTGACATGGGCTTTGTCGATGAGTTTACGCCGGATGCCGTGCTTTATGGCTGGCATGGCGGCATGATGGGCGGCCTTGGCACGGCGGACGTGCTTTTGGGAAACGTTTCCCCTTCCGGAAAGCTGACGGACACGATCGCTTATGCAATTAAGGATTATCCTTCCGATCCCAATTTTGGTGATCAGAACCGTGATTATTACTGTGAGGACATCTATGTTGGATATCGTTATTTCGAGACCTTTGCGAAGGATCGCGTAAGATATCCCTTCGGATATGGACTTTCCTATACGGAGTTTGCATTCGAGGATGCAAGGCTCGAGGAAGGAAGCTTTGCGGGACTTCTGTCAGGAGCAGGAGCTGCTGAAGCGGGAGCGGACTGTATCGACGAAAACAAAGCAGGGAATGGAACGCTGGGGAACGCAGATTCTGGTAAGGCTGAGTTTGGTGGAAGGAAAAGGTTTGGCGGAACGATCAGCGTGACCGTGACGAATGTCGGGAAGGCCTCTGGAAAAGAGGTTGTTCAGGTGTACTGTGAGGCGCCGCAGGGCAAGCTTGGAAAGCCTGCGAGAGTCCTTTGCGGCTTTGCAAAGACAAAGCTCCTTGCGCCCGGCGAAAAAGAGGTGGTCAGCATCAAGGTTTGCCCCGAAAGCTTTGCATCCTATGATGACAAGGGCGTGACGGGTCATGCCTATGCTTATTTGTTAGAGGCCGGAACCTACAGGTTCCATGTTGGAAAAAGCGTCAGGGAGACCTTGCCCGCGGTGACATTCGAGCTCCCTGAGACGAAGGTGCTTCGACAGGTGGAGAGCGCGCTGGCTCCCGTGCTTCCCTTTGACCGTATGGTCAATCGGGACGGAAAGCCTGCTTTCGAGAAGGCACCCATCAAAGAAGTGGAGGAGTTTCGAGGGGATGCGGAAATTCCTGACGGACGTTATCGCGCGCAGGAGGCGAGGAGGCGTCTTGCAGAGATGCCCAAGGAAATTGCCTATACGGGAGATCTTGGCATCAAGCTTGCGGACGTCGCACTTGGAAAGCATGATCTAAAGGAATTTATCGGACAGTTATCGGATGAGGATCTTGCCTGCATCATTCGCGGTGAGGGCATGGGAAGCCCGAAGGTAACGGCTGGCACGGCAGCAGCCTTTGGCGGCGTCTCGCCGCGCCTTGCAGAGCTTGGCGTTCCCTGCGGCTGCTGCTCCGACGGTCCCTCCGGCATGCGTCTTGACTGCGGAACAAAGGCCTTCAGCCTGCCCGGCGGCACCATGCTGGCATGTACCTGGAACCGCGAGCTTTTGACGGAGCTCTTTGCCTTTACGGGATGGGAGATGACGGCAAATCACGTGGAGTGCCTCCTTGGACCTGGCATGAACATTCACAGACATCCACTGAATGGTAGAAACTTTGAATATTTCTCCGAGGATCCGTTCCTCACGGGAGAGATTGCCGTGGCACAGCTTGACGGCTTGCATTCTGCGGGCGTCACGGGAACGATCAAGCATTTTTGCGGAAACAATCAGGAGACAAGAAGACACTTCCTCGACAGCGTCATTTCCGAGAGGGCGCTGCGCGAGATTTACTTAAAGGGCTTTGAGATTGCCGTGAAAAAGGGCGGTGCTTATACCATCATGACGACCTATGGAAGCGTCAATGGTCTTTGGACGGCTGGAAGCTTTGACCTTACGACCACGATCCTCCGCGGGGAATGGGGCTTTGAAGGGCTTGCCATGACGGACTGGTGGGCAAATATTAACAGGCGCGGACAGGAGCCTGACAAGCGGGATCTTGCAGCCATGGCCATGGCACAGAATGACGTCTACATGGTGTGTGCGGACGGTGAAAAACATGATGACAATACGCTGGAATCCCTGAAGAAGGGTGAGGTGAAGCGCGCAGAGCTGCAGCGAAATGCAGCGAACGTGTTGAAGGTTGTGCTTCGATCCAATGCGATGAAGCGCCTTCTTGGGACGGCGGAGACGGTGGAGATCGTTGGTCGCGAGGAGGAAGGAGCGACGAGCCAAGAGGAGGTTCCCTGCTATCATATCGTGGATGAACTGACGGTGGACCTTCGCGGCGTAAAGTCCAGCCGTGATGCCAGCTATAGCTTTGTGCTGGATCTGGAGAAGCAGGGCATGTTCCGCTTTACCCTGACGGCAAGCTCCGAGGCTGGCGAACTCGCGCAGATCCCCGTGACGGTCTTCTGCATGGGAACGGCATCCGGTACCTTTACCTGGAACGGCACCGGCGGAAAACCCGTCAGCTTCTCGGGACATACTTACATGTTCTCACGTTATACGACAATCCGACTCTACTTTGCTCAGGGCGGCCTGGATTTGGTGGACATAAAATTTGAATTAATGGAGTTGTAGGAGACAGAAATGAGAAAGACATTGCGTAAAGTACTGATTTGGCTTTTGATTGTTGTGATGGGAATATCCGGTATGGATATTCATGCATTGGCGGCTTTTGATTATGGGGATGATATTGGGCTCAATGCGGTGGCAAGTACGGACACAGATGATTGTCGCGTGATTTTTGCATTGAAAGATCAGTGGAGCGATGGCTATAAAGTCGAAGTGACAATAGAGAATCATGGTACCGAGACAATTCATAATTGGTGTATTGAAATGGCATGGAACGGTACGATTGCAGAGATTTGGAATGCTGAAGCCGATACGCAATCATGTGCAAGTTATCTTATTAAAAATGTAGGATGGAACCAAGATATTGAAGTAGAAGCATCGGTCAGTTTCGGAATAAGGGGGGTAGGAGAGTTTCCGGGTTATCCGCAAAAATATGTTATTATGAAGGGAAACCGGCAAATTTCAAACAATCATTGTAAATTCGAATACATTGTTAGCGATGAATGGAATACGGGATTTACAGCTGAATTAAATCTTTCTAATCTGCAGAACGATGCAATGATTGAAGATTGGCTAGTAGAATTTGATTATGATGGATCTATTGATAACATCTGGAATGCTAGGATTTTATGTCATGAGGGAAACCATTATGTGATTCAAAATGCAGGCTATAATGGTAATATTGCGCCTGAACAAACGATTGCGATAGGGTTTACTGCACAGGGTGATAGTAAAGAACCTAGAAATATTATTCTTCAAGAAATGCGATATCAGTATGCAGAGGGGATTTCTCTGCCGCAAGAGATATTCGTAAATATTCATGAACCGTTCTTGGACAAGGATGAATCATCTGGTTATTATGTTACGCAGAAGGAATACATTTTCCTGTCAGGAGAGTTGAAAAATGCAGAAAGCATAACGGATTTGGTTTGCCGTGTGTTCGATGAGGAGGGGCGGGAGTACGGAAGTACAAGCGTCTTAACGGCAGGCCAATGGCAATTAGATGAAATTAATTTGCAGATCGGGATAAATAGGATTGTTTTTGAGATTCATGGTGAAACGAAGGCATCATTAACGATTGTACGAAAGAATCCCCATATCTCTAAAGTGCAGATAGACAGATCGGAATTTGATATTCTAGATGAAACTGGGGAAGTAAATACATTTGAGAGCATCATTGGCTTAAAGGGTACGCTGGAGGGCGTTGATGAAACGAAAGAGCTCTATCTGCTGACTAAGGATTCGGAGGGCTTTACTGAGAATACGAAAGCAGTGTCCGTTGAAGCGGAGTGGGTCGTAAGAGAAGTTGAATTAAAACCTGGGAAAAACATATTTGAGATCGTAGCATACTTAAAAGACGGCTCTGTAGTATCGGATGTTATTACTATCTATAAACTGGAAGATGAACAGCAGGAGACTGTTATTGACAGAAACGATGATGACGAAGATGGAGTTCCAAATTACTATGAACAATGGAAGGGGACGAGAATAGATTTACCGGATACGGATCATGACGGATTGAGTGATTATGAAGAACTGTTTTTAGTCGGTACGGATCCAAATGAACCCGATTCAGATTATGACGGTATAAACGATACAGATGATGATGAAGACGGTGATGGATTAAGTAATTTATACGAGTTATTAAACTTGACGGATCCTCTGGAGGAGGATACGGATAAAGACGGTCTGTACGACGGAGATGAGGTTAACTTGTATCAAACGAATCCTACGGACAGGGATTCAGATGGCGATCTGGTGATAGACGGGCAAGAAATCTCCATGGGGACTGACCCTAATTGTGGAGAGGAAATGTTTCCTGCATCCTTCATTGCAACAGATGATGACGTGGTAACGGTTTCCGTTGAAGCAGACTTACGGGGTTGGCAGGTAAGTAGTCTTTCTGTTCACAGAGACGATTGGGCATATTTCATACCCGAGGATTCTCAGGAGCACATAGGTGGGGTCTATGATTTTAACGTGGAAGGAACCATAGAGGAAGCTGTTATAAAGTTTGAGTTTCCAGAAAGGTATTTAAATGATCCTGACCTTAGATTTTATATTTGCCATTTAAACGAAAAGACTGGCGAACTTGAACCGCTGGAAACTTGTGTGGAAGGCAATGTTGCATTTGCTACAGTTAATCATTTCTCTCTATATATGTTGATTGCAATTTCTTCAACGGTGGCAATTGAGCAGTGGATCTATTCGAGGGGGTGGCAACCATGGGTGGATGTGACACCTTTTTTGAAAGAGAAGGATTCAGAAGTAGTTATTGTAATTGAAGATTCGGCATCCATGCAGTACAATGATCCTGACCGAAAAAGGCTGGAAGTTGCCAGAAAAATTATTGATGCTGTTCCCGAAGGCTGTCGGATAGGATTGATAAGATGTGCTGACAAAGCGAGAAGCTTTACGGAAGACTTGACTGTTGACAAAGAGATGTTAAAGGCCTATTTAACGGAAGAGCATTTCCCGGCAACAGGAAAGGGCGGGTTTAATTCGGGTACACGTCTGGCTTTTTCAATGTTGGACGTGGATGACGTGGAGTTAGAAAAGCATATCATCTACTTAATTGATGATTCGGATGCTGGTGAAGAGAGGCCAATAGGCACACTGCAATATGAATTTAAGAATGTGAAATGTGGAGTCTGCGAATTCGTTGCTCTTGAACATAATCAAATGAGCCTGGAAAATCTAGAAAACTTGATATGGAAAACGGCTCTTGGAAATTATACTACCTATGTTGAAATAAAGGAAGAAGGCAGCGTAGAAAAACTTATCGGGAAGCTTATTAAAAACTTAACTTATGTAGACGACAAAACTGATTCGGATGATGATGGACTTCCAGATCTCTATGAATTGTGTACGACGAAATATCGTGACAAAGATATTTCGCTAAATAAAGCTAAGTGGGATAGTGACGGAGATTATTTACTAGATGGAGAGGAAGTTATTGCAGGATCATTCGAATTAAGCTCGGATGGTACAGAAATTCGAGTCAAAGTATATTTCATGTGTAATCCTTGTGAAACTGATACGGACGGAGATGGATTATGTGATGAGGATGAGGTTTTTATATGGGAAACGAATCCTGAACGACCGGACTCAGATTTAGATGGTATTGAAGATGGACAAGAAGTCGAATTAGGTTTCGATCCGCTTGAAGAGGATGGAGATCATGACGGAAAGCTTGATGCACAGGAACTTGCAGATGGAACCAGTCCTTATGTATATGATAAAACATGGTCAGAGTACTTGGCTGCATTCGCAAAAGGATTTTTAGCGGGAGATTTTATTCAAGATCCTCAAGATTTGGCAACAATTTCAGGACAACTTGTAGGAAGTTTTATGCCTTTTATTGACATACGTGACGTGGCCGCGAATACATTTCATGGAGATCCTGTCATGACGGGATTAAGTGGAATTGGATTATTGCCTGTAATCGGAGATTTGGCTGGGTCATCTGGCAAATGTATTAAGTATGTTGCAAAAAGTGCAGCGAACCCGGCGATGGTAGTAGGATTGTTTGCCTTTTTAGATAAGAATTTCCCTGATTTTGCCAAATATTTTGCAAAAAGCGATGAATTTGAAGCGGCAGTTGCTAAAATGATGAAATCCGATTTATCAAAAATGACTGACGCAGAGGTAGATGCACTTACAAAATATTTGAAAAAAACTGGTTATACAGACAATATAGTTAAAGGCTTAGAAAAACTATCAAAGCCAAGTGCTGAAAAGCTTAGGCGAAACATGATTAAAGCGGGAAAAAAGGTTCCAAGTTATGCAAATGCAGCGCACCATATCGTGCCAGGCACAAAGAACAACGAGTTTGCAAAAAAAGCCAGAACCATTTTAATGAATTTTAATATAGATATTAATGATGCAGTAAATGGAGTATTTCTTCCGACGCAAAAAGGTGTTACGAATGCTATGTATCATCATTCTTTACACACGGATGTATATTGCAAAAATGTGTTTGAAATGCTGGAAAAAGCAACTAGTAAAGACGAGGCTATTGATATATTAAAAGGAATAGAGGAAGCCTTATTGAATGGAGCATTTCCCAGATAAATATTTTATATGAGGACAATTACTATGAAGATTTGGAAGTTAAGTGCATTATTAAATGAATATGTAGTTTTAGAAGGAATAAAAGATTATTCTTTGGAAGAAATTCGTAGTTTTGACGGCAGAAGAAAATCTACGGAATGGGATCCTTTAATCGTAAAGCGATCAATAGACTCTGCAAAGAGAGAATTAAGTGATTTTCCAGGGTTTATCTTGACTCCCGTATTTAGTGAAAGGGCACTAAGATTTTTATTGGATTTGATAAAAGATGACGTGGAAGTTTTGAAATTGAACTTTGATGAAGGTAATTATTATGCCATAAACGTGATTTCAGTTTTAGACGTGCTTGATTATCAAAAGGCCAAATACAAAACATTCCGAGATGGGAAAAAGATAATGTGGATAGAAAAGTATGAATTTAAAATGTGTAAGGATTTGGAATCTAGCCATATATTTAAACTTATTGATGAAAAACGAGGTGACCCTTTTGTTTCAGATGAATTTAAGAAAATTGTTGAAAAAAATGAATTGACGGGATTCCATTTTGAACTGGCATGGGACAGTGAAGAATGCAATGAAATTGAGAAGAATAAATCATGCGAGGGGCACGAAAAAGACATGGAGGATGACTGTTTTTCTTATGTTGGAGATCTGGATGTCGACATAATGGATGAAATTGAGCAGACCATTTTGTATGCTCAAAAAGTGTTTAGGGTTCATGAAACGAAGGATGGGCGAAAGTTGGCGAAACAGATATTTTCCATTACGGAAAAGATATTAAATTGTGGTAAATACCCCAAGGAATATGATGATCTTGATGACGTGGCGATTGCTCTGGGATGTCTTTTCGGACAGGCCTTGGTAAAAGGACTAGGCTGGAAATGGAAAGAGGTTGGCGAGTCGAAGGAAGACGCCATGTACTGCGTGGTTTCGCCGGATGAGAACTGGGTGAATCCATGCATGGTATTTATGCAAAAGATCCTAAACGGTGAAAATATCGGTGCGGATGGACGGAACGACAACACGGTGATGCTTTTGTGGAATTTGGCGGAGCAATGCATGAAAAATCCACCGAAAAATAAGTTGACTATTTTGTGGTAACGCATAAAATTAAGAGCAGTATTTGTGAGGAGTCATGGATGGAGACGGTTGAAAATCAGGAGATGCAAGAGGAAAAGAAGCAACAGGCGCGGGAGATGAGTGCCGAGGAGTTAAAGGCGGCTCGCAGGGGCTTTATGTTTTTTGGGAGTAAGCTTCCAGAAAGGCGGCTGAAGAAAAATTAAAGCGGGGTAGTTTGTTGGTGCGTTCGCCTGCTGTGAAGGGATTGCCATCGCTTGTAATTTTTGTCGGACTTTTTCTTGCCAGGATGCTCGGAAAGTTGCTGGTGTCCATCGGGGCACCCGTCTGTGAGGAACTGATCTTTCGGAAAATGTTGGTGACCAGAGCGCTAAAGTACGGGGAAGGGGTTGCAATTCTTCTTTCGGGATTGGTCTTCGGACTCTTTCACGGGGATTTGAACCAAATTTATGTATGCCTTTGGATTGGGATTGTTTCTGGCAATTGTTTTTGTTAAGACGGGGAACATAAAAATCACCATTGCCCTTCACGCGCTCATCAATTTCATTAGCAGCGTATTGCTGACAGGGTTGATCAGTAAGCTGGACGTTGATCAACTGATGCAGTATTATGGTGACTGGCAGATGCTAGCGGACGCGGAGACCTATGCGGCGATGATGGCTTACGTATCCGAGCATCTTTTGTGGATTCTCGCAATGTTTGTTGTTGTTTTGCTCCAATATGGGCTGGCCTTTGCGGGCATTCTTCTTCTGATTATCAACTGGAAGAAGCTAGTACTTCGGAAAGGGGAGGTTTCCATTCCCAAGGGAAAGTGGTTTCTCACCATCTTTTGTAATTTGGGCATGGGGCTTTTTGTTATTTTTGGGGTTTTGAGGATCACGCTGGAGATTTTTTAGCAGAAAGGACAGAAGATGTATCAATTTGACAGTAGGATTCGGTATAGTGAGACGGACAGCGAAGGCAGGCTGACCATGATGGCATTGCTCAATTATTTTCAAGATTGTTCGACGTTTCAGTCGGAGGATGCGGGCGTTGGCGTCAGATATTGCTTAGACCGCGACCTCGTATGGGTGCTCAACGCGTGGCAGATCGTACCCATCAGACTCCCGAAGCTGGGAGAAAAGGTCACCATCGCCACCATTCCCTACGAATTTCAGAAATTCATGGGATATCGTAATTTCATGATGTTTGATGAGGAGGGAAACTTCCTGGCAAAGGCGAACAGCATTTGGAGCCTCATCAATGTCAAAACGGGACGCTTTGAGACACCGGACGAAGCTATGATGAAGGGCTATCCCATCGAGGAACGAATTCCGATGGAATATGCGGGCCGCAAGATTTCCGTACCAACGGGCGGCGAAGCCAAGGATGCCATCACCGTCCTGCCCCATCACCTGGACGCCAACCATCACGTCAACAACGGACAATACGTAGCCATGGCCCTGGAATTCCTTCCTGGTGATACCCAGATCCGCCAGCTACGCGCCGAGTACCGCAAACAAGCCTTCCTCGGCAATACAATTGTCCCCTATGTAGCGAAAGAGGACAGCCGTATTGTAGTCGCTTTGCAGGACGCAGATGGGAAACCATATGCGGTAGTCGAGTTTGAGATTTAGAGAACGGAGGAGACAAGAAATGAGTTTACGCTTAGGAGAAATTCAGAAGCTGGAAATTGTGAAGAAGGTGGAGTTTGGCGTGTACCTGGCTGAGCCCGGACGCGAGGACGACAAGGTTCTTTTGCCCATCAAGCAGGTGCCCGCAGGAGCGGGCGTTGGCGACATCATGGAGGTATTCCTGTACAAGGATTCCAAGGACCGCCTGATCGCGACCACGAAACGTCCCAAGCTCATTATGGGCGAGGCGACGCTGCTGACCGTCGCACAGATGGGAAAAATCGGCGCCTTTTTGGACTGGGGACTGGAGAAGGACCTGCTCCTGCCCTTTAAGCAACAGCGCGGCAGGATCAAGGAAGGCGACCAGGTGCTGGTTTCCCTCTATGTCGATAAGAGTGAGCGCCTCTGCGCCACCATGAACGTGTACGAACACCTGCTGTCCAACTGCACCTATAAGAAGGATGACCGTGTGAGCGGAAGGGTGTACGAGATCAGCAATAATTTCGGCGCGTTTGTTGCCGTGGACGATAAATATTCTGCCCTGATCCCGAAAAACGAGCTCTACGGGGAGGTGGAGCCAGGACAAATCATTTCCGCAAGAGTGATCAAGGTCCAGGAGGATGGAAGACTCCTGCTCAGCATTCGTGAAAAGGCCTATCTCCAGATCGACAAGGATGCAGAGAAAATCCTGCAGCTGCTGGACAGCTACGAGGGCTCCCTGCCCTTTACGGATAAGTCTGCGCCCGAGGTCATCACCCATGAGACTGGCATGAGCAAAAACGAATTCAAGCGTGCCGTAGGGCATCTCCTGAAGGAGAAAAAAATACAAATCGGAGAAAAATCCATTCGGAGACTATAGACATGGTTTGGTTAAGCATAGCACTCATTTTGTTGTGGTCGCCCCTGCTCTATCTTTGGATGCTTGGTCCGGGGCACCCAAGAAGAAAAGAGATGCGCCCGTTTGAAAAGGTATACATAGCCCATCGGGGGCTTCACGACATTTCCCAGGGAATTCCGGAAAACTCCCTGACCGCCTTTCAGAGAGCGGCACGGGCAGGCTATGGAATGGAGATGGATCTGCAGCTGACCCGCGACGGAAAGCTTGTCGTGTTTCATGATGCATCGCTGGAACGCATGTGCGGCGTGAAAAAGAAGCTGACGGATCTGACCTACGAGGAATTGCGGCAATACCCCTTGATGGAAACGAAGGAAAGGATTCCCTTGTTTGAGGACGTGCTAAAGGTTGTCGGAGGCAGAACTCCCCTGATCGTCGAGATGAAGGCGGAGGGAAAGTGCTTCCGCGCGACCAAAATGGCCTGTGAAATGCTCTCGAACTATCAAGGCTTGTACTGTATGGAATCCTTCCATCCTCTCTGTATGTGGTGGGTCAGGAGACATTATCCTCAGATCCTGCGCGGACAGCTTTCCATGAATTACTTCGTAGAGGAGGCGGGCAGACCATTTTATCAAAAGCTCGTCATGACCAGCATGATCCTGAACGTCTTCTCCAGACCTGATTTTATTGCCTATAAGCATTCCCAACGCGAACAGTTCAGCTACCATCTGCTTCGGAAGCTTTACCGCGTGGAGAACGTGGCCTGGACAATTCGAAGTCAGGAGGAATTGGAGCAGGCACGCCCCATGTTTCGCGTCATGATTTTTGAAAATTTTATTCCAAGGACGGAAACTCAGAGCCGATAAACAGTACGCTTGTGCATTTTTAATAGGCATATATCGAAATATTGCACAAAAAGCTATTGCTTTTTTTGTTCGTTTTTGGTATAAATGTTTTATACGGTTTATTTTGGGGACGCAAAGGAGCGTGTACATATGATTTCGAATCAGATACTGCAGAATACAATTGACGGATTAAAGGGAATTGCCAGAATAGAGCTCTGTGTCATGGACGTGGATGGCAAGGAGGTTGCCAGCACCATTGACATGGGGAACTGCGCGAAGGCAGTGGTGGAGTTTGCCACTTCGCCCGCAGATTCTCAGGAAATCCAGGGATATCAATACTTTAAGATTTTTGACGAGCAGCAGCTGGAGTACGTGCTGATTGTTGCAGGCAGCGGTGAGGACGTTTACGTCATTGGCAAGATGGTGGCCTTCCAGATTCAAAATCTCCTTGTGGCATACAAGGAGCGCTTTGACAAGGATAACTTTATCAAGAACCTGCTCCTCGACAATCTGCTTCTGGTGGATATTTACAGCCGCTCCAAGAAATTGCACATTCAGACGGACGTGGCCCGCGTGGTCATGATCGTGGAGACGGGAAACCGCAAGGACAACAATGCGTTAGAGCTCACTCGCAATCATTTTGGTGCGAACAGCCGCGACTTTATCACGGCCGTGGATGAGAACAATGTCATTGTGGTCAAGGATTTGACGGATGTCAACGCTGCAAAGGAAATCGACAAGTCCGCGAAGGCCCTTTGCGCCTTTCTGCAGAAGGAGGGCTTAAAGGTTCGCGTGGCCTACGGTACCGTGATTCAGGAGATTAAGGAGGTCAGCCGTTCCTACAAGGAGGCGAAAATGGCTTTGGACGTCGGAAAGATTTTCTTCGACGACAGGGACATCGTGGCCTACAGTGAGCTCGGCATCGGACGACTCATCTATCAGTTGCCCATTCCCCTTTGCAAGATGTTTATCCGCGAGATCTTTGGCGGAAAGAGTCCTGACGAATTCGACGAGGAGACGCTGACCACGATTTATAAGTTTTTCGAGAACAGTCTGAACGTATCAGAGACGTCTCGCCAGCTCTTTATCCACAGAAATACGCTTGTGTATCGTCTGGATAAGCTGCAGAAGACGACAAATCTTGACCTGAGGGTTTTTGAGGATGCCATCACCTTCAAGATTGCCCTGATGGTCGTGAAATACATGAAGTACATGGAAAGCATGGAATATTAAGCATGGAATACCAAGTCCGCGGATGAAACCAAACGGGCTCCCATTTCGTCTATCTAATGGGAGCCCATGATTATGAGAAAGAGAAGAAGCTCCGAAGGCCACGGAATAGTGAGCAGGGAGATTACGGGATACTATGAGTAAAAAAGAAGAAAAAGAAAAACAGAGACAGGAATTTATTGAAGAACACGGGATTATTTATTTAGAGAACGTCAGCAAGACCTATTCCGCAGGCGTGGCAGCAGTTAGCAACATGAACCTGAGCATCAAGCAGGGAGAATTCGTATTTATCGTTGGTGAGAATGGCGCGGGAAAGTCCACGCTGTTTAAGCTTCTCATGCGGGAGCTCAAGGCCAGCGAGGGCGGCGTCTACGTCATGGGACAGGACGCAGGAAAGCTGCGCCATCGCCAGATTCCGAAGTATCGTCGCCAGATCGGTGTCGTATTTCAGGATTTCCGTCTTTTGACGGACAGAAACGTATATGAGAACGTGGCATTTGCCCAGAGAATTCTTGAGGTACCCACGGAGGAGATTCGCAGAAACGTTCCAACCATTCTTGCAACGGTGGGACTGGCAGGAAAATATAAGGCAAAGATCCGTGAATTATCTGGAGGAGAGCAGCAGAGAGTCGCTTTGGCGAGAGCTCTGATTAATTCGCCTGCCATTTTGTTGGCAGACGAGCCTACGGGTAATCTGGACCCCCAGAACGCGTGGGGCATCATGGAGCTTTTGGAGGAAATCAATGCACAGGGTACGACCGTGGTCATGATCACGCATAACAGAGAGATCGTGAACAGCATGCGTAAGAGGGTTATTGCGCTGAAAAAGGGCGTCATCGTGAGTGATCAAGAGGATGGTGAATATGTTGAGGAAGATTAGTTCGTTATTTTACGTATTTCGGCAGGGCCTGGCGAATATCCTGCATAATAAGCTTTTTTCGCTGGCGTCCGTGGCGACCATTACGGCCTGTCTGTTTATGTTTGGGGCGTTTTATGCCATTGTAACCAACTTTCAGCACATGGTGATGAAGGTGGAGGAGGGCGTATCCGTTACGGTGTTCTTCCACTCGGAGTATGATCTTTGTTACAATGCCGAGGGCTATGAGCATCGGGAGGATTACGTGCATCCTGAGGGACAGGTTCCCACTCAGGAACGAATTGAGGAGATTGGAAGGGAGATCGCGGCTAGGGAAGAGGTTTCTGACATAAAGTTCATCAGTGATGACGAGGCATGGGCTGATTTTGGCCGTGAGCACTTCGGAGAGGATTATGCCATTGGGTATGAGGACAATCCCCTGCGCGGTGAGGATAATTACGAGGTCTATCTGAGCGACGTCAGCATGCAGGATTCGCTGGTGACCTGGCTTAAGAGCCTTCCCGAGGTTCGCCGCGTAAACTATGACGAGGCAACGGCGACGACGCTGACGGGTACAAATCTGATCATTGCCTATGTTTCCGCCGGAATTATTGCACTGTTGTTTGCAGTCAGCATTTTCCTGATCAGCAATACGGTTGCTACGGGTATTGCAATCCGCAGTCAGGAGATCAGTATCATGAAATACATCGGCGCGACGGATTTTCTGGTACGTTCCCCCTTTGTGATTGAGGGTATGATCATTGGGCTGCTTGGCGCGGGAATTCCGCTGATTATTCTATATCAGTTGTATCAATATGCCATGGAGTATCTCATGTCGAGATTCCCGATGCTGAGCACGAGGTTAGGTTTCCTGCCGGTGAACGAAGTCTTTTCGTTTCTGACGCCTGTCTGCTTTGCCATCGGCGTTGGCATCGGTTTCCTTGGAAGCATGTTGTCCGTTAGAAAGCATTTGAGAGTATAAGGCGCATAAGAGAAAAACACATGAAAAAAAAGCGATTTGTGGTGACGGGGCTTTTGATCTGTCTGACCTTATTGCTCATGGGATTATGGAATGCGAGCGTGCTTCGAAGCAAGGCTGCGAAGAATAATGATTCCACCATCCTGCAGAACATCAAGGAAAAGCAGGAGCAAATCTCAAAGGCAGAGAAGGAAAAGAGCGGATTAAAGAAGAACCTCAGCGACGTTCAGTCGATTCAGAAAAATTTGGAATCCAAGAAAAAGGATTTGAACAAGTACATAGCGGAGCTGGATGATCAGATTGCTTTGGTAGATGCGAGGATGGCAGAGCTGAGGGAGGAAATCGTCCTGAAGGAGGCAGAGCTTGCCGCCACGCAGGCGGAGGTCGAGGAGGCCATTGCCAGGGAAACGGGGCAGATGGATAACATGATCATTCGCGCCCGGCAGATGTACGAGAAGAGAAGCAGTCTTGCAACGGAGCTCCTTACGGGGGTCTCCGGGATGGGCGAGTTTCTCAATCGCGCGGAGCTCATGGAGCGCCTTGTCACCTATGACAAGGAGCAGTGGACCATGTATCAGAATTACCGAAAGTATGTAGAGCTCTGCGAGAGACAGCTGGAGCTCGAAAAGGAAATTCTGGATCAGACCAAGGAAAACGTGGAGCTGGAACAGAGTACGCTGGAGCTGTTTTTAGAGCAAAAGAAGCGCGACATTGAGGCCTATGAGGCAGACATCTCCAATAACGAAAAGGCCATCGAGGAATACGAGGCCATGATTCGTCAGCAGGATGAAGAGATCAAGGCATTGGAGGCAGCACTTGCCGCAGAACGCAAGAAGCTTTCCGTGCAGCGTACCTATGACGGTGGTACCTTTGTATTTCCCTTGGCATCCTACACGAGAGTCAGCGATCCCTATGGATGGCGCATTCATCCCATCTTAAAGGTAAAGCAGTTCCACAATGGCGTGGACCTGGCAGCGCCAAAGGGGACGGCAATTTATGCGGCGTATGATGGCGTGGTTGTGGCGGCAGCGTATAGCCCGACCATGGGAAATTATGTCATGATCGACCACGGAGACAATCTCTACACAGTTTACATGCATGCCTCCGTATTGAAGGTTTCTGAGGATGCCGTGGTGACCCGCGGACAGACCATCGCACTGGTGGGCTCCACGGGAAGGTCGACGGGAAATCACTTACATTTTAGCGTTAGAAAAGACGGCGAATATGTTTCGCCGATGGATTATATCACGCTTCCATAAAAACTCGGGGTTGTGGATTGGACCATCTTTCTGGTTTGAAGGATCATCCAAGCCATCCCCACACATATATCATCTAAGAAGCATTTTGGAATGCCGGGCGGGGAGATCTAGTGAAATAAAGGAGACGGCAGAAGATGGACCAGAATCAGTATTTTGACATGGATTCCTATCAACATGGGAATTCGAATGGGAATGGAAATAAAAAAAAGGACAGTGGTGCCTTTTTAGGCGGACTCGTCGTAGGAATGCTGGGAACGCTTGTGGTTGCATGCGTGATTGTCCTGATTTATTGGAACATGGGATCAGGGAGTATTTCAGCACCGAAGGGCAGCGGAAGCCCTAGCTCAGAAGGTACGAGCTCTTCTAGTAGTACGACAAAGACAGTACGTGGCGAGAATTTTGTCACGGACGAAATGATCAAAAAGATCAATTATATTGTGAATCTCATCCATGAGGGGTATTTCCTCAGCGAAATTTCCGACGAGGAGCTGGAGGATGGAATCTATGAGGGGTTGTTGGAATCCCTGGGAGATCCCTACTCCGAGTATTATACGACAAAAGAGTTTGAAGAAATCATGCAGAGCTCCTCTGGTATTTATTATGGTATCGGCGCTTATGTCAGCATTGACAATGACACGAATCTTCCGAAGATCAGCGGCGTGTTTAAAAATGGGCCTGCAGAGGAAGCAGGACTTCGCACGAATGACCTGATTTATATGGTAAATGGGGATCAGACCTATGGGAAAAGCTTGTCTGACGTGGTATCCCAGATTCGAGGCGAGGAAAATACGACAGTAAACATTACTGTCGTTCGTGACTCAGAGCAGCTGGAGATGACCGTGACGAGACGACGGGTAGAGAATCCCACCGTTAATACGGAAATGTATGAAAATGGCATGGGATATCTTCAGATCACGGAGTTCGATGACGTCACGACGGCGCAGTTTTTGGATGGCATGGAGTCACTTTATCAGTCAGGCATGCAGGGCCTTATCCTTGATCTTCGTGCAAATCCAGGCGGAAATCTTTCTACCGTAGTACAGATTGCCCAGAACCTTCTTCCAGAGGGCTTGATCGTCTACACGGAGGATAAGCATGGCAATCGGAAGGACTATAAGTGTAAGGGTGATAAGGAAATCAAGATCCCCATGGTGGTTCTCGTGGATTCCAATTCTGCCAGTGCAGCGGAGATTCTTTCAGGTGCCATTCAGGATTACAAGAAGGGAACGCTGATTGGAAAGACGACCTATGGAAAGGGCATTGTCCAGTCCATCATCCCGTCAGCTGACGGAACTGCCGTCAAGATTACCGTGAGCGGATACTTTACTCCAAATGGCAGAAACATTCATAAGATCGGAATTGAGCCGGACATCGACTGTGACTTTGACGGTTCTCTTTACTACAATGTAGAAAATCCCGTTGATACCCAGTTAGAGAAGGCGAAGGAAGTTTTGGCAGATCTGATGAGGAAATAAAATAACAGGGGGAAAGTACAGAACAAACATTCGATTGTGCTGTACTTTTTCTTTGCCTTCTGCTATACTGATCCTATGAGCAATGATCGAAGGGAAGACAGTATCGAATCGCAAAGCGATTTTGTTTAAGAGGGTGAAATATGGATCATTTTGTGTTACATTCCGAGTATCAGCCGACGGGAGATCAGCCCAAGGCCATCGAAGAGCTGGTGGAGGGCTTTCGGGCGGGAAATCAGTTTGAAACCCTGCTGGGCGTCACGGGCTCTGGTAAGACCTTTACTATGGCGAACGTGATCACCGCTTTGAATAAACCGACGTTGGTCATCGCACACAATAAAACATTGGCGGCGCAGCTCTATGGAGAATTCAAGGAATTTTTTCCAGAGAATGCGGTAGAATATTTTGTGAGCTATTATGATTACTATCAGCCCGAGGCCTATGTGCCACAGTCGGACACCTATATCGCGAAGGATTCCTCCATCAATGACGAGATCGACAAGTTGCGGCTTTCCGCAACGGCATCTCTCACGGAGCGGCGGGACGTCGTGGTCGTGGCCAGCGTGTCCTGTATTTACGGCTTGGGTAGCCCTGACGAATACCAGGACATGGTTGTGAGCCTGCGGCCTGGCATGACCAAGGATCGTGATCAGGTGCTTCGCGAGCTCGTGGACATGCAGTATGTCAGAAATGACCTGGACATGGAGCGCGGTACCTTCCGCGTGCGAGGGGACGTACTGGAGATTTATCCCGCAGAGGGCGGTGATTATTTCATTCGCGTAGAATTTTTTGGAGATGAGATCGATCGCATTGCGCAGGTGGAACCGCTTTCGGGAAAGGTGCATGCAACGCTGCAGCACGTGGCGATCTTTCCTGCTTCGCATTATGTCGTTGCGCCGGAAAAGATTAAGGTGGCCTGTGACAATATTGAAAAAGAGCTTGAGGAGCGCGTGAAGTACTTTAAGTCAGAGGACAAGCTGATTGAAGCACAGCGTATCTCTGAGAGGACGAATTTCGACGTGGAAATGCTTCGCGAGACAGGCTTTTGCTCTGGCATCGAGAACTATTCGAGGCATCTTGTTGGCTCCAAGCCTGGAGATCCTCCCATGACGCTCATGGACTTTTTCCCGGATGATTTTCTGATCATCATTGACGAGTCTCATATGACGATTCCGCAGATCGGTGCGATGTTCCATGGCGACCGTTCGAGAAAGACGACGCTGGTGGATTATGGCTTCCGCCTTCCGTCGGCCTTGGATAACCGACCTTTAAGCTTTCAAGAGTTCGAGAACCACATTGATCAGATGCTGTTTGTCTCTGCGACGCCCGCGAAGTACGAGGAGGAGCATGAGCTTCTTCGGACGGAGCAGATTATCCGCCCAACGGGCCTTTTGGATCCTGAGGTCAGCGTGCGACCCGTGGAGGGCCAGATTGATGACCTTGTGGGGGAGATCAACAAAGAGGTGGCAAAGCATAACAAGGTTCTCGTGACGACGCTGACGAAGCGCATGGCGGAGGATCTGACGGATTATCTCAAGGAGGTTGGCATCCGCGTCAAGTACCTGCATTCCGACATTGATACGCTGGAACGTGCGCAGATTATTCGAGACATGCGTCTGGACGTATTTGACGTGCTGGTCGGCATCAACCTGCTCAGGGAAGGCTTGGACATTCCCGAGATTTCGCTGGTGGCGATTTTGGATGCAGACAAGGAGGGCTTCCTTCGAAGCGGAACCTCTCTGATTCAGACGATTGGACGTGCCGCACGAAATGCGGATGGCCATGTCATAATGTATGCGGATGAGATCACGGATTCCATGCGGACGGCCATCGACGAGACGAACCGACGCCGCGCCATTCAGCAGCAGTATAACGAGGAACACGGGATTACGCCGCAGACCATTCGGAAGGCCGTGCGAGACCTCATCAGCATCTCCAAGGCAGTTGCCAAGGAGGAAATGCGGTTCGAGAAGGATCCCGAATCCATGAACAAAAAGGAGCTGGAGAAGCTCATCGGCGAGGTGCAGAAGAAGATGCAGCGCGCGGCGGCAGATCTGGATTTCGAATCGGCGGCAGAGCTGCGTGACAAGATGATTGAACTGAAAAAGCATCTGAGAGACATGGAATAAAGTTTTTTGGAGGTAACAAACATGAAAAAGCAAATACAGGATTATGTCAAGGCGATTAAGTGGATTCTGACGGAGGATAAGCCGGGAACGGATTGGAAGGAAGTGGCGCAGAGTCATTTAATCAAGATCCAGTTTTATCAGCATGAAAGGCTGATTCACCTGATCGTGACGGCATTGTTCGCCATCATGGAGATCATCTGTCTGGCAACTCTTTTAAGCACGGCAAATCTGTGGTCGCTTTTGCTTATGATCATGGTTTTGGTGCTGCTGGTGCCCTATATTGGACACTATTATTTCCTGGAGAATTCCGTGCAAGAGCTCTATTTGATCTATGACGTAATTCTTTCTCGGATGGACCGCAAGGAGAAGAACACGGAAGAGGAGCTAGAGGACTAACAAAGACAAGAATAAGGATTTAAAGTGTGGCTAACATGAGTAAGGAAAACAAAAGTATCCCCAAGTTTGATGCGCGGGATTATATCAAAATCAGGGGAGCGCGCGAGCATAATTTAAAAAACATTGACGTCAACATCCCCAGAAATCAATTGGTGGTTCTGACAGGAATGTCAGGTTCCGGGAAATCCTCCCTGGCGTTCGATACCATTTACGCAGAGGGACAGAGGCGCTACATGGAGTCGCTTTCGTCCTATGCGAGACAGTTCCTGGGACAGATGGAAAAGCCAGACGTGGAGCGAATTGACGGACTATCTCCCGCGATATCCATTGATCAGAAATCAACGAACCGAAATCCCCGTTCTACGGTGGGAACCGTGACGGAGATTTATGATTACTTTAGGTTGCTGTATGCGAGAATTGGTACGCCGCACTGTCCGAACTGTGGGCGTGTCATTGCCCGTCAGACCGTGGATCAGATGGTGGATCAGATTACGGCGCTTCCAGAGGGCACGAGGATTCAGCTTTTGGCACCCGTGGTACGGGGACGAAAGGGTCAGCACGAAAAGGTCCTGGAGAGGGCGAGCAAGAGCGGATACGTGCGCGTTCGCGTCGACGGGAACCTGTACGAGCTGACGGAAGAAATCAAGCTGGATAAAAACATTAAGCACAACATAGAAATTGTCGTGGACAGATTGGTGGTAAAGCCTGGCATTGAAAGGCGTCTTGCTGACTCCATCGAGAATGTTCTGAATTTGGCGGATGGGTTGCTTGAGGTTGACATCATTGACGGGGAGACCTTAAGCTTTAGCCAGAATTTTGCCTGCCCGGATTGCGGGGTCAGCATTGGAGAGATTGAGCCGAGAAGCTTTTCCTTCAACAATCCCTTTGGAGCCTGCCCTGCCTGCTTTGGACTGGGCTATAAGATGGAGTTTGACGAGGACCTTTTGATTCCCGATCGGAGGCTCTCGATTCGGGAGGGTGCGATTGCCGCGCTCGGCTGGCAGTCCTGTATGGACAAGGGAAGCTTTACCAATGCTCTGCTGCAGGCACTTTGCAAGGAATATAAATTTGATCTGGATACGCCCTTTGAGAAATATCCGCAGAAGATTCAGGATATTCTGATCCATGGAACCAACGGGAAGACCGTGGACGTCTATTATGAGGGTCAGCGCGGCAGGGGCATTTATCCGACGGCCTTTGAGGGCCTGATTAAAAACATGGAGAGAAGGTATAAGGAGACCTTCTCTGAGAACATGAAGCAGGAATATGAGACCTTTATGCGCATTACGCCCTGTAAGGAATGTAATGGCATGAGACTGAAAAAAGAATCTCTTGCCGTTACGGTTTGTGACAAGAATATTTATGAAGTGACAAATCTGTCAGTTTTGAATTTGCAGGCATTTTTACAGGATATGCAGCTGACACCTCAGCAAGAATTTATCGGCAAGCGTGTCTTAAAGGAGATTCGGGCGCGCGTTGGATTCCTTGTGGACGTGGGACTGGATTATCTCTCCTTGTCCCGAGCGACGGGGAGCCTCTCTGGCGGTGAGGCACAGAGAATTCGTTTGGCAACGCAGATCGGCTCTGGGCTGATGGGCGTATGCTATATTTTGGACGAGCCAAGCATTGGACTGCATCAGAGAGATAATGACAAGCTGCTCAATACCTTAAAGAGCCTTCGCGATCTTGGAAACACGCTGATTGTCGTGGAGCATGACGAGGATACCATGCTGGCAGCGGATCACATCGTGGATATTGGTCCTGGAGCTGGTTCCCATGGCGGTGAGGTGGTTGCGCAGGGAACGGCGGAGGAGATCATGGCCGTACCAGAGTCCATCACGGGTCAATATCTCTCGGGGAAAAAGCAGATTCCCGTGCCTGAAAAGCGCCGCGTACCTACCAATTGGATTACGGTGCGGGGAGCGGAGGAGCATAACCTAAAGAACATTGATGTCAATATTCCACTGGGCGTGATGACCTGTGTGACAGGCGTGTCAGGTTCTGGAAAGAGCTCTCTGGTCAATGAGATTTTGTATAAGAGGCTGGCGAAGGAGTTAAATCGCGCGCGCACCATCCCTGGAAAGCATCGGGACATCGAGGGCATCCGTCAGCTCGACAAGGTCATTGCCATCGATCAGTCGCCCATCGGGCGCACGCCGAGATCCAACCCTGCAACCTACACGGGTGTCTTTGATCAGATTCGTGATCTCTTTGCTTCCACGGCGGACGCAAAGGCGAAGGGATATGCCAAGGGAAGGTTTTCCTTTAATGTCAAGGGCGGACGTTGCGAGGCCTGCAGTGGTGATGGTATCATAAAAATTGAGATGCATTTCCTGCCTGACGTTTATGTTCCCTGCGAGGTTTGTGGCGGAAAACGTTATAATCGAGAGACTTTGGACGTAAAATATAAGGGGAAGAGCATTTTTGACGTGCTGGACATGACGGTGGAGGAGGCGCTGACCTTCTTTGAGAACATGCCCTCCATCAAGAATAAGATTCAGACACTGTACGACGTGGGACTTGGCTATATCAAGCTGGGACAGCCCTCGACGGAGCTCTCTGGCGGTGAGGCGCAGCGAATCAAGCTGGCAACGGAGCTCTCAAGGCGGAGCACTGGTAAGACCATTTATATTTTGGACGAGCCTACGACGGGCCTGCATTTTGCGGACGTGCACAAGCTGGTGGAGATTTTGCATCGACTTGCGGACGGAGGAAATACCGTGGTCGTGATTGAGCATAACCTTGACGTCATCAAGACAGCCGATTATTGTATAGACATGGGGCCTGAGGGCGGAGACCGCGGAGGATGCGTGATTGCGGAGGGAACCCCTGAGGAGATTTCCAAGAACAAGAATTCCTACACGGGAGCCTATGTGAAGAAGATGTTGGAGAAGGCGAAGGCGTCAAAAAAGAAAGCTTAAGGAAAACCTATGATACAAAACGAGAAATTGGTACAGTTCTATTTCGCGCAATATCGGGACTGTTCCAAGAGCATGAAAAAAAAGAATAATGATGGCAAAAAGAACTTTGTACAGCGGATGGACAGGCTTTATAAGGAGCTGAAGGAGAGTAAAAATCCGAAGATCAGTCAGGCACACCTTGACGAGTATCACCGCGTGGTGCGAAGCATGGCCTATTATACCTTTCAGGAGGACAATCAGTTTGCCATCATGAAGCTCAGGGACATGATTCTGCCTGAGCTGGTACATCTTGACCTTCTTGGAATGAAGCCAGAGGAGCAGGAGCTCGTCACGGCGAAGTTTTTGGACTATGTTCGCGAGGAGCATCCCTTTGAGATCTGCCAAAAATCCTTGAAGAACCTCGCTAAGAGCAATGCAGAGGGCGGTATCCGCAGCCAGATTATCGGCATGGTGCCGACGAGGCCTGAGACAGAGTTCCCGAAGGCACTGGAGATGCAGCGGCACTTTATTCTCCACGTGGGTCCGACGAACTGTGGCAAGACCTATCACGCGCTGGAAAGCCTGAAGCGGGCGATGAACGGCGTGTATCTTGGCCCCTTGCGTCTTCTCGCGTTGGAGGTCTATGAGAAGATGAATGATGCGGGGATTCCCTGTACCATGCTGACGGGTGAGGAACGCATTTATCAGGAAAATTCGTTTATCACGGCATCCACCATTGAGATGCTCGATATTGAGCAGGAATATGACGTGGCTGTCATAGATGAGGCACAGATGATTACGGATCCCGACCGAGGACATTCGTGGACGAGAGCAATCCTTGGCGTACAGGCAAAGGAAATCCACGTCTGTATGAGTCCTGCGGCGGAGAAGGTGGTAAAGCATCTGATTTCGCTCTGCGGCGACACGGAAGAAACCAATCATTATGAGAGAAAGACGAAGCTTCTCTGTGAGGACGTGCCTGCGGCTTTTCCTGACGACGTGCAGGAGGGGGACGCAGTCATTGCCTTTTCGAAGCGTGCAGTTCTGGACATTGCAGGGCGTCTTGAGAGCGATGGCATTAAGGCGAGCGTGATCTATGGAAGCCTGCCTCCCGAAATTCGCAGGCGTCAGATTCATTTATTTACGACGCATCAGACAAAGGTGGTTGTTTCGACGGATGCCATTGGCATGGGCCTCAACCTTCCCGTTCGCAGGATTGTGTTTGCGCAGACGACGAAGTTTGACGGCAAGGAGACGGGACCGTTGACGGTGGAGACAATTCATCAGATTGCAGGTCGCGCGGGCCGTTTTGGAATTTATGACACGGGCTATGTCAATGCCGTGGGCGAGGAGAATCTTCGCTTTATCAAGGAAAACTTTCCGAAAAAGGAGCAGGAGGTGGAGACGGTCAGCCTTGGCTTCCCGCAGGTGCTTCTTGACATGGATGAGCCACTGGATGCCATTCTTAAGATCTGGAAATCCGTGGAGACGCAGCCGCCCTTTGAGAAAATTAGTATCGAAGAGGTTTTGTTCCTGTATGAGAGAGCCTATAAGGACCGCAAGGAAATCGACGGCTTTGAGGACAAGCATCTTCTTTATCGCATGCTGACCTGTTCCATCGACATCAAGAACCGTGACATCGTGGAGCTTTGGCTCTACTATTGTAAGACCTACACGGCGGACGTCAGCCTTCATTTTCCTGCACTGATTATGTGCACGGATATTGGACTGCACAAGTATGAAACCTTTTATAAGCTTCTGGACCTCTATTACCAGTTCTCCATCCGCATGGGGAAGGTGATCGAGCAGGAGCGCTTGGATAAGGAACGGGAGAAGACGGAGGAGACCATCATGCGCCTTCTTTCCAAGGATAAGAATGTCTTTATCCGCAAGTGTCAGTACTGCGGTGCACCGATTTCCCTTTCGAGCACCTCACGGATGTGTGATCATTGCTATGAGGAGCTCAAGGCCCACAGAATCGCTGGCGAGGACTTCCACATGAAGAAGAAAAAGGATGTCATGCGTGGCGGGGAGGATGCCAAAAAGTATTCCGACGGCCATGGCGAGAGGCGCAGACGCAGGTATAATCGGCATCGCGGAGAAACCTACAACGGGTAGAATTTGGGAAAATCTAAATTTTTTTAAAATTTTTTTTGATCCCCTTTGAAAATTACGTGATTTCGGTTATAATGGATTGCGCGTAACAAAAAAATGGATTTGTTCTGGATTTGAAAAAGGAGTTTAATGATGCAAGGCACGGATATTGGCATTGACCTTGGAACGGCAAGCGTACTTGTTTACATAAGAGGAAAGGGCGTCGTATTAAAGGAGCCCTCAGTCGTGGCATTTGACAGAGATACGAATAAGATAAAGGCAATCGGAGAGGATGCCCGTCTCATGCTGGGAAGAACGCCTGGCAATATTGTTGCGGTAAGACCCTTACGTCAGGGCGTTATTTCAGACTATACCGTAACGGAAAAAATGATGAAATATTTCATCCAGAAAGCCCTTGGAAAGAAGACCTTCCGTCGTCCTAGGATCGCGGTTTGCGTTCCAAGCGGTGTCACGGAGGTTGAAAAGAAGGCCGTGGAGGACGCAACGTATCAGACAGGTGCAAAGGAGGTTTCCATCATTGAGGAGCCGATTGCAGCTGCCATTGGTGCGGGCATTGACATTTCTAAGCCCTGCGGTAACATGATCGTAGATATTGGTGGAGGAACCTCCGACATCGCGGTTATCTCCTTGGGAGGCACCGTAGTCAGTGCATCCATCAAGATCGCGGGAGATGACTTTGACGAAGCCATCGTCCGCTACATGAGAAAGAAGCATAACCTCCTGATCGGTGAGAGAACTGCTGAGGACATGAAGATTAAGATTGGTTCCTGCTATAAGCGTCCCGAGCCTGATTACATGGACGTACGCGGAAGAAATCTGGTAACTGGCCTTCCGAAGACGGTCAATGTTTCTTCGGAAGAAATGGAAGAGGCACTGAAGGAGGCAACGGCGCAGATCGTGGAGACCATCCACAGCGTGCTAGAGAAGACACCGCCTGAGCTGGCTGCAGACATCGCTGACCGCGGCATCGTATTGACGGGTGGCGGAAGCCTGCTTCGCGGTCTGGAGGAGCTGATTTCCGAGAGAACGGGAATCAATTGCATGACGGCAGAGGATCCCATGACTGCCGTGGCTATTGGAACGGGAAAATTTATTGAGTTTTTGTCGAATTATCGGGAGCCGTAAGCGAGAAAAATATCGCAGGGCAATCCTATGTGGCGCAAAGCCTGTTGCTAACATGGGCTTTGCGCTTGATATTTCTGAAGCACTATTTTATCAGGAGCATCTTTTTTCTTTTCCGGGTTCCCCGGAGAATCATTTCAGCAAGCGTGAATTATAGGAGACAGGTGGAAGCCGTGAGGACAGGTGCGGTTTTTGGAGGGAAGGCATGGAGAATCTGAAGGGATACGTGGATCGTATTATGTTCCAGAGGGAAGACAACGGATACACCGTCATTCGTCTTCTCGTAGGTGAAAAGGAACAGATCTGTGTCGGACATCTTCTGGGGATTTCACAAGGGGAGAACATAGAGGCATGGGGCGATTATGAAATGCATCCCACCTATGGAAAACAGTTTCGCATTTCGGAATATGTCGTAGTGGTCCCCACGGATGCGCTGGGAATGGAACGATATTTAGGTTCGGGAGCCATCAAGGGCGTTGGTGAGACACTTGCAGCAAGAATTGTCAAGAAATTTGGGGATGATACCTTTCGAATCATTAGCGAGAAGCCAGAGCGACTGGCGGAGATCAAGGGAATCAGCCTGCGCATGGCACAGACCATTGCCGTTCAGATGGAGGAAAAAAAGGACCTGCGGGAGGCCATGATCTATCTTTCTGGATTTGGCATCTCGAATCATCTTGCCGTGAAAATCTATGAGAAATATCAGGCGGAGACTTATCGGGTCCTTCGCGAGAATCCTTACCAGCTGGCGGAGGATATTCAGGGCGTTGGATTTCGCATTGCCGATGAAATCGCAGCGCGCGTGGGTATCCACGCAGACTCGGACTATCGAATCCGCTGCGGAATCTTTTATGTATTGCAGCAGGCTACCCTGGAAGGACATGTATACCTGCCACTTCCAGAGCTTCTGACGAATGCTTCGCAGCTGTTGGGAGTGAGTGAGGATGCCGTCCATGCCCAGATGGATAACCTCATCATGGATCGAAAGCTGATTGCCAAATGGGATGCCATCTTTTCGGCAACCTATTATTATGCAGAGCTTTCCTGCGCGAGGATGCTACATGACCTAAATCTTTCCATGACGCAGGAGCAGCTGCCCTCTCAGGAGACCGCTCTGGAGAAAAAGCTGGAAAAGCTGGCGCGGCAGCAGGGGTTAGAGCTGGACGAGCTACAGATGAATGCCGTTAAGGAATGTATTCGCAGCGGCGTTTTTCTGCTGTCTGGAGGTCCTGGAACAGGTAAGACAACCACGATCAACATGATCATTCGATACTTTGAGTCCGAAGGACTGGATATCTTTTTGGCGGCGCCCACGGGACGCGCGGCAAAGCGCATGACGGAGACAACGGGGTTTGAGGCCAGAACCATTCACCGCATGCTGGAGCTCAACAGTAACCTTTCGGAGGATGACGGGCATCGAGTGAGCTTTGAACGTAACGAAAACAATCCGTTGGAGGCAGATGTCATCATCATTGACGAGACATCCATGGTGGATATCCGTATTTTTCAGGCGCTCTTAAAGGCCATTGTGCCTGGAACGCGTCTGATTCTTGTGGGGGATGCCTCGCAGCTTCCCAGCGTGGGACCTGGTCAGGTGCTGCGCGATCTTTTAGACAGCGGTTGCTTTCCCAGCGTAACGCTTCAGAAGATTTATCGACAGGACGAGGCGAGTGACATCGTCGTGAATGCCCATCGCATCAATCAAGGGCAGGAGATTCGCATGGACAACCAGTCCAAGGATTTCTTTGTGCTGGAGAGAAACGATCCTGCCGTGATCTATAAGCATTTAATTCAGCTCATTCGGGACAAGCTTCCCGGGTATGTACACTGCACGCCCTACGACATGCAGGTGCTGACGCCCATGAGGAAGGGTGCCTTAGGATGCGAAACCCTGAATGGAATTCTGCAGGCCTACTTAAATCCCGCAGATCCCTTGAAGAAGGAGCATGTTGCGGGGGAGGTGACCTACCGCGTGGGCGACAAGGTCATGCAGGTGAAGAATAATTATCAGCTGGAGTGGGAGATTCTAGGAAAACACAGCATCGTGGTGGATCAGGGCATGGGCGTGTTTAACGGAGACATGGGGCGTATTGTTGAGATTGATGAGACGGCATCCTTGCTGACGGTGGAATATGATGAGTGTAAGCGCGTAAAATATCCCTTTGGGGACTTGGATCAGCTGGAGCTCTCCTACGCCATCACCATTCACAAATCCCAGGGAAGCGAGTATCCGGCTGTCTTGCTGCCACTTTTGGGCGGACCGAAAATGCTGCTCACTAGAAATCTTTTATACACGGCCATTACGAGGGCCAAAAGCTGCGTGACGATTCTGGGAAAGAGCGCCGTTGTCCGTGAGATGATTGATAATGTCAGTGAAAATAAGCGCTATACGGCGCTGGCGGATCGAATCCGTGAGATTTATGGATGTCCGCAGGTCTAAGAGTAAATAGATTTGTAAGGAGGTAGGCTACGAGGAAGATTCAGCCGAAAAAGATGGTAGAGGAAGTGCAGGAGGCCCTGAAACAGCTGCTGTTTCCAAGGCGCTGTCCCGTGTGCGACGGGATTGTGACGCCGCGGGGAGAGATGATTTGTCTGAAGTGCCTTGGAAAGCTAAAGCCCATCGCCGCGCCCTGGTGCATGATTTGCGGGAAGGGGATGGCGAAGGAGGGCGAGCTTTGCGCGGAATGTCGCAAGGGACGGATGCATTTTTACCGAAGAGCCAGGGCGCTTTACGATTATCCGAGCGTTGCGGCATCGATCTATCGGTTCAAATATGGCGGCCGAAGGGAGTATGGAGACTTCTATGGCGAGGAGATGGCAAGGCATCTGGGAGAATTTATCCGTCAGACGGGAGCAGAGGGATTGATTCCCATTCCCTTACATCCCAAGCGCTTTCGAAGGCGCGGATATAATCAGGCGGCAGTGCTTGCAAGGGCTTTAGGCCGTCAGTTAAGGCTTCCCGTATATGATCAAATATTGTTTCGAGTGAAGAATACGGCCCCCTTAAAGGAACAAAATTATAAAGAAAGACAAAATAATTTGAAAAAAGCTTTCCTTGTCAGGCAAAATGATGTAAAATTAAAGACGATTATCCTTATTGATGACATCTATACGACTGGAACGACGGCGGATGAGGCTGCCATGGCCCTGCAGGAGGGCGGCATCCCCAATGTTTATGTTGTTACGCTGGCGGGCAGTATGGAGGGATAGAAAGCAATTTCGGAGGTTGCCATGATCAATGAGAAGAAGGTCATCTTGATGACGAAGCTGGCCTCTTACGAAGAAAAACAAGGACAAAAAATACGGAAGGTACATTCGTATTATCGCGGGGATTATGTCGTGGTGCAGATTTTTAAATCGTTTGTTGCCGTGACGATAGCCTTTGCAATTGTTTTTGGTCTGTACATTCTTTATGATTTTGACATGTTCATGCAGGACATTTACAAGATCGACCTGCTGAGCTTTGCGAAGAACGTGCTGACATATTACCTGATTGCGTTAGGTGCGTATGCGCTGATTACGCTGATTATTTCCACGATTAAATACTATCAGGTGCGCAGGAGCCTAAACGTCTACTATAAGAATTTGAATAAACTGACTATTTTTTATAATCGGGAGCGCAGAAAGTAAGCTCCGCTTGGGAGGAAGAAATGACTCTGATACTGGAATACCGAGACAAAATTCAAAAATTCTACCGCATGAACGCCGTGGTGATTCTGCCAATTTTGAAGTTTATGTTGGCTTTCTTCGCATTAAACGGCGTAAATACCATGATGGGATACATGCCGAGGCTGGATACCGTAACCGTCGTGCTGGTGGCATCACTTGCATGCTCCTTCCTGCCGGCTGGGTGTCTAACGCTGTTATGTGCCCTGTTTAGTCTGGGACACATGTATGCCCTATCCCTGGAGATGCTGCTCATGGGAGCTTGCGTTTATCTCCTAATCTTTTTACTGCTGCTTCGGTTTGCACCCTCGGATTCCTATGTGGTGGTTTTGACGCCGCTGTTCTTCGCGCTGAAGATTCCCTACATTATTCCGATCGCCGTGGGACTTTTGGGTTCTCCCCTGTCTGCCGTATCCGTTGCGTGTGGCGTCATAGTCTATTATGTTTTGACGACGCTGAACGGAAGTGCACCCACGATTGCCGCCATGGATGAGAAGGAATATGTGGAGAAGATCAAGTTCCTCGTAGACGCACTGATGGGGAACAAGGCAATGCTTGTCATTGCAGGGGCCTTTGCCGTGACCGTGATCGTGGTTTGGCTGATTCACAGGATGTCCGTGGAGCATGCATGGACCATTGCAATGGTTGCAGGTGCCATGGTAAATCTGGTAATTCTTCTGGTAGGAGACTTAAAATACGACATTCATTTGTCCCTTGGATCTGCCATTTTTGGTTCCCTGCTGGCAATTTTAGTCGCTAAGGGAATTGAATTTTTCCGATTCTGCGTGGATTATGGCCGCACGGAATGGGTGCAGTTTGAGGATGATGATTACTATTACTACGTAAAGGCCGTGCCTAAGATGAGCGTGGCAGCACCGACCAAGACGGTGAAAAAAATCAATCAGACCAAGGTTTCCTCTCAAAGCAGCGGGAGAGTTCGGGAGGCTTCTAAGCCGAGACCTGCCGTACCGAGCCGCAGCACAGCGACCGAGGTGGAGGAGGAAGCAGGACAGACCAGAGCCATTCCCGTCGTGAGAAATGCAGGCTATGCCGATGCAGGAAGCATGCAGGAGCGTGGCGCCAGACAGAGTGCTTCTGGCGTTCAAAGAAGAACTGCGGATCGTCCGACGCAGGGCATGACCTCAGGAAGTGCAAGCTTTGGAGGCGCTTCCAGAACAGTTACGACCGAGCGCGTTCCCAGAAATAGCGATGCTGCCTATCGGAAGCAAAGCAGTCTGCCACAGCGGGAAATTACCGTTGGAAGCAATCAGATGTCAGAAGAAACCGAAGAATCAGATGGTTATGAGGAGCTGTTTTAATTGATGCAGTATGTGGAGAGGTTAAAGGATTATCTGAATAGGTTCAAGACCTATAGTATGAACATGGATTTTGGTGACATCCTTGAGATCGTCATCATTGCCATCCTTGTCTACTATATTCTTGCATGGATGAAGACCACCCGCGCATGGGCCCTGCTGAAGGGCCTTGTTGTGATTGGCGGTTTTATGCTGATTGCCGTGTTCATGGAGATGAAGACCATCCTTTGGATTGGGGAAAAGGTGCTTGGCTTTGCCGTAACTGCCCTGATCATCGTGCTGCAGCCAGAGCTTCGAAAAGCGCTGGAGGAATTAGGAAACAAGAATCTATTCTCAGATTTTACTGGGAAGCTGCCCTTTGATACTCGAAAAAGGGCGGGTGACGGTATCCTTTCGGATAAGAGCATCAATGAAATCGCAAAGGCCTGCGTGGAGATGGGAAGGGTGAGAACGGGTGCCCTGATCGTGATTGAACAAACGGAATCCCTGCGGGAATATGCCAGAACGGGAATTGACATTGATGCCCTGGTGACCAGCCAGCTTCTCATCAATATTTTCGAAAAGAACACGCCGCTGCATGACGGCGCCGTAATTATTACGGGAGACAGGGTTTCTTCCGCAACCTGTTATCTGCCCCTCTCTGACAGCCTTACCCTGAGTAAGGATTTGGGAACCCGTCACAGGGCGGGCGTTGGCATATCTGAGGTAACGGATTCCGTGACCGTGATTGTGTCCGAGGAGACAGGAAAGATCAGTCTGGCATATGCTGGGGATCTGCTTACGGATTTGACTCAGGAGAGACTAAAGAGCCTGATCCGTCAGATCGTCATGAAGGAGTCTGAGGAGCAGCCGAAGGAAAAAGCAAAGCTTCCATGGAAGGGAAGGAGTAAGGCACAAGGATGAAAGGGTTTTTTGGTTGGTTAAAGAAAAAGATCCTGCACAACGTGATCCTGAAGATCGCCTCCATCTTTCTGGCTTTTTTGATTTGGTTCATTGTTGCGCAGGTAGGAGATCCCAAGGATACCAGATCTTACAGTAACATTCAGGTAAGGCTGGTCAACACGGAGCTTTTGGATAATCAGAATAAGTATTATGCCGTGCTGGAAGGTACGGATAAGGTAAGAGTCAGCGTGACGGCACCCACCAGTGTGTTCCAGACATTGCGTTCCAGCGATATTATTGCAGAGGCGGACGTAAGTAAGTTGACGGACATAAATACCATTGCCATTACGTATTATGCATTAAATGCAAATGCGGACGCCGTATCCTTTGAGGGGGATCACGACATGGTAAAGCTGGACGTGGAAAACATGGCAAGCAAGTGGATTCGCGTTTCCTATCGCACGGTGGGAACGGTGGCTGATGGCTTTATCATTGGAAACACCTCCTCGGACCAGACCTCCATCAACATTTCGGGACCAGAATCCTCCGTGAGTAAGGTTAGCAGCGCTTATGCAGAGTTAAACGTCGAGGGAGCGTCTAACAATACCTCCGCAAACGTTGAACTTCATTTGCATGACAGGGAGGGGAATCAGCTGGATTTAGGCAACGTAACCCTCAGCACGGATCATGTCCTGCTGTCCGCTGAGATTTTGGCGACGAAGGAGGTTCCCGTTTACGCAAGCTATTCAGGAACACCTGCAGATGGATACATGGTTGTAGGCGGTTTGGAGAAGGATGTTGACAAGGTAATGCTGGCAGGTACTGCGACAAATCTTGCCACAATCAGCAGAATCTCCATCACGAGCGATAAGGTCGATATCAGCGGCGCAACGGAAACCAAGATGTTTAGCCTGAACATTAAGGATTTCCTTCCGAGTGGCATTAGGCTGGCTGATACGGAGGGCAATCAAAAGATTAACATTATCGTAACGATCAAGGCCTCCAGGGATAGAACGATGGAAATCGCACCGCAGAACATTGCGTTCACAAATGCGCCTGAGGGATATTTGATTTCCCTGCCAGAAGCGGAGGAGGACAGATTGCCCGTAACGCTTCGCGTCTTTGGTCTTAGCGACGTGATCAATACCTTAAGGCCGTCAGCCATCGCGGGAACGGCAGATTTTGCGGAATGGATGAGAAACAGCAACATTACGGATTTGCAGCCAGGCATCTATAATGTTCCTGTAAGCTTCAACCTTGGAAGCGAGGTTACCATACTGGAAAGCGGAACCATTCGTGTCGTGATCACCAAACCAGAAGAATAAAATAAGTACTTGTTGGTGCGACAAAATGGTGCTATACTGTAGATAGAGACGAAATTGGGGATTGTCTTTTGTTGGAGGTTACATACTATGGTAAGTCAGAAGGTTGTAATAAAAAACCCTACGGGTCTACATCTTCGCCCCGCTGGCATTCTTTGCAAGGAGGCCATGCAGTTTAAATCGCTGATCACCTTTTCTTTTCGTGACAGCACGGCGAATGCCAAGAGCGTGCTGAGTGTCCTCGGCGCATGCATTAAATGCGGTGACGAGATCACCTTTACCTGTGAGGGAGAGGATGAGCAGGATGCGCTAAAGGCATTGGTTGCTGCCGTGGAAAGCGGCTTGGGAGAATAAAAAGAAATGAAAATCAATAAAAAAAGGATCTCATGCATCGTGCGTGAGATCCTTTTTTAGCGGAAGGTGAAATTATCCGTGTCCCGAATAATCAGGATCATGGTCTTTCCCTCATTCAATTCAATTTCGTTTCCAGCTTCATCGAAGAACCTTGTCGGTTCATAGTCCCCCGTCTTTTGCCAGGTGACGTGAATGCCCTTGCCCTTGGTAAAGAACCAACCATCCTTTGTCGTGTCATGACACTGCATGGCAAGATAGCCATTGCCGATTTCCTCTTGCTTTACGCGCTGTACCAAAAGATTGCTGAAGCATAACTGCTTTCCAGTGGCTCCATCCATGTGAGGGCCGTCCACGCCGCCCGAAAGGTACTGGGAGCGATAGTATAGGCCATCCTCCTGGTTGTAGGTAAAGTAGCATCTCGTCAGTGGGTAGGCGGCCGTCATGTCGACATAGGTAGCCGCCTTGGCGGATTCCCCATACTGGGTCAGAGTGTTTGGCTGATCTGGGGCCGCAAACGTGAAATGCTCCTTGGGAGTTAAGCCTCGCTTTGTGAGACTGTAATGGTTCTTTTGAATCGATGCCAGGATTTTTGCACCAGAGGTGAAGGCATTGTGAGGATTTTCCCTGTCTGCCGTTCGATAGAAGGAGGATTCTTCTTCACGGGTTCCGTCCACGTTCTCGGTGGTTTCGGCATTCAAAACGCTGTCGGTATAGGTGAAATAGGGAGCACCATGATGAACGATGATGGGATCCCATTCAAATGCCCAATAGGCGAAGTAGGGACGAATGCTTCGAACATTGCCGATTTTTTCCAGTCCCTGCCAGTCTTCAAAGATCGCCATGAGACGGGTCATGCTGCCCTCTACCTTTGCCTCATAGAGAATAGAGGCATTGGAGATATTGTATGAGGGCTGCGCCCTATATTCATTAGGAATGGTCACGGCGATGGGGCGAATTTCCGCAATTTCCTCGTCGATCCATTCGTTTGTGAGAATGCTCCGAACCATGCCGTCACGCGGCGGAAGGTTGGGATCCTCTTGATTTTGCTTCTCCGTATCCGTGGAGGGTTCCGTACTCTCCGTGGGGATTTTTTCTCCCGTATAAAGACTTCCAGGATCCTCCGTAGGTCCAGTTCCTGAATCACAGCCAGCAAGCAGCAGGGCTGACAGAAGGAATGGAAGTATTCTCTTGATGGTAATCATATCACTAACCTCAAAACAATTTGTTTTCCCACAGGTTTATAGCATAATGCTACAAATCAGAATTGCAATCAGTATGCCCAAAATGGCACCTGCCAATACCTGCAGGGGGGTATGTCCCACAAATTCTTTTAATTTCTCATCCGTAGAGAGCTCCTCGCGGCCCATGTCTGCAAAGGCTTCCATCATTTCGTTGATGAGCTTTGCCTGAATGCCGGTTTCCCTGCGAACGCCCATGGCGTCATACATGACAATCAGGGCTAGTACAAGGGAGATGGCGAATTCGAAGCTGTCGGCGCCGTGGGAAATGCAGGCGGCGGCGGCAAGCGCGCAAACGGTTGCGGAATGTGAGCTTGGCATGCCGCCGCTTCCAACGAGTCGTTCTGCCACAAATTTTTTAGTGAAAAGCATGTGGATGATGGTTTTTAAAACCTGTGCCACCAACCAGCCCGCCGCAGCGGACAGAAAAATGACATTGTTAAAAAGAGTTCCCATGTTATCGTCCGTCCAACACAAAATTTCTACTCTTAAGTATACCTTATTCTACAAAAAATGTCCATGCTTTTCGGGAAAAAGGAAGGCACGGAAAAAGACGGTTGTCATGCCCTAAAAACCGTGATAAACTGAATATGATTTAGTGCCAAATCTATTTGGAAAAGGAACGCTGTTTATGAAGGCGCTCGGAAAGAGGTAACGTGAGCTTATTGACGGTGATTTGTCCCTGTTATAATGAGGAGGAAAGCATTCGGCTTTTTTATCAGGAGGTAATGAAGAACGAGGGCTTTTTCCGTGGAAAGGGCGTGGAGATGAACGTCCTTTTTGTGGACGACGGTTCTAGGGATGGAACGCTTGCGGAAATAAAAAAGCTTCGCACGGAGGATGAGAGAGTGCATTTCGTTTCCTTCTCCCGCAATTTTGGAAAGGAAGCGGCCATGTATGCAGGCCTCGAAAAGGCACAGGGTGATTATTTGGTCATCATGGACGTCGACCTGCAGGACCCGCCAAGTCTTCTCCCGGAAATGTTCACCTATGTGGAGCAGGGCTATGACAGCGTGGCGACGAGACGCGTAAACCGTAAGGGAGAGCCCGTGATCCGAAGCTTTTTTGCAAGGGCCTTCTATGGATTAATGAAAAAGATTTCAAAGACGGAAATCGTGGACGGTGCAAGGGATTATCGTCTGATGACCCGTCAGGTGGCAGATGCCATTTTGTCCATGGGAGAATATAATCGGTTTACCAAGGGCATTTATGGCTGGGTTGGCTTTGAAACAAAGTGGCTGGAATATGAAAACGTGGAGCGCGCGAAGGGCGAGACGAAATGGAGCTTTTGGAAGCTGTTTGCGTATTCCATTGAGGGCATTACCGCATTCTCCACGGTACCGCTGTCCATCGCGGCTTTCGTGGGCGCATTGTTTTGTATTTTGGCCTTCTTTATGATCATCTTCATCATCGTGCGAAAGCTGATTTTCGATGATCCCGTATCGGGCTGGCCGTCCATGGTCTGCATCATTTTGATGACCAGCGGTGTGCAGTTTTTCTGCGTAGGAATTTTGGGACAGTATTTGGCGAAAACCTATCTGGAGGTGAAACGCCGCCCCATTTATTTGGCCAAGGAAGAAGCGTAAGACAGGCTTCGACGGCATTCGTTTCCCCTTTTTGGAAAAGGGTCGAATCATAAAAAGTGACCTCGAATTTTGCGATGAAATCACGTTGCATTATTCGACGGCTATGGTAAAATTGCCTTTGCAGTCGCAAAAAGGAGGCAAGATTCGACTTGTGAAAGGGGTGTACTTACGTGGAAATAGTGGCTTTGGACGATTTGGAATTAGAGAGATATGTTACGGATCTCATGCTGGATATGGGAGTGCCTGCGCACCTGAAGGGATATCATTATTTGAGGGATGCGATCCTGATGTCAGGCAAGGATTTGGAAGTGGTAACTTCTGTGACGAAACTCCTGTATCCTGCCATTGCAAGGCATTTTAAGACGACTGGTCAGAAGGTGGAGAGAGCCATCCGAAATGCAATTGAGGTATCATGGTTTCGGGGAAACTGTGAAACCATTGAGAGGTTGTTTGGATATTCCCCGACGTCTGGTAAGGCAAGGCCTACCAACAGCGAATACATCGCAAGGGTCGCAGATAAACTACGCTTGGATTTGAAAGCCATGTAGAAAATTCACGGAAGATGGGTGAGAACGATAGAAAGAAAAATGGCCTCAAGATTGACTGTTACGCAGCTGCAAGGTGCAGCTGCTCTTTTCATTTTAAGAAAACTTTAAACTCTTAATTTTTTCTTATTTTCGTAGAATAATACAGCATTATATGGTAAGATACTATCGGTGAGGTGACAGATGTTAGCATTGTTTGCGGTGATGTTTTTCCCGCTGTCCTGGCTTCTGGGAAATGCACTGATTCTTGTTCTGGATCGGAAAAAGGCAAGAGAGGAATATTTCTGGGAGGACAGGGTGCTGGTGGGCATTTTTATCCTGATTGGACTGGCCGAAGGCGCCCATTTGGGGGCATTGGTTTGCGGGCAGTCTGTTTTTGCTTTCACAAAGCTGGTAGCATTGCTTCTCATTGCTGCGGCTGGCATCTCCTGTGTAATTACTGGAGTCTCCATTGGACTTCACGTGCGTTCTCAGAAAAGGGCTGGAGCTCAGACAGACGCTCCTTCCCGTGAGAAAAGGACAACAAAGGAATGGGTGGCACTTGCGGTATTCTTACTCCTTGCGGGCATGCAGGCATTTTTGATTCTGAAGGGAACGCGTATATATTTGGAGTATGATGAAACCTTGGAGACCGTGACTGCTTTTTTACGGTCAGGGACGATGTTTACCTGCAATCCCCTCACGGGGCTTCCCTATGAACAGGGAATGCCGTCCAGGTTAAAAATACTATGTCTTCCATCAGCATTCGCGGGCATCTGCCAGGCTTGTAATGCAAGCCCCGAGCTCGTGGTTTGGAAAATGGTTCCGATCCTGACTCTGGTAGCAGCCTACCTCGCATATCGCTCCCTCGCAAGGGCGCTATTCTCTGGGAGACGATTTCTGGAATATTTGTTTTTCGTGCTCACGGCCCTCTTGATTTTCGTGGGCGACTATGGGTACGGCATGGAGGGCTTTGGCCTGTTGCATGCGGGATTTCAGGGGACAACCATTCGCATGGCGATCATGATGCCATGGCTGTTTGGCCTCTGCTTGAGAAGAAAATGGCGTTTGGTTCCGCTGGTACTTCTTGCGGAAGCCTGCATTGTCTGGACGCTCTATGGTCTTGGCATGGGATTTCTTCTTGTGGCGGCGTTTCTGGCTCTTTTGTGCATCCAGCATGCACTGCAAAAGAGGAAGGAGGGATCGCAATGAGAGAACTCCTGAGGAATGCTTGGATGGGTTGGCTTGCCATGTCTGACAGAGGAAAGCTTGGGGCGTTGCTCTTGCTGATCTTCCTTCTGGCGTGGCTTTGGAAGCTGGGCACGAAAAAACAGAAGGAACTGATCTGGTTTGGCGCTGCTTTGGCGGGATTATGCATATTGCCACTCACGGCGGCATGCCTGATGCTTTATCAGACAAGGTTTTATGATTATGAATGGATTTGGACGATTGTTCCCGTGACGGGAATTCTTGCCTGCGGAGGCGTCCTTTTATTGGAACGATTGGAAAAGTCCTCCTGCGGGAAGGGAAAGAAGCTTGCGATCGTCGGGATGGGGTTGGCAGTGCTTTTATTGTGCGGCAGACTTGGAAATCCAAGGGAGGCCGTACAGGATGTCGGGGCAGGGCGCCGCGAGGTCGCAGAGGTCTTGGAAAAGCTAGAGCAAAGTACGGATGATCCGATTCTGCTTTGGGCACCAAAGGAAGTGATGGAGCATGCAAGGAGCCTTGATGCAAATATCATGTTGCTCTATGGCAGAAACATGTGGCAGGAGCACCTCAATGCCTTTTCCTATGATGGATATACGCAGGAGCATAGGGATTTATATGTTTGGATGCAGCTTGCAGGTGCCTATCAAAGGTTGGATGTGCCCGTGCCTGCGGATTTGGACGTTGTGGGAGAGACCCCGACGGCAGGAACAACGCTGGAGGGCATTCCATGTATCCGAAGGGCCATGGAGTTAGGTGCTACGCAGATCTTGCTGTCTGGTGCGATACCAGAGAACTACATGGATGTGCTGGAGCAGGAGCTTGGCATAAAGCCCATAAGATTGGGACAGTATTGGTTATTATCCTGTGACGTAAGAGGCGAGACGGCCTCCGTCAGCAGGCGAAAATAAAGAGGAACGGAAAAAAGATGCAAGAAGTGCTCGAAACAAGACCACCGGTAGTTAGCATTGTCACGCCGGTTTATAACGTGGAAAAGTTCATAGAGGAGACCATGGACAGCGTTCGGGCACAGACCTTTCAGGATTGGGAGCTGCTTTTGGTGGAGGATGGAAGCAAGGATCATACTGCTGACGTAATCTCTGCTTATCTGGAGAGAACGCAGGAGCATCGAATTCGGCTGATTCGCATGGAACAAAACGGTGGAGCGGCGCGTGCGCGAAATCGCGGCGTAAAGGAAGCCAAAGGACGCTATCTTGCCTATATTGATGCGGACGATCTTTGGGAGCCTGAAAAGCTGGAGCATCAGCTTGCACTCATGCAGGAGAAGGGCGCTGCCTTTTCCTTTACTGGGTATGAATTTGCTGATGAGAACGGGAAGGGGTTAGGAAAGATCGTTAAGGTTCCTGAAACCATTGATTATAAAGAGGCGCTGAAAAACACCACCATTTTCACCTCGACGGTCATGTTTGACCTGCAGCAGCTCACGAAGGAAGAGCTGGAAATGCCTCAGATCAAGAGTGAGGATACGGCCCTTTGGTGGAGGGTGCTTCGCAGCGGGCATTTGGCTTACGGACTGGATGAAAATTTGGTGAAGTATCGAAGGGCGGGCAAGTCCTTGTCCTCGAATAAACTGGAAGCGCTCCGAAGAATTTGGAATTTGTATCGGAAGGCGGAGGGGATGAGCATTCCCAGCAGCGCCTGGCACTTTTGCTTTTGGGCGGTACGGGCGGTAAAACGCCGAATCTAATCACGGAAATGCACTTGGAGGAAGATCATGAAAGCAAACATTCATGAAAATCGATTGCGTAAAATGGAGGCATATAAGCGCCTGATTAACTTGGGCCTGTCCTTCTTAAGTCTGGCCTTGGTCATTGGCATCTTTGCCTATTTCTGGTTTGTATATTTTCATTCCAGTCTGGTAGATGACCTTCATTTCTACAAAAATGGACACATTTTGGAAATCAGCCTCTATGGCGTGGTTTTGTTTGCCTTCTCGAAAATGTATGGCGGAACAAGATTTGGATATCTGAAAAATACGGAAATCATTTTCTCTCAGATTTTTGCGACTGCCATTTCGGACGTATTTATTTACGGTGAGCTTTCCCTGATGGCATTTCAGCCGTTCTGGCCCGTTTTCTTCATTTGGATGTTTTTGGCGCAGGCCGTTGCGTTGATTCTCTATACCAACATTGCGAATCGCCTGTATCGTCACCTGTTCCCACCGAGAAAGCTTTTGCTGCTTCACGGCTCACGCTCGACGGAGGGAATCTGCTCAAAGTTTGAGAGCAGAAAGGATAAATATCGGATCACGAGAAACGAAATGATCCGTGAGGAGATGCATGAGAACTATCGCCTGATCACGGAGACCTATCAGAACGGAGAATGTAATGCCGTCGTAATCTGGGACGTGCCTACTGCAGAGCGAAACAAGCTATTGAAGTTCTGCTATGCCAATTCCATTCGCGTTTACATGATGCCGAAGATCACGGACGTTATTATGACGGGGGCTGAGGAGCTTCATGTATTTGACAGCCCGTTACTTCTCACGCGTGAGTACGCCCTGACCATGGAGCAGGCATTCTTGAAACGTCTCATTGACGTTGTATGCGCCTTACTTTTGATTATTTTGACCTCACCCATTATGTTGCTTACGGCCATTCTCGTAAAGCTCGGCGACGGTGGTCCCGTGCTGTATAAGCAGGTGCGCTGTACCATTGGACAGAGGGAATTCCTGATCCTAAAATTCCGCAGCATGAGACCCGATGCGGAGAAGGATGGACAGGCAAGACTGGCGCAAAAGAAGGATGACAGAATTACGCCCGTCGGCAAGGTGATTCGTGCTTGCCGAATCGATGAGCTGCCTCAGCTGTTCAACATTTTGAAGGGTGACATGTCCTTTATTGGCCCTAGACCTGAGCGTCCAGAGATCATTGCCCAGTATTTGGAGGTCATGCCAGAGTTTGTGTATCGCATGAAGGTAAAGGCAGGACTGGCAGGCTTCGCGCAGGTGTATGGAAAATATAACACGACGCCGTATGACAAGCTCAAGCTAGATCTGACCTATATTGAAAACTATTCCGTTTTGCTTGACGTCAAGCTCATGCTCCTTACGCTCAAGGTTCTCTTCTGGCCAGACAGCACGGAGGGCGTGGACGCGGAACAGATTACGGCCCTTCGGGAGGAAAAGCTGCAAAAGGAGAACAGGGATGAGAGATAATGCATGGGGAAAGGATCCCTTTGACCTGCGACTATCCGTCCTTCGAATGATCAGAAGATTGCCAGCGATCATAGCGGTGACGGCGCTTCTTACGATACTATTGGGCGGCGGATATTATTTGAAAAACGTTACGTTCCGTCAAAAGACCTATATTGCATCCACGACGTTTTCCATGGAATATGCGGATGAAAATTGGGCGGTGAACAACACCTTCATCAATGAGTATACCTGGAATGTCTGGGTGCAGACGGATGAATTTTTAAGCTTTGTGGAAAAGCATCTTTCCGACGCGGGATTACAGGAAAAAGAGCTCGGAGCTGGCCTGAGCGCAAGTGTTCCCTCGGACCTTCGGATGGTTACGATTTCGTTTGCCTCCAAGGATGCGGCGCAGGCCAATCATGTCATGGAAGCAGTTGGCGCTGCCATGACGGAGGATTTCTCTAAGGGGATGACGGATGTTGCGTCCATTCGCGTGATCGACGTGGAAGCGGCTGCGGAGAACCTAAAGACGGTAAAGCCCGTCAGGGCATTTGTTTTGGCTACGGTCATCGGTTTGTTTACGGGCGTGGTACTATTCCTTTTCTTGGAAATTCTCTTTGAACAGATTTGGCTTCCGGAAAGCCTGACAAGCCGCTTTGGCATTAAAAATGCAGGCATTCCTGAGACAGAGCTTTTCTGGGAAAACCTGAAATACTTTTTTGACGGAAAAAAGCGCGTGGCAATTTGCCCTACGGATCAGGAGCTGGATCCTAAGGAAATTGCCGACGCATTGCAGAAGAAGGGCATCCTAAAGGATACGGAATGGATTCCCGTTCCCTGCCCGACACTGACCCCATCAGAAGCCGCTAAGCTTCGGGAAATGGATGGCATCCTACTTGTCGTAGGCGCTGGCGAAGACATAAAACACTTGCAGGCTATCCTAGATTTCCTTGCATCCCAGGACTGCACCATCACGGCAGCCACCCTCTGGAACGAAGACACCTGGCTCCTTAAATGCTACTATGCATGGAACTACCATAAGATCACGTGAAAGGAAAAGGAAGCATGAGACTTCAGGTGCTGGTATCTGCGATGCATGCAGATGCGAGAGAACTGGCAGAAAAAATGAATCTTCAGACGGATGCTCTGATCGTGAACCAATGTGATCACTATGCCTACGAGATCTTTGAACGAGATGGACGAAGCATCCGCTGTTTATCCATGGCGGAGCGAGGCGTTGGACTCAGCCGAAACACGGCGCTCATGAGGGCGGACGCGGAGCTTTGCCTTTTTGGGGATGAAGACATTGTCTATGAGTCAGGGTATGAGAAGAAGATTTTAGAGGAATTTGAAAAGCATCCAGAAGCGGACATCTTACTGTTCAACGTCAAGGTTTGCGAGGAACGAAGAACCTATTGGAATTCTGAATTTGGACGCGTTCATGCATACAATTCGGGACGCTATCCAGCATACAGCATTGCTGCGAAGAGGGATAGACTGATTGCGAAAAATCTAAGCTTTCATCTCTGCTTTGGCGGTGGCGCAAAATACAGTAACGGGGAGGACAGCCTATTTTTGCGGGATGCCGCGCGTGCTGGTCTTCGGATTTATAAGACACCAGCGGTGATCGGCGAGGAGATTCCTCGTCCTTCCACATGGTTTCATGGATTTGATGATAAGTTTTTCTATGATAGAGGCGTGCTTTACGGGGAGCTGTACGGACCTGGCATGGCGTATGTCAGAGCCGTTCGATGGCTTCGCAAAAATAAAAGCGAAATGTGCGCGGAATATCCTTATGCCAAGGCATTGGCAATGATGAAGAAGGGTTGGCGGGACGGAATCCAGCCCTGACAGGAAGAGGGAACCTATGAGATTTTCCATTGTGGTAGTCTGCTACAATGCAGGAGATAAACTAAAGGAGACGGCGGCCTCCATTTTGGATCAAAGTACGACAGATTACGAGATTGTCGTTAAGGATGGCATGTCGACGGACGGCAGCATCGAAGATCTTGAGGCCCTGGTGGCGGAACGCGGCGCACAGGCACGGGTGAAGATCTTCCGTGAAAAGGATGCTGGCATCTATGATGCCATGAATGCAGCCATAAAGCATGCCTCTGGTGAGTATTATCTTTTCCTGAATTGCGGCGACCTTTTTTATGATGAGCAAGTGTTGCAGCGCTTTAGCGATGCCATTTCTGAGGCTTCCGTACAGTTTTCGGAAGAGAAGGATAGCCTTCGCGTATTCTATGGCAACCGCTATTTGATTCCGACAAAAAGCGTGGAATACATTGCACCGCGCATGACACCGCTGACCTGCTTTCGCAATATCCCCTGCCACCAGTGCTGCTTTTATTTGGCTGACTGCTTTGCGGAGCGAGGTTATCGCACGGACCTAAAGGTACGGGCAGATTATGAACATTTCCTATGGCTCTTTTTTGCAAAGAAGGCGAAATTCCACTATGTAAACGCGTGCGTTGCGAAATACGAGGGCGGTGGCTATTCCGAAAGCTCTGAGAGCGTCAAACGCTCCGCTGAGGAACACCGCGCCATCACAAAACAGTACCTGTCAAAATGGCAGCTCTTTTACTGCAACGCCTACATGATCCTAACCCTACAGCCCCTTCGCCACTTCCTTGCGACAAACCCTGCCTTGTCTAAGGGATATAATAAACTAATTCATAGTCTCTATCGAATTGCCGGTAGGAAATAGGTTTTGGAAATGATGACGAAGTCATTCATTTAGGCTTGTACATCCCCCGAGTACTACTGACGGAAAGGAGGGGAGACGCATGGAAAAAAGTGCATTGATTTATATTTGCTTGACGCTTGGCACCGTGGCTCTCGCCCTGCTGATTCAAAAGCGTGAGACGGCGCTCACTTGCCAAAGGGCTGGGCGCACCTATGGACAGTGGACCCCCTGCACGCGCAGAGATGCCCTGAACCATGTTTCAGAATTTGTGATTTTCTGCCTGCTGGCAGCAGTGTCCGCCTGTAGGTTTGCATTGGGCAATGATTATTGGACCTATCGGGAGAATTTTAAGAGGATTTTCTATGATGCCCATGTTTCCTCTGAAATTGGATTTAATCTGGTCGTCAAGGGTCTGGTTGCCCTCTTTGGCTATGATAATTACCTGCCCCTGTTTGCATTCTTTTCCCTCCTAACGGTTTTCTTCTTTGTGCGGGCCATCCATGATCAGGGAGAAAGCTTTGCGTTTTCCTTATTCCTGCTGCTGACGGGAGGGTATTATTTTCAGAGCTTCAATACGATCCGGTATTACCTCGCACTTGCGATGGCGATCTATTCCATGAAGTATGTGCTCCGAAGAGAATGGGGAAAGTTTCTGTTATTGATTTTGGTCAGCGCGGCTTTCCATAAGACAGTGCTGGTCGTTGTACCGATCTTTTTTGTGGCATCCTATTTGGCGAGAACGGGTCTAAAGAAATGGCATTTGATTATCGCAGCGCTCTTCGCTGCCAGCCTGATTTTTGGTCAGGAGGTTTACCGCTGGATCATTTTTCAGTTCTATCCGTTTTATGAAAATACGGGCTTTGACGTGAAGCATATTTCCTATGTCAATGTGGCGAAATGCTTGGGGACGCTGGCTCTCGCAGCGATTCTTTTCTGGGAAAGGCGCAAAGAGCAGGGCGAACGCTTCACGGTGGCCATGCGTTTTTATTTGTGGCTGAATATCTTTGGACTGGTTGCCTTTTTGTGTGGTGGCTTCGTCCCTGAGGTCAGCAGGATTGGATTATATTTCATTGCATCCCAAATCTTTTTGATTCCAAGTCTCGCTTGTCGGATTCGCGGAAAATGGCTTGGCCGTATCTGCATCGGGGGCAGCATTTTGGCATTCTCCTTGTACTTTGTGCTTTTGCTAAAGCAAATGTATCAGACCGACATTAGGATTTTGCCTTACATGAGCTGGATTTTTTATTATAAATAATCATGGCAGTCCCGTGGACGCCGACTTGCAGTATGAGGTGACAACATGAGGATACTTTGGCTTTGCAATCTCATTCTTCCTGCCGTTGCAAAGGAACTGGGATTAGAGGCATCCAATAAAGAGGGCTGGGTCGTAGGCCTGGCAGAAAAAGTATTAAATAATCAGAAGGATGGGGAAGTGACCTTTGCCATCGCCGCACCTGTTCCAGCTTCCGTTCTGGCATCTGGAGAGGACTATGTGGAAAGAGAGTTCGATGCGTGGGGCGGGCATGCATTCTTTTATGGCTTTCGTGAAGACACGGACAATCCGCACCGATATGAGGCAGCGCTGGAAGGGCGGATGCAAAAGATTGTCAAGCACTTTCGGCCAGACGTGGTTCACTGCTTTGGAACGGAGTTCCCGCATACCTTGGCCATGTGCAAGTCCGTTCCCTCTAGAAGTCTTCTGGTAACCATTCAGGGAGTGTGTACGAAAATCGCGGAGGTTTATGAGGCGGATCTTCCGAAAAAGGTTGTACAAAGACTGACTCTTCGGGATTTCTTGAAAAAGGATGGCATCGCCATGCAGAAGGAAAAATTCCGACTGCGTGGGAATTCTGAACGGGAAGCGCTTCGGCTTGCAGGAAACATTGGAGGACGAACGGCCTGGGACAGGGCGTTTGCGGAGAACCAAAATCCAGAAGCTCGCTATTTTCAGTTAAATGAGACGCTCAGGTCAGACTTTTATGACATGACCTGGGAAGAGAAAAACGTGGAACCGCACTCCGTTTTTTTGAGTCAGGGAGATTATCCCTTAAAGGGATTGCATTATGTTTTGCTAGCCATGCCACAGATTCAAAAGAAATTTCCAGACGTAAAGGTCTATGTGGCAGGCAATGGGATTACAGGATATGAGACGCTGAAGCAAAAGCTCAAAATCTCCTCCTACGGAAAGTATCTGCGGGAGCTCATGCATCAATATCACCTAGAGGATAAGGTCGTGTATCTGGGAAAGCTTTCTGGTGCGGAGATGAAGGAGCGATATCTAAAGAGTAGCTTGTTTCTCTGCCCGTCTGCGGTGGAGAATTCACCCAATTCCCTGGGGGAGGCCATGCTGCTTGGCATGCCCTGCATTGCGGCAAACGTGGGCGGCATTCCCAGCATGTTTACGGACGGAACAGACGGCATTCTGTTTGAAGGACATTGCGCCCTGGAGAAGGAATCGTCTTCCGAACCGAAAGCGCAAGAGGATGGCGAAGGGCTCGCCAGAATTGCAGACCATCTGGCGACTGCCGTAATAGAAATGTGGAGCAACCCTGAAAGGGAGAAGGAATATGGTAGGAATGCCCGAGCACATGCCATGAAAAATCATGACGGGCATGAGAATTATCGAAGGATCATGGAGGTATACGCCACAATCGCTGGCGAAGGATCAGAGGGACATGGAGCAGATGGGGAAGCGTAAGATCGTATTTGTATCCAATTATTTGAATCATCATCAGATTCCCTTTTGCAGGGCCTTGTCTGAGCGCCTTGGCGGGAGCTTCGTCTTTATTCAGACGGAGCCCATGGAGGAAGAACGGGTTCAAATGGGGTGGAATGCGAGCGTACAGGAGCCTTATCTGGAACTGATTTATGAAAAGCCAAAGGAATGTGCGGAATGGATCGCGCAGGCGGATGTCGTACTTCTCGGCTGGACGGAGGACGAGAGCTGCCTTCAGGAGAGATTTCAGGCTGGAAAGCCCGTGATTCGGATTTCGGAACGAATTTATCGGACGGGGCAGTGGAAGTTTATCAGTCCCAAGGGACTTTACAGAAAGTATTTGGATCATGTCAGATATCGGAAAAAGCCCGTGTATTTACTCTGTGCGGGAGGCTATGTTCCAAGTGATTATCACTTGATTCATGCCTATCCAAGGAAGATGTTTTGCTGGGGGTATTTCCCAGAGACCAAGCAGTATGACGTCGACGCGCTGATGGCTTCGAAGGGATGGGAAAAGGCCGACGGGACGAAGGTTCCGTGCATTTTGTGGGCGGCGCGACTGATCGAGCTGAAGCATCCTGAGCTTGCCATTCAAACGGCAAAGTATTTGAAGCAAAAGGGCGTGGAATTCCACCTGAACATGATTGGTGGCGGCGCCATGGAAGAGCAGGTGAAGGCTTGGATTCATGAGGAAGGCTTGGAGGAGGACATCACTCTGCTGGGATTTATGAAGCCAGAGGAAGTGCGCAGCCATATGGAGCAGGCAGATGTTCTTCTGTTTACGAGTGATAAGCGGGAGGGCTGGGGAGCCGTGGTAAATGAGGCCATGAACAGTGGATGCGTGCCCGTGGCGGACCACATGACAGGAGCTGCAACCTATCTGATCCGACAGGGAGAAAATGGCTATGTCTATCGCGACGGTGACGGGCAAATGCTATTTGAAACCGCGGAAAAGCTGGTGAAGGACGCGGAGCTTCGGAACAGGCTTGGAAGACGGGCCTATGAGACCATTCATGATAGCTGGAATGCGGAGTTTGCGGCAGAGCGGCTGTGCCGATTGATTGAGGAATTGACGGGCCAAAGGCTAGAGGCAGATATGGCGGAAAACGGGAAGACAATGGAGACGAAGGAGCGTTTGAATACGGCTCGTAAAATTCCACGTCTGATTCCCTGCGATCCCGCCCCCGTCATCTCAGAGCAAAGGATGTTTCGGTATTTGACGGAGAAGTAGGATATGAAGAATTTGCCAAGGATCACGGTAATCATTCCGGTTTATAATATTTTAGAGTACCTGCCAAGATGTGTTCACAGCGTCACGGCACAGACCTATCAGAACCTGGAGATTCTCTTGGTGGATGACGGTTCCACGGACGGGACGGGGGAGCTTTGCGATCAGCTTTCGCAGGAGGATTCCCGCATCAGGGTTTTCCACAAGGAAAACGGTGGTTCCTCTTCAGCAAGAAATCTAGGCTTGTCAAAGATGACGGGAGAATTTGTCGGATTTGTGGACAGTGATGATTATATCGAGCCAGACATGTATGAAAAGCTTTGGCAGGGCATGGAGCAAACGGGCGCCTTTATTGCGCAGGTCGGGCGTGATGAGATTGATGAGCAGGGGAATCTGATGCCTGCCATTTGTACCCCGCCAAAGGAGGCAACGCGAATTTCCAGTAAGGATTTTATGAAGGAGCTTTTAATGCACAGGGGGGATTGCTCCTTTTGCACGAAGCTGTTTCGAAGGGAGCTGCTGGAGGGACGCCAGTTCCCCGTGGGGAAGCTGAACGAGGACTTCTTTTTACTGGTACACATGCTTGTGGATGGGGAGGAGGTTTTATCCCTGCCAGACATAGGCTATCATGTGTTTTACCGCGTGGGATCCAATTCCAGAAAAAAGGATAAAAATGAATTCTCCCGCGTTTATGCGGACTGCGTGGACAATGCAGACGCTGCAATGGAATATGTGGAAAAGCAGTTCCCAGAGCTGAAGGACGTGGCTTTTCGCTTTGGCATCTTTCAGCGGTTAGAGTACCTGTTACACATTCCCATCCCGCAGATGACCAAGGACAATGCATTTTATAAAGCAGTGGTCAAATACCTGAGAAGACATTGGATGGAGACCATGCGAAACAAGGTTTTAACAAAGAAGAATAAGGCATATGCAACCTTGTTTGCGATGATGCCGAAGGGGATTCGGGTAATACATAAAAAGATCAAGAAATTGTAGAAAAAATAAAGGATTCAAGATGCAAAAGAGGGAACGCCAGGGACAACAGAATAGGTGGTTACTTCGATGGATGGCATGGGGAATCACCCTTGCTTTGTTGATGCTACCCTTTTTTACACTTCCCATGGCAAACGTTCATGCAGATCCCACGGAGGCAGGAGGAAGCTCGTTGCCGGAGGACATTGCCAGCTTCCCCGAAAGCTATCATTCAGGACTCCTTGCACTCAAGACAAAGCATCCGAACTGGCAATTTGTTCCAATGAATGTCATGGATTGGAACACAGCACTCAACAATGAGATGAGGGATGGAAAAAGCCTAATCAATTATAGGGCTGCAAATTGTCTGAAGGAAGGCAAATATGACCAAGGGAATTGGTATTTTGCTTCCAAGGGTGCCTTGGCCTATTATATGGATCCGAGAAATTCCCTGACGGAGGAACGGATTTTCCAGTTTGAACAGCTTTCCTATAATGCACAGTATCATACCGTGGATGCTTTAGAAACCATGCTCCGTGGTACCTTCATGGGAGATGGGAAAAAGGTTCCGGGTACGGCGATGTCCTATGCAGTATTCATCCATGCCTGTGGTGCGCACCCAGAGGTTTTGACGAGTCCATTTCATTTGGCTGCCAGAATCCTGCAGGAGCAGGGAAGAGGGGAGTCCGCGTTAATCTCGGGAACCTATCCCGGCTATGAGGGCTATTATAATTACTTTAATATTGGGGCGACCGGTACGACAAACCAGGATATCATTGTAAATGGATTGGAGTATGCGAAAAAAAAATGGGGAAAAGAACAGAGTGGCATCGACGGCTTTGGAGCGTACAATGCCATTTTGGAAGGCTCCAAATTCATCGCGTCAAGTTTTATTGCCGTTGGGCAGGATACCCTCTATTTGCAAAAATTCAATGTTACGGCTAGTGCACCGTTTACGCATCAGTATATGCAGAATATTGTGGCTCCCATGTCGGAAGCTGGCACGATCAGGGATTTTTATGAAGCGGCTGGTGCATTGGAAATTCCCTTTACGTTCCGAATTCCCGTGTATCAGAATATGCCGGCACAAGCCTGCCAAATGCCGACTTCCTCAACGAATGTGGTGCTGGAAATTCCCAGTGATAAGAACGATCCCTATAACTATACGGGCAATACGGTTATGATCGACGGGGAGCCTTACGAGTGCGAGAGCTATTATAATAGCGCGAAGGAAACACGAAGACTGATTGCAACGCTTCCTGACGGCACGGCAATGTCAGTTGCCATAGAGCTTCGAAGTGTCAACGGAGATCTGAAGCGGGCGTATTATTGGACCCTGGAATATAAGGGGAACTATTATGTTGCGACGGAGGTTTCCGAGGCACCTGTTCTGGAAAAATGTGAAATCTCTTTCCTGGTGAATGGCGGGACGGGAAGCATGGATTCCCAGTGGGTATTGAAGGGAAAGCGGTTTTTGATTCCGGAATGTATGTTTGAACCGAAGGAAGGGTATATATTCTATAGCTGGGATTGGGGTAGACCGGGGGATGAAATTACAATTACGGGTCCGTTGGAACTCACCGCCGTTTGGGTAAAGCGGCCGATTTCCGTGACCGTAAGCGCCTCACGGCAAGAAGGCGGAACGGTCAGCGTTAGCTGCACCGAGGGAAATGTCGTCAGCGTCAGCGCCGTGCCAGCGGAAGGTTATGTCTTCCGATACTGGACGAAGGGGATTTACGTTGTCTCTGATGAACCTGTCTATTCCTTCTTGGCAGAGGAAGATACAGATCTGGTTGCCGTGTTTGCAAAGGTGTCTGAGTAGGACTCCGGCATTGCATAAAATGAAAAAGAGTGGTATAATATACTGATATTTTGGAAAGGTGGTCTGGGAAACAAAGATGGAAGAATTAGCGATTTTTGGTGGAAAGCCCGTGAGGGAAGAAAAAATTTTTTATGGAAGGCAATGTGTTGAGCAGGATGACGTCGATGCAGTGGTTGCCACGCTGACGAGCCCTCTGATTACCTGTGGCCCAAGGGTGCAGGAGATGGAGAGAAGGCTCTGCGAGGTGACGGGAGCAAAGTACGCCGTGGGAGTCAGCAATGGAACGGCAGCACTTCATCTTGCGGCCATGGCAGCAGGCTTCGGACCTGGGGATGAGGTCATCGTTAGCTCCATTACGTTTGCAGCCTCCGCAAACTGCGTACGTTACTGCGGTGCAACGCCTGTGTTTGCTGACATTGAGAATGATACTTATAATATTGATCCAGAATGCATCAAAAAGCTAATCACGCCGAGGACGAAGGGCATTGTGGCCGTAGACTTTACGGGCCAGGCCGTGAAGTTGGATGAGATTCGGGCAATCTGCAAGGAGCATGGCCTGATTTTGATCGAGGATGCGGCGCATGCCATTGGAACAAAGTACAAGGGAGAGCCCGTAGGCTCCCTTGCGGACATGACCTGCTTCAGCTTCCATCCCGTAAAGACTGTGACCTGCGGTGAGGGCGGGGCGATTACGACCAATGATGAGAAGCTCTATCGTCACCTAATGCGCCTTCGTACCCATGGCATCACTAGGGATATGAGCGAGATGGTGAATCCCTCCGATGCACTTTGGTATAACGAGCAGGTAGAGCTTGGATTTAATTATCGACTGACGGATTTTCAGGCAGCGATGCTGTGCAGTCAGCTGAAGAAGCTGCCGAAGTTCTCTGACAGAAGAAAGGAAATCGCAGCCATCTATGACAAGGTGTTTTCCGAAATGCCGGAGCTTCAGGTACAAAGGGAAATCCCAGAGAGCGATACGACAAGGCATCTCTATGTGCTTCGCTTACATTTGGAGAAGCTGACTTGTACCCACAGGCAGTTTTTTGACGCGCTGTATGCTGAGAACGTGTGCCCACAGGTGCATTATCTGCCAGTATATTGGCATTCCTACTATGAGAAGCTTGGCTATCAGAAGGGGCTTTGCCCGAATGCGGAGGCCTTTTATGAATCCTCCATGAGCATTCCGCTTTATTACTCCCTGACGGACGAGGAGGTTCAGGACGTCATTCACGCCGTGAAGAAGGTTGTGGCATATTATCGCAAATAAAAGCGTGCCATTTGTGAGAGGTTTGGAAAAAGAAAATGGATGCAAGATGGATGGCTGAACAATATAGGAACGAACAGGCGGGAATTTATCTCAGGCCGATTACGGACGCGGATACGAGCCTGATCGTTGCGTGGCGTAACAGCGACGCCGTGAAAAGCAGGTTTATTTATCGCGAGCCCTTTACCGAAGAGGGACACAGAAGCTGGCTGAAAAACGTGGTAGAGACAGGAAAGGCCATTCAGATGATCATCTGTGACCTGAAGACGGATAAGCCCTTTGGTAGCGTATTTCTGCGTGACGTTGACAGAAAGCACAACAAGGCAGAATATGGCATTTTCGTCGGAGAAGCAGATGCGAGGGGGCGCGGCGTCGGTACGGCTGCTGCGAAATTGATGCTTCGTTATGCATTCTGTGAAGAACAGCTCCACCGCGTGTTTCTTCGCGTTTTGGCAGACAACGCGCAGGCCATTCGAAGCTATGAAAAGGCAGGCTTCGTTCGGGAGGCATATTTGCGGGAGAGCGTTTATTTAGACGGTACTTACAATGACGTCATTCTCATGTCCGTATTAGACTGGGAATGGAAAAAAGAACACGAAATCTGATAAGGATTGGGACAATGAAGAAAATAAGCTTTGTAATTCCCTGTTATCGATCCGAACAGACCATCGGTCACGTTGTGGCGGAGATCGACGGAAAGATGCAGGAGATGAAGGAATTTGAATACGAAATCATTCTAGTAAATGACTGCTCACCAGATCATACGCTGGAGGCACTGCGCGAGCTCTGCAGGGAGCGCGCGTCAGGCAATGGCATTCGCAAGGCAATTAGTTTTTCCAAGAATTTCGGACAGCATTCTGCCTTGATGGCAGGGCTTCGGGAATCGCAGGGAGATTATGTGGTTTGCCTGGATGATGACGGACAGACGCCTGCGAATGAGGTGGATAAGCTGATCGGAAAGCTAGAGGAAGGGTTTGATGCCGTATATGCAAAATACGAGCACAAGCACCATTCTACGTTCCGCAATTTGGGAAGTAAAGTGAATGAACTGATGACCAGAGTGATGCTGGAGAAGCCCAAGGAACTATTTATCTCCAGCTATTTTGCCGTAAGGCGGTTCGTCGTGGAGGACATGATCCGATATGAAAATTCCTATCCGTATGTCATCGGACTGGTGCTTCGGTCTACCAAGAGCATTACCAACGTAGTGGTGACGCACAGGGACAGGGAGCAGGGAAGCTCTGGCTATACCTTAAAAAAGCTGTTTGGGCTGTGGTTTAATGGATTCACGGCGTTTTCCGTAAAGCCTCTGAGAATTGCCACGGCATTTGGAAGCTTCTGTGCCATCCTGGGATTTTTGTATGGAATCTATACGGTTGTGAAAAAGCTGATCAACCCTGACGTGCCCATGGGATTTAGCTCGACCATGGCAGCCATCGTTTTCTTTGGCGGCATGCTCATGCTCATGCTAGGACTCATCGGAGAGTACATTGGCAGAATTTATATTAGCCTTAACAATTCACCGCAGTATGTCATCCGTGAAAAAATCAATGCGGAGGGATCACGGAGCGATGGTACTGAGGAGATGCATTAGCGCATAAGCGATCTTGTATCTTCCGTAATCATTGGGATGCACGTCATCGGCATAATAAAGCCATTGTGCTTCCTCAAGATGAGAGTCGTGGTAATTATCCAGGCAGGGAAGCTGTTCCTCGCGGGCCAAGTCAAGAATGGCCTGCGCGTAGTCCGCATAGGTGGTGCCTTCCGCGGCGTTGAGAATCTCCGTTCCATTTTGGAAGGCAAAAACGGGATTGGGAACCACAAGACAAATCTGGGCATCAGGGAAAGCGTTTCTAAGCTTAGTCACGGCATCCCTCAGGGCTCCTGAGAAGGTGCTCGTATCCGTAGGATTTGCGGAATGGATGGGAACGCCGTCAAAATAATCATTGATGCCAAAATGCAAGACAAATATCATATTTTGGGATTTGCCTGATTTCTGTTTTTGTGCAAGATATTCCGTAAGCCCAGAGTAAGGCTGAGAATCCTTAGGCAGATCTGAGGGATCCTGGCTCAAGAGGGCAGTTAGGACGGGACGAAAACAGATGTTGTCCCGATCACTGGCCGTGGCACCGCCCCAGCCGAGATTATAGGTCTTTGCACCGCTTAAATTGCTGACATATCCAGGGATGGACCGACAGTCATTATAATTGCCGAAAACGCTGTCGCCTAAGAAGACAATCTCAAGGTCAGACAGATCAGGGAAGAAATACTCCCCTGTTTTCGCAACGGACAAAAATGCCCGAAATTCCTCGAAGAGTTCATCCACTCTGTCGGGTCTTGCATAAAAGGAGTGAGATGCGTCCTCAGGACCGACGAGGGAAAGCAGGTAAGTGCGAAGCGCCATGTCCTCCTTCAGGAGGGAACCCTCTAGATAGTTGGTATTGTCAGCGATAATCCATTCCTGAGTGAAAAAGGGATAGACTAAGGAATTCGGCTGATGCGTCATGGCATAGACGATGTCCTGATAGCTTGCGACCAGCGCATCCGCATCCTTCCTGGACGTCCACTGCTCTAGCGGCAGCCATTCAGGAAATACCTTAAACAAGGTATCAGGAAACATTTGGACAAGGCTTTCCGCCTGCTCTGCTGTAATTCTGTCGGGAGAGAGACCGAGATAGATTTCCTTAATTTCATGATTGTATTCTTTTAGGTATTGGAAAAAGGAATACATGGTTTCATAATCAGAAATGGTGATATCTGGCATGGCTATGGTGCGGGCTTCGTAGGTATGAAAGTCTTCCGCATGGAACGTGCTTGTTGGAAACATAGAGAGGAGCACACAGTCGTAGGACGAGGTTGCAAACTGAAGAATGGCTTCTGCCTTGCGTTCCTTTTCACGATATGTCGGCATCTGACAGATGACAATCAGGATGATGGCCAACAATAAAATGATGGCAGAAGAAACGATGATGATTCTCGATTTCTTTCCCTTCATGAAGCTACCTCCACAAATACTTGATGCTTTCAAGCGACATTTTAACATAAATGAGACAGCGTTTAAAGTGCTATTTCTTCTGGCTGGCCTTGAACGCATGGGAGAAAAAATGAAACGAATTTTTCAAAAAATGAATTTGCTCTTAGATCAAAAACAGAAGCGCACCATGATGGGATTGATGGTGCTTATGATCATTGGAGCGTTTTTGCAGATGGCCAGCGTTGGCGTGCTCGTTGAGACGGTGAACGTCGTAATTGACCCTGAGGCTGTTGCGAAAAGCAATATTGCGGGTAAGGTCTATGAACTGATGGGGAGCCCGGATTTTAACATCTTTTCCATCACGGTGATGGCGACACTGATTGTTTCCTTTTTTGTCAAAAATGGTTTTTTGTACTTTCAGCACAAGGCAACCCTTGCTTTTGTTTACACCAATCAGTTTCGGACCTCTGAGCGTCTGATGCGCAATTATCTTAGGAGGCCCTATGAGTTTTATCTAAACGCGGATACGGCCGTAATCCAAAGAAGCATCACCTCCGACGTCAATAACATGTATGCCTTGATTCTGGCACTGTTGCAGCTGATGTCCGATGGATTTATGTCTTTGTTCGTGGTGTCCTATTGCTTTATGAAGAACGGTGTCATGACGGCGGTCATGGCAAGTGTCATGATCGTTCTCATGGTGATCGTGAAAAAGGTACTAAAGCCGATCCTCCTCAAGGCAGGAGAGGATAATCAGAGATTTTACAGTGGTTTGTTTAAGTGCATTCATCAGATGGTGCATGGCATCAAGGACGTCAAGGTTTCTGGCAACGAAAAGTATTTTGTGGACCAGTATCAGGTGTGTGGTAAGGGTTATGTGGAGTGTGTGCAAAAGTACAGCCTTTACAATCAGATCCCGAAGCTTTTGATCGAGACGGTCTGTGTGACCTCCATGATGTTGTTTATCATTGTGGAAATTCTTCTGGGAATCTCCACGGAGAATCTGATGGAGTCCTTGAGTACGCTGGCGGCAGCGGCGTTCGTCCTTTTGCCTGCCGTCAACAGAATCAATAACCAGATCAATAGCATTACTTATTTGGAGCCGTTTTTCATGGGCGTTGCTGATAACCTGCAGGATGAGATCAGCGGTGAGAATGTTGACATGACAGACTTTGAAAAGCCCGTGGAGCGCATGGAGGTACAGAATCAGATCGAGCTTTCCGACATCACCTATGCTTACCCCAATACGGAGAAGCTGATTTTTGACCACGCGAATTTGCTGGTTCCCGTCGGAAAATCCGTGGGTATTGTGGGAACGACTGGTGCTGGAAAGAGCACGGTCGTGGACATCATGCTGGGACTCTTGAAATTAAAGAGTGGAAAGGTTTTGGCGGATGGCAAGGACGTCTTAGAGAATTATCGCGGATGGTTAAAGAACGTGGGTTACATTCCGCAGATGAGCTATATGCTGGACGATACGATCCGAAAGAACGTGGCATTTGGCGTTCAAGACGAGAAGATCGACGATCAAAGGGTTTGGGAGGTGCTCAAGGAAGCACAGATGGACTCCTTTGTCCAGAGCCTTCCAGAGGGACTGAACACGAAAATAGGAGAGCGTGGCATTCGCCTTTCTGGCGGACAAAGGCAGCGTATCAGTATTGCCAGGGCGCTTTATGAGGATCCGAAGATCCTGATTTTGGATGAAGCGACGTCGGCCGTGGATAATGACACGGAGGCAGCCATTATGGAATCCATCAACTATTTTCAGGGAAAGAAGACCTTGCTCATTATTGCCCATCGCCTTCAGACCATTGAAAAATGTGACATTGTCTATCGAGTAGAGAATGGAAGCGTAAAGCAGGAGAGATAATTTGGAAAAGCAGGGCATGACTGAAAATAAAGAGAAGAGTAAGGCATGGGGCTGGTGCCTGCCGATCCTGCTTTTTGCATTGATCCTTGCCGGGACGTGCATCTGCCTGCATGCGAAGAAGAATTTGCATCCGGAAGCCGTGTTTTTTGGAGACAGTATCATCGCGACGGCGCGGGGTGGGGATTCCGTGCCTGACAGACTTTCGGACCTTCTGGGGATTCCCTTTTTGAATGCAGCCTATGGTGGTACGGCCATGGCAAAGCTGGATTTGGAAGAAAACATGGACGATCATTGGGATTTTTTGTCCATGACGGCTTTGACGAAATCCGTTGCCTCCAATGATTTTTCACCGCAGCAGCGAGTGTCGGACATGGGGATTGCAACGGAATATTTTGCGGAGCTCACCGACGAGCTGGATCGCGTGAATTTCCAAAAGGTTCGCCTTATGATGCTTTGCTTTGGAATGAATGATTATCAGTCTGGCGTACCTTTAATGAATTCGGAGGATCCCATGGACGTGCATTCCTTCGAGGGAGCGCTTCGGACGACTTTGACGGAACTAAAAAAAGCGTTGCCAGATTGCAGAATTCTCGTGGTTTCCCCGACCTACTCCTGGTATATCACGGACGGGCAAACCTGCGAGGAGAGAAGATTTGGAAGTGCACTTTTGGAAGATTATGTTGCGCTGGAACAGAGCATTGCCGCACAGTGCGGCGTGGAAATGATTGACCTGTATCATGGGTTATATACGCATGATGCCTTTGAAGACTGGAAGACCTATACGCTGGACGGCGTTCATCCCAATGAAACTGGGCGGAAGCTGATCGCGGAAAGAATTGCTGCATATTTGGAGGAACATCCATGAAGACGCCGAGAGAGGCCGTGGAACAACTGAAAATGAAATTAGGACGCAGGCATGTGGTTGCCTTTCTGTCTGCCGTGATCTTCGGGCTTTTGATTCATCTGCCTGTGATGTTGTCCGACCTGCCGAATCATGACGGTCTGGCCAGCATGTATTTTGATCAAAACATGATTACCTCCGGCCGCTGGTTTTTGACGGTTGCCTGTGGCTTTTCCTCGTACTTTACGGTTCCATGGATCATTGGACTGATTGGGACATTCCTTTTAGGCCTGACCAGTGCCGTATTGGCCGAGCTTTTTGAAATCAAAAGCGAGTTTTCTGCCGCATTGTTAGGTGCTCTTTTGGTTTCCTTTCCTGCATTGGCTTCGACCTATGCGTATGTCTTTACGCTGGATGGCTATATGATGGCGCTCCTTTTGGCGGTCTTGGCCGTATTGCTGACAAAGAAGAAAACACTAGGCTTTTTGCCTGGCGCGCTTTGCCTTGCCTTTAGCCTGGGGATTTATCAGGCTTACCTTCCCTTTGCAATTCTTCTTTGCATCTATCAGGTCGTGCTGCTCTTTGTGGATGGCAAAGGAAAGGCGGACGGCAAGGGAACGCTTTTGAAAATCGGCAGCTATTTGGGAATGGGCGTCCTTGGCTTTGGACTATATTATGTGATTTTGCAAATTCTCTTGGCAGTACAGGGGAAAAAGCTCGCCTCCTATCAGGGCATTGGAGAGGCTGGCTCTGCTCAGGGAGAGAGCCTATTGACCACCATCAAGGCCATTTATGTCGATTTCTTTCAGTTTACGCTTCGCGGTCATATCCTGTGGCAAAACGTTTTTTCGGGAGCCGCACTGCTTTTATTAGCATTGCTCTTTGTATACGCAATCATCCGCATGGCAAACAAGCAGGGGTGGTGGAAGAAGCTAGGATTTTATGGCATTTTACTTTTGCTTGTCATTGCCCTTCCCGTTTGTACCAGCTGCATTCGGTTGGTCTCCCCTGGACTGACGTATCATTTGCTCATGCGTTATCAATGGGTACTATATCCGATCGCCGCGTTGGCTTTCTGCGACAGATATTTGGAGGATGCTGACAAGGCTGATTCGTTTGCCGCACCTGCGCAGTGGCTACTCCTTGGAACGGCTGTCGTACTGATTTTCTGCTATGGGCTTGCAGACAACATCGGGTATTCGAATTTACAGAAGAAATATGAGAAGACCTACGCGTATTGCGTAAGGCTTCTGGATCGCATAGAGCAGACGGAAGGCTATTATCAGGGCATTCCCGTAGCGATGATTGGCGTGATTGGGAACGAGGAATTCCCCGCGACGGATTTGACGACGAAGGTCACGGGAAATATGATTGGCCTGTCTGGGGACGTGCTCCTATATACGGGAGACAATTATGAGTCCTTTATCAAGAATTATCTGGGAGCCACGTTAAATATTGTGGACGTGGAGACCATGGGTGAGATATACTATACGGATGAGTATGTTTCCATGGACAGTTTTCCTGGACCGAATTCCACGAAGGTGGTAAACGGTATTTTATATGTCAAGACGGAAAACCAAAATCGCGAGTAAGACGATAGGAAAGAATCCCTATGCCAGAAGAGGAGGAAAGTCGGATGGCGTTGTTATCCATTGTTTTGCCCTCATATAACGAGGAAATGAATATTGCTAATACCGCGAACACGCTGGCACAGTTTCTGGAAAAGGAAGGGATTGAGTACGAGCTCGTGTTTGTCAGCGATGGCTCAAAGGACGCTACCTTCGAGGAGATCCGAAAGGCTTCTGACGCTAATCCCAGAATTAAGGGCGTGGAGTTCTCCAGAAATTTTGGAAAGGAAGCAGGCATTTTTGCGGGACTGGAGCTGGCGACGGGAGATGCCGTCATCGTGATGGACTGTGACCTACAGCATCCGCCCGAGGTGATTCCCAAGATGTGGCAGCTCTGGAAGGAGGGCGCACAGATCGTGGAGGGGAAGAAATCCTCCCGAGGCAAGGAAAGTATTTTCCACAAGATGTCAGCGGGCCTGTTTTACGGAATTATGAGCCATCTGATCAAGATGGACATGAGTGCCTCCTCAGATTTCAAGCTGCTGGATCGTAAGGTGGTCGAGGTACTTTTAGGGCTTCCCGAGCGCAACACCTTTTTCCGCGCACTGACCTTCTGGGCTGGTTTTGACACGCGGACGGTGGAATATGAGGTGCAGGAAAGAAAGTACGGTACCAGCAAATGGAACTTCTTTAGCCTGATGAGGTATGCAATTTCGAATGCAACCTCCTTTAGCACGCTCCCCCTGCAGCTGGTGACGCTTATGGGAACCGTTTCCATCATTTTTAGCGTGATTTTGGGAATTCAGACGCTGGTAAAATACCTGATGGGAACCTCCGTGGAAGGCTTTACCACCGTCATTTTATTGATTCTGATCATCGGCGGCTTTATCATGCTGAGCTTGGGTATCATTGGTCATTACATTGCCAGAATTTACGAAGAGGTCAAGGGCAGACCGAAGTATGTAATTAACAAGGTGACGGGTAACGTTCAGGGGAATGTAACTGGAAGCTGGAAAAAAAGATAGAGACTGGAAAAAGATAGAGGCTGGAGGTAGGAAATGATTAATTTTAATGTGCCGCCTTGTGCGGAAAATGCCATGAAATATATTGGGGAATGCGTACAGAACCAGAAGATCTGCGGCGACGGCGCATACACGAAGAAGTGCAATCAGTGGATTGAGGAGAAGACGGGGACGACAAAATGTCTTTTGACGACGTCCTGCACCCATGCCACGGAGATGGCGGCGCTGCTTGCAAACATACAGCTTGGGGATGAGGTAATCATGCCCTCCTATACCTTTGTGTCCACGGCAGATGCCTTTGTTCTGCGAGGGGCTGTTCCCGTGTTTGTAGACATTCGTCCAGATACCATGAACATCGACGAGAAGCTGATCGAGGATGCCATCACGGAGAAGACCAAGGCCATTGTTCCCGTACATTATGCAGGCGTTGGCTGCGAGATGGATACAATCATGGACATTGCGAAGCGCCACGGCCTGATGGTGATTGAGGATGCCGCACAGGGCATTATGGCAACCTACCGCGGAAAAGCGCTGGGCACGTTCGGAGATTTTGGATGCTTTAGCTTTCATGAAACCAAGAATTACAGCATGGGCGAGGGCGGTGCGCTCCTGATTCGTGATGAAAACATGGTGGAAGAGGCTGAAATCATTCGTGAGAAGGGCACGAACCGTACGAAATTTATTCAGGGAAAGATCGACAAGTATACTTGGATCAATTATGGTTCTTCATATCTTCCCAGCGATATGAATGCAGCTTATCTCTATGCACAGCTGGAGATTGCGGATCAAATCAACAATGCGAGACTTGCCATTTGGAAGCGTTATTATGAGACGCTTAAGCCCTTGGCAGAGGCAGGGAAGATTGAGCTTCCCGTGGTTCCGTCGGAGTGCGTGCATAATGGCCACATGTTCTGGCTGAAGGTTGCTGACGTAAAAGAGCGGACGGCTTTTATGGATGAGCACTTAAAGGCAAAGAACGGAGTCTATGCCGTATCGCATTATGTTCCTCTGCATACGGCACCCGCAGGGCAGAAATTTGGACGCTTCCACGGAGAGGACAAGTATACGACCAAGGAGAGCGAGAGACTCGTTCGTCTCCCGATGTATTATGGCCTGACCATGGAGCAGGTGGACTATATCTGTGATAAGGTGAAGGAATTCTTTTAATGGAACAGGGCGGAATGCGAAAGGCAGTAAATGATTGGGGAAAGCTCTTGGCGAGGGTGGCAATCCTTGGGATTAGTACCCAGATTTTGCTTGGCATTTTTTGGATGCTGATGAACTTTACTGCCTATCAGGAGTTCGGGGAAAGCCGATTTCTCCAAAAGGTTCAGGAGAGCCTGATCTGTGACGAATATACGGGGATTCTATATCCTCTCCTCATGCGCATGTTCTCGGGAATGGGTGCTGTCCTTCCCGTGCCTGCGCATTGTCTGCTTTATGGCCTGCAGATCCTTGTGGCGGCAGGAGCAGCCTATTATTTTCTGCTGGGATTTTCTGTTGTGAGAAAGAAGGCATGGCTTGAAAAGCTATGGCTGACGCTCGCTCTTTTGACATTCCCTACGGCAGCCCAGTGCCATCTGGCCGTGTTACCCATTTCCTTAGCTTCTTCCCTGTTTTTGGCATCCGCTGGCGTCCTTTTGCGTGCATGGCAGGGAGAGGAGGAAGGCGCGAAGACGCAGGAGGGAATGGAGAGACGATTTTGCTGGAATCGACCTGCGGCGCGCCTTGCCTGGTTTGGTCTGCTTTGGCTTTTGGAGACGCTGTTGATGCCAGAGTACTATCTGTTTGGAGCTGTTTTAGTGCTGCTTTATGTCGGAAGGATGTTCTCGAAATCCTTTTATGTCGTTGTGATTGCAGCAGTGTTTCTTAGCGTGATTCCACTGATTTCCTCCCTGACGGTTCAGGAGGGAGCTTACGGACGGATGCGCAATACCCTTGAGGCGGCAGCGCTTCGGCGGTTTGCATGGGAGCATTTGGCAGATGACTATCCCGATTGGCCAAGGGAGCTTCAGGAGGCTTTGTCTCAGGAGGACATTACAAAGATGAGCGCTCATCCTGCACAGATTCCGTGGGTACTCGGGAACGTCGTGGATGCCCCGTTAGGAAAGGAAAAGGCGCGGGAGATTTACGGAAGACTTGCTAAGACGGTGGGGAAACATCGGTGGCAGGAAAATGCGAAGGAGATTCTGGGGGATACGATTGCTTATGCCCTTGCACCAGCTGCGCAGCTATTTTTCCTGGCTGGTAAGGGGCAGGATACGTACACGGGAATGAACTATGAAATCATGCGTGCAAAAACGCCGCGCCTTACAAGCGTGTTCGTGAAATATGGGGATGGCTGCCTTGTGGGAAGCCTGTTCCTTGGGGAGGTGTTGGCATTTTTTGCATTTTTTGAAGAGGATCAAAGGAGCAAAAAAATCTGGTTACGAAAGGGCTTATGCTGTATCGCGCCCCTTTTGGTGATGATTCTATTTTATGTATTTCGAGCTGGCGGCAGCATGGATGAGAAGAATGTCCTTCCCGTGACTGCAGCTTGGACCACGTGTTGTCTGCTGGTGATCTGCAAAACGATGGAAGAGAAAAAGCAGAAGGGGGAGAGGGGCGAATGATCAGAGTTTTCTTAGCCTGCATGGGCATAACAATCCTTCCCTTCCTTCTGGGAAATGCATTGACTTCTTCGAAGGATCGCGGCGAAAGACTTTTGTCTTCATGGATCTACGGTCAGCTTATGCTATGGTCGGCATTTTTGGTGCTCAGTGTTCCCATGATTTTGGTTGGAAGGAATTATGCACAGGTGCGGACGGCGTATGTTTTTCTTTGCATGGGGCTACTTATCCTCTCTGGCGGATGGTCGCTTGCTTCGTGGCTTCGAAGGAAAAAGACGGGAGCAACGCAGGAGGCAGAACCCCAAAATCCGTGGTTTGGCAAGGAGCTGTGGACCAGGGTGCTTTGGATTGCCTTTGCATGTATTCTGCTGGTGCAGGTGTTCTGTGCTCTGTTTTTAGCCTATGAGGACGGGGACGACGCTTATTATGTTGCCATCACGACCTATTGTCAGGGGGAGAAGCCATTATACAGAATCATTCCCTATACGGGTTTTACCACGGAGCTACAGGCCAGACACGCGTTGGCACCGTTTCCTGTTTGGGTCGCGCTTTTGGCGGAGGCATCGGGGCTTTCTGGAGCGGCGACCTCGCATGTCATGATGCCGCTGTTTGTATTGTTTATGACCTACGGCTTATATGCCTTGATTGGCAGACGACTCTTTCAGGCGCAGCTTGGACAGGGGAAGAGCTGGACGCTGCCGCTGTTTCTCTGCTTTGTTGCTCTATTAATCATGTTTGGAGGGTATTCGATCTATTCTCCAGAGAATTTTCTGATTGTCAGGGCGGCGCAGGGGAAGGCAGTCTTTGCAAATGTCGTGATCCCGGCGCTGGTCTATGTCATGATGCTGTTGCTGGAGGGCTTGGAGAAGCAGGAGAAGCTGCCGCTGCGACTATGGGTGGTTCTGTTTATGGTTATGACCACGGGGTGTCTGTGTAGCTCCCTAGGTGGATTCTTGCTCTGCATTTTCCTAGGGCTGACGATCTTCTGCGGTTGTATTTGCTATCACCGCTGGAAGCTGTTATTTGGAGCCTTGATTACCATGCTGATGCCCATGGTGGTCGCCGCATTATATGTGATTTTATAGGGAAATGCTTGCGAAATAATCAAGATTTTAGTTTAGGAGGAAGGCCATGAATGCCTTAGCGCTATTTCGAGAATATATGGGCGTGGGACTATTGATCATATGGTATTTGGTGGCTTTGCTCCATCTTTTCTGGACGGAGAAAAGAAAGGATCGAAGAATCCTGTTCGTCTATGTGCCATTGATTTTACTTGTGCTGTTTTTTAATCCCTTGTGTTACCTGATCTTTGATAGATTATTGGGAGAAGAGATTTTTTATCGCATGCTGTGGCTTTTGCCTGTGACGATGACGCTTGGATATGACATTGTCAGACTTTGTCAGGAGCTGCAGGGAAAAAAACGCGTGGTGTTTGGATTTGTGGCCGTGACGATTCTCGTCATTTCGGGCAGACTGGTGTATACGCTCCCCCAATTTTCTAGGGCAGAGAACATCCATCACGTGCCGCAGGAGGTCGTAGAGATATGCGATTGTATCGAGGTGCCTGGCATCGAGGTGCTGGCCGCATTTCCTCCAGAGATGCTTCATTTTGTGCGTCAATATTCCTCCACGATTTGTATGCCTTATGGCAGAGAGGTGTTATTGGATGAATTTAGTGAGCTGGAATTTGTCATGCATTATCAGCAGGTGGACGTCTCTCGACTCGCCGAGCTGGCGAAGGCTCAGAATTGCCATTATATCATCCTGTCAGCCCAAAAGGAGCTGACAGGACGAATGGAAGATTATGATTATGAAATGATCAAGCAGGTCGGAGACTATCTAGTCTATCGGGATAACTCCAGTGACTTCTATCTCTCCGCAGAGTAACGATTATTTTTCATCAAATTGTGTCAGGGCGCTGATGAAGCGCTTCACGACAAGCTCACGGCCCTTTTGATTTAGGTGGATGTTATCCTTCAGGCACTCAGGAGCCTCATCCTCGTTAAAGGTGCCATAAATGTTATCAATAAAGCTTACGTATTCGGAAACGACTGCAGTACATTCACTCATGACATAGCTGCTTAGCGTTGCACCGCCCTCATAAATTTTCTGGTCACTGCTGATATAATTTCCGTTGTCATCTATGCCGAATGCGTAGGTTGGGGAGAGGACGATGATTCTAATGTTAGGGTAGGTTGTACGAAGCAGCGCAAGTCCTGCCTTTAGGTTTCCAGTAAAGCTTGTAATGTCCGTCTCATCATCAGGATTCTGCATAAAGCTGCCGTTTAAGTAATCGTTGGCGTCATACATGATGGCGATGGTGTCGACGGTATCCATGTCAATGGTCTCTAAAAGTGTTCGAAGTTCTTTCGTCTCAGGCAAAATGTTTGCACCTTGCTGTTCCTCCAACCAATCAAAATAATCGGTCTGTCCCCGCATGGTCAGGTAAACGCAAAGCCAATAGAAATTATAGACGTCAAGGCCTGACTCCGTATGCTTCAGGGAGTCGCTTTGCGCTGCAAGCAGGCTATCTGCAACGGAGGCATTATATACGGTTGCATTTGCTTGCTTTGCAATCATGTTGACAATGCCATTTTCGGAATTTCTGTCTTCCGCCAGGATGGAGTTGCCGAAAAATAGGATGGTGTGCGGACTTTTGTTTGCCAAAAAGGAGCCGTCCTCAGCAGTGAGGGGATAGATCACGTCATAGGTATCCTTGCCGTCCGTATAAATTCCGTGTTCATCAATGTAATCCTTGTCGATCTTCACTCCCCAGTGATTCAAGCGGATCAGGATGTAGACTAGGATGCAGATGCCGAGCACCAGCAATAAAACATGGGGATTTAAGACATATTTTTGCCATTTAGGTTTCTGATTTTCTTGGTTTTGATCTTTCATGACTTGTCCTCTTTTTTCTAACATTTGTCTCTATTTTACAGATATATGCATGGAAAGTCCATGGTATTAACCAAATTTTAAGAATTTAAGAAATTATGAAGAAATGGGTAATGGGGTTGAAGTGTTTGACATGGAATGATATAATGAGGCATGATTTGATACTGTGTAAAATGGTCAGACTGTGTAAAGATGCACGCTGACGAAGAATAGATGCAAAAGGGGAAAGAATAAGTATGAAATGGAACGTTGGTCATACCAAGAGGCCGCAGGGCAGATTGGATGAAAACCGTCAGGATGGGTATGATTGGGATGAAGAAGGAATAGATGATTTCTCATATGATTCCGCAGACGGTACGGGGGATTATGACGCGGAGCCAGAATATATTGAGCTTGGTACGGATTTTGACCATGCGCCGCAGTATGGGGCAGGAGAAGAGTACGCGCAGGATGCGGACTACGAGGCAGAGCCGCATTATGGGGGTGGCATGGAATATGCCAGTGAGCCAGCCTATGATGATCTTGGACAGGATTATCTTGAAGCGCCGATAGGCAACCAGAATTCGTATGGCGATGCTTCGGACGGATATGATCAGAATAGCTATGATCAGGGAAGCTATGATCAGAATGCCTATGACCAGGGAAGCTACGACCAGAATGCTTATGACCAGGGAAGCTATGACCAGACCTCCTATGATCAGGGAAGCTATGATCAGAATACCTATGATCAGGGAAGCTATGATCAGAATACCTATGATCAGACAAGCTACGATCAGAATACCTATGATCAGACAAGCTACGACCAGACTGCTTATGACCAGACAAACTACGACCAGAATTCCTACGATCAGGGAAGCTATGATCAGACCGCTTATGATCAGGGAAGCTATGACCAAAATACCTACGATCAGAATAGCTACGATCAGGGAGGCTATGATCAAAACAGCTACAATTCTGCGGACGCAGAGCCTGATGAGTTTCAGGGAGACATTACTTATATCGACGATTATGCTGCTAAGCCAAAGCCCCGCGCGACGACTCAAACTACCAATCGAAATCGTAGCACCTCAAGACGAGAGGAAGAAAGAGGCGGATTCAGCGCGATGGACGGCATTATTGCTGCCGTGGGAATCATTGCGATCATTGGACTTTTAGGCTTTATTGGCTGGTTTGTCTCCACGCATAAGACACCAGAGGATCCACACCTGCAGTTTGCCAATATCGGAAAGCAGCTACAGAACATAGAATTGATTGGCGGAAAGGGAATTGCTGCCGTATCCAATGCAGAGCTGGCGCGACTGACGCCAGAAGTGGGGCCAGATGAAAGCGAGGAGCCTGGTAACAACACGAACCCGACCTACAATGAGACGGATTATGCAAACACCGTGGCAGTTGCCATGAATTTGACCTCCGTTCAGAAGGACCTAAAGATCAAGTTTTCTAACAGAGAGACCTCAAAGCTGGTTGGTAACGTGCGTTTCGTGGCATCGGTTACGACACCGAGCGGAACGACCGAGGAATGGGTCGATGACGACATGGATGGTATTATTTATAAGTCGGACATCGAAGCAGGAAAATATTCCATTCTATTAAAGGAGCTGACGGAGGATAAGTATAAAAACCTGATCCTTCCCGCAACTACGCAGACGGTAAATGTTAAGAAAAACATCGAGTATGCCAAGGTTGACATGACTGGCGAGGGTAAGAAGGAAAGCGAGATCAACGTCAACAAGGAAGATACAAAGAAGAATGAAACGACCGTGGAGGGAAGCCTTACGGATACGGTTGCCTGGGTGGCAAGCTCCACCTCTGGAAACATGTACAAGGAAGTGCTCAAGAGCACGATTCCTGATCCTTTGACCCTTCCTGTTAAGGTTGCTAAGAATTTCCTGAGAACGAGTGAAATTGGCGATCCTAATCCTGGAAATAATGAGACCGTAAAGTATACCATCAGCTTTGCTCCGAACGGTGGAACTGGAAGCATGGAGAGCGTAAGCGTCGAGGCAGGAAGCTTTACGCTGCCTGACTGTGGCTTTGGCGCTCCAGAGGGCAAGGAGTTTAATGGCTGGGATCAGGGCAGCGCAGGAACGCCTATTACCGTAAGTGGAGACGTGACGATCACGGCGCAGTGGAAGGACAAGCCAGTAACGAACTATACCATTTCCTTTGCAGCTAATGGCGGAAGCGGAGAAATGGCCGCAGTCACCGTACAGGCAGGACAGTCCTACCCCTTACCTTCCTGTGGCTTCACTGCTCCTGAAGGGAAGGAATTTGACAAGTGGGATCAAGGCACGGTCAATACCAGCATCACCGTAAATGGAGATATGACCATCAACGCCATTTGGAAGGATAAGGCAGCGGAGAATGTTGTGATTACCTTTGCGGCGGGCGAAGGTGGCACGGGAAGCATGGATTCCGTTACCGTAGCTGTTGGTTCTTATAAATTACCCAACTGTACCTTTACCGCACCTGAAGGTAAGGAATTTGACAAATGGGACAAGGGTGCTGCAGGAGATTCCATAACCGTTAGCGCAAACACGACGCTGACCGCACTTTGGAAGACGAAGAGCGTGAAGTATGAGGTGACCTTTGACGCAAACGGCGGTAGCGGCACTATGGATGCGAAATCCGTGGAGGCAGGAAAGGAATATACACTGCCTGAATGCACGTTTACGGCACCAAGCGGCAAGAAGTTCAGCAAGTGGGACAAGGGAGCCGTTGGTGAGAAGATTAAGGTTGAGGCTAACGTAAAGCTTGTTGCACAGTGGGTGGACAAGAACGAAAAGCCGATCGAGCTGACCTTTAAGGATGCGCAGAATGCCGCAGTAAGCAAGGTAACCTTAAGAATTAACAAGAAGACGGATGGAACGACTACGACAGTTCCTGCAAGCATCAAGGTCACCTCGAATTCTGAAAAGAAGCTTACGATGGAAGCTATTTCCACCGACAGAAACGTGGTTACGGCCGCATTTGATGCAAATGATAAGAGCACACTCGTAATTACGGCAGTGGCTAAGGGAACCGCTAAGGTCATTATTACCGCGGATTATGAGGATCCTACGGAAAGACTTGCAGATGGAAAGAGCAAGGTTGCCAAGGAGATCGAGGTTGTAGTCACGGATAAGGACGCTCTTGCAATTTCCCTGGACAAGACGGAACTGGCTTGCTACAGCGAGGTAAAGGAGACCTTGCCGACGCTGGAGGTAACCATCAAGAACAGCAATGAGAGCGTTGCGGATCTTGTGGAATCCAAGATGAAGTTTACGGCGGAGAGCTCGGATGGCAACATTGCCTTAATCACGAAGAAGGAATTTGGCACGGCAACGGCTGATGGCACCATTAAGATCAAGCTGACCATCACGCCGCAGATACTTCTCGAGAAGAAGAGCTGTATCATCACCGTAAAATATGAGGAAACGGGTGCGGAGCCCGTCAGCGCAAAGTGTACGCTTACGGTAAAGCCTCATCCCAAGTATGACAGGACGACGCTGCTGCTTGACAATGAGGGCAGACAGCTGTTCGTATCGCAGAACAATGGATATCGTGAGGCCGTTTACGCAGACTATTACGTAGATGGCACGAAGTTCTTTGTTCAGAGCGGCGTAAAGTATACGGGATGGCAGACCATAAATGGTAAGGTATATTATTACAGCGCAGAGGGCAAGTTCGTAACGGGAGAACAGGTAATTCAGGGTGCGAAGTACACCTTTGGCTCAGACGGTGCACTGATGACTGGCAACGGCGTTCTTGGAATTGACGTTTCCAGATGGAATGGCTCCATCGACTGGAAGGCTGTTAAGAATTCTGGCGTATCCTTTGTCATCATCCGTTGTGGCTACAGAGGCTCCTCTGAGGGTGCTCTGATTGAAGATCCGAAGTTTACGACGAACATTAAGGGTGCTGTTAATGCAGGACTGAAGGTTGGCATTTACTTCTTCACGCAGGCCATCAATGAGAGAGAAGCCGTATACGAGGCATCCTATGTCATTGATAAGATTAAGAATTACAAGATTACGTATCCCGTCTTCTTGGACGTAGAGCCCAGCGGTGGCCGTGCGGACAAGATTAGTAAGGAAACCAGAACGAATGTCTGCAAGGCATTTTGTCAGACCATTCAGAATGCAGGCTACACCGCAGGTATTTATGCGAACAAGAACTGGCTGGAGGAAAAGATTGACGTCAGCCAGCTGAACGCATATAAGATTTGGCTGGCACAGTATGCAGCACAGCCGACCTATACGGGAAGATATGACATGTGGCAGTACAAGTCCACGGGTGTTATCAGTGGCATCAGCGGCAACGTAGACCTCAACCTTAGCTACATGGGTTACTAACAGTTCGGCCGTCCCGGCTAGCAGGCTGAAAATCATGCTTGCATGAATTTTCGGCCTGATGCCGGGACGAGCTGAGCGCCCACTTCATGAGCAAACGTGCATGCGAAGCAGGCACAAGAGCGCGAAGCGCGGGTTTGCGAATGGGCGCGGCCGAACGTGACGAAAGGCGCGAGCCGAAGTGCATGCGAAGCAGGCACAAGAGCGCGAAGCGCGGGTTTGCGAATGGGCGCGGCCGAACGTGACGAAAGGCGCGAGCCGAAGTGCATGCGAAGCAGGCACAAGAGCGCGAAGCGCGGGTTTGCGAATGGGCGCGGCCGAACGTGACGAAAGGCGCGAAAGCGCGGCCGAACAATATCATAAGGAGCAAAATAGTATGAAAGGCATTATTCTGGCCGGAGGCTCCGGCACTAGACTTTATCCGTTAACCAAGGCAATTTCCAAGCAGATCATGCCAGTGTATGACAAGCCGATGATTTATTATCCCCTGTCCACCTTGATGCTGGCGGGAATTCGGGAGATTCTGATTATTTCCACTCCCAGGGATTTGCCAGTGTTTGAAGAGCTGCTGGGAGATGGCAGTCAGCTTGGCATGAAGTTTTCCTATGCCGTGCAGGAGTCGCCCAGAGGACTTGCGGATGCCTTTATCATTGGTGAGAAATTCATCGGGGATGACAGAGTGGCGTTGGTGCTGGGAGACAATATCTTTTACGGCCAGAGCTTTTCCAAGGTGCTGCGCGAGGTGGCATCAAGGGAGAGCGGCGCAACGATCTTTGGGTACTATGTCAGGGATCCGAGAGAGTATGGCGTCGTAGAATTTGATGAGAATGGCAAGGCATTATCCATCGAGGAGAAGCCTGAAAAGCCCAAGAGCAATTATGCGGTTCCCGGACTATATTTCTACGATAATGACGTCGTGGAGATTGCAAAGAACGTAAAGCCCTCTGCGCGCGGTGAAATTGAAATCACCAGCGTTAACAATGAGTATCTTCGCAGGGGAACCCTTCGCGTGGAGACGCTGGGACGCGGATTTGCATGGCTGGATACGGGAAATCATGACGCGCTGCTGGATGCTTCCGATTTTGTGGCGGCCTTCCAAAAGCGTCAGGGCCTTTATATCTCCTGCATCGAGGAGATCGCGTTTAAGAGAGGATTTATCGATAAGGATCAGCTGTTAAAGCTGGCAGAGCCACTGATGAAAACCAATTATGGAAAGTATTTGGTGGAAGTGGCAAATGGTCTATAAGGACCAGCCTTACATAAGAAAGTTTTGAGTTGAGAAAGGGATTGTAACATGGGAAAGCTAACAGTGGAAACCTGCGAGATTGAAGGTTTAAAGATCATTACGCCTGAGGTGCGACAGGATGCCAGAGGATATTTTATGGAGACCTATCAGTACAATGATTTTAAGGCTGCAGGAATTCCGGAGGTATTTGTTCAGGACAATCAGTCAGCTTCGAGAAGGGGTGTGCTTCGCGGGCTTCACTTCCAGATCAATCACCCGCAGGACAAGCTCGTGCGCGTCATCAAGGGAGAGGTCTTTGACGTAGCCATTGACCTCAGAGAGGGCTCCAAAACCTTTGGACAGTGGTTTGGCGTGGTGCTTTCCGAGGAGAATAAAAAGCAATTGTTTGTGCCCAAGAATTTTGCCCATGGCTTTTTAGTACTTTCGGATTATGCGGAATTTTGCTATAAATGTACGGACTTTTATCATCCTGGCGACGAGGGGGGATTGGCGTATAATGACCCTGACATCGGTGTGGAATGGCCCATTGCAGAGGACATGGAGCTGATTTTCTCAGATCGTGACACGAAGTGGAAGGGCATCCGTGAGTATAAAAAAGAACGCGGTATGGAAGGATAGGAAGGAAATGAAGCTTGGCAAGAAAGGCGGAATCGCCATATTTACCCTTCTGGGCATAGCATTGGCAGTCGTGGTCATCTTGCATCAGAACCTTGGACCAGGAGCGAATCCTAGGGAAGAATTTATTAAAAAGGTGTTTTCCTGCTTTATTATCGCAGGAGCCTGCATTGGCTTTGCCATCTTTTATGACCGCGTGACGGGGCTGGCAGGCGAGCTGTTTCAGAGCAGACACCTGATCTGGAAGCTTGCAAAAAACGATTTTAAAAAGCGATATGCAGGGTCCTATTTAGGTGCCGTCTGGGCCATGGTACAGCCCGTGGTGACGGTGGCCTTGTACTATGTTGTATTTGAACTCATTATGGATGGCGCGTCCCGTACGGAGGAGGCGCCTTATGTGCTATATTTGACTGCTGGTTTGGTGCCCTGGTTCTTCTTCAGTGAGGCATTAAATGCGGGTACGAATGCGCTGAGAGAGTATGAGTACCTCGTGAAAAAGGTCGTATTCAAGATCAGCATCCTGCCTATCATCAAGATCATTGCAGCGACGTTTATCCATGCCTTTTTCGTCGTAGTGCTCATAATCATTGCGGCCATCTATCATTGTTATCCGACGATTTATCTGATTCAGATTTTCTATTACAGTGCCTGCCTGTTCCTGCTTGTGCTGGCCCTCTGCTACACCACCTGTTCCATTGTGGTGTTTTTCAAGGATCTTTCCCAAATTATCAGCATTTTACTTCAGATCGGCATGTGGGCGACGCCCATTTTGTGGGATATTAACCTCCTGCCAGAGCGATGGCGGACATTGATAAAAATCAATCCGCTGGTTTATATCGTCAACGGCTATCGGAGTGCAATCTATAAGCAGGAATGGTTCTTCCAGGACTTCTTCTCCACTGTATACTTTTGGATGTTCACAGTCGTTGTCTTTGGAATTGGAACCATTATTTTCAAACGCCTGAAAATCCATTTTGCGGACGTGCTGTAACGACAGATAGACAAGTGAAGGAATTAAACTCATATGGGTGAAGAAAAGATCAAAAACGAGGACGAAATTGCGATCCAGGTCAAGGATGTCGTCAAGGTATATAAACTGTATGAAAAAATGCGAGACCGCGTGAAGGATGCCTTTGGGTTGGGACGAGGAGGCTTTAAGCTTCATTATGCCCTAAATGGTGTCAACATGGACGTCAAAAAGGGTGAGACCGTCGGCATCATTGGAACGAATGGTTCTGGAAAGTCCACGATTCTAAAGATCATCACGGGTGTATTGCACCCCACGTCAGGCGAGGTTATCGTCAATGGGCGTATTTCCGCGCTGCTCGAGCTTGGCGCGGGCTTTAATCCCGAGTACAGCGGCGTGGAGAACGTGTATCTGAATGGTACCATGATGGGCTTTTCCGAGAAGGAAATTGATGCGAAGCTCCCTGCCATTTTGGAGTTCGCGGACATTGGAGATTATGTGTATCAGCCGGTAAAGACCTATTCGAGCGGTATGTTTGTGCGTCTTGCCTTTGCCGTTGCCATCAATATTGAGCCGGAAATCCTGATCGTGGATGAGGCGCTTTCCGTTGGCGACGTATTCTTTCAATCGAAATGCTACCACAAGTTTGAAGAGTTTAAGCAGATGGGGAAGACGATTGTCTTTGTAAGTCATGATCTGAGCAGTATCTCGAAGTATTGTGATCGCGTCTTTCTCTTAAATCAGGGAACGCTCCTTGGCGTGGGCGAACCGAAGGAGATGATCGATGCCTATAAGCAGGTGCTGGTAGGCCAATATAAGGGTGGAATGACCAAAACGGCGTTGGACGAGGCCTTTGAGGATGCATCAGGAACTAATCCCAATGCGTTGGAATATGGTGACGGCAAGGCCAGAATTGAAGAATATTATCTGACGGATGAGAATGGAACCCGTACCACGACTCTGCTAAAGGGTTCAGAGTTTACCCTGCATCTTAAGGTACGGTTTCAGGAAAATGTGTCAGCACCTATTTTTGCTTTTACCGTGAAGAACGTGCGTGGAACGGAGATCACTGGAACCAACACGATGCTGGAGAAGGCTTTTCTGGACGGTGTTTCCGCAGGGCAGGTCAAGGAGATTATGTTCACGCAAAGGGCAGATTTGCAGGGCGGCGAATACTTGTTGTCCCTGGGTGTCACGGGATATGAAGGTGATGTTTTTCAGGTGTACCATCGTCTCTATGACATCATTAACATGACGATTGTGTCAGATAAGAATACCGTAGGCTTTTATGACATGAATTCCAAAATTGTAGTGAAGGACGCTTAAAGGATGAGCGAGAACGAAAAAGAAAAGAAACCATTGGAAAATGAGACCATCGGAAAGGTTGTGCTGGATCTGTCAAAGTATCCTGGGGAGGATCTTTACAGTGACGGTGCCGTAGAGGAGGAGCTCTTAAAGATAGCGAGGGATCTTTCTCCCATAGAGTATGGCAGGGTAATTGATGAGCGCGCCAGCTGGCCGATTCTTTATCATTTTTCCAAGCAAAGGGAAAATATCGTAGAATGGATTCCTATCAAAAAGACGGACAAGGTCCTTGACGTGGGGAGCGGTTGTGGGGCCATTGCAGGAGCGCTTGCGAAAAAGGCAGGAAGTGTCACCTGTGTGGATTTGTCCAGAATGCGCAGCAGAATCAATGCCTATCGCCACAGCGAGTGCGAGAATCTGACGATTAAGCTGGGCAATTTTGCGGACGTGGAGCCAGACCTGGATCGGGACTATGATTTGATCTGCCTGATTGGCGTATTTGAATATGGCATCAGCTACATCGGCGGGGAGACGCCGTTTGAGGATTTTTTGAAGATTATTAAGTCTCACCTGAAGCCCGAAGGACGCATCGTCATTGCCATCGAGAATAAGCTGGGACTAAAGTACTTTGCAGGATGCCGCGAGGATCACATGGGAACCTATTTCTCAGGAATCACGAATTACGTGGACGGGGGACATGCGAGAACCTTTAGCAGAAACGGCCTGGAGAAGATTTTTCGCGCGGCTGGGGTAGAGGAGTATCATTTCTATTATCCCTATCCCGATTACAAGTTTATGACGACGCTTTTTAGCGACAAAAGGCTTCCTGCGAAGGGGGAGCTTTCGAATAATCTTCGAAATTTCGACCGAGACAGAATTCTTCTTTTTGATGAGAAGAATGCCTTTGACGGGATTTCCGAGGATGGGCTGTTCCCCGTATTTTCCAATTCCTTCTTGGTTGTCATCGGTCCTGACTATGAGACGGAGTATGTCAGATATTCCAATGATCGGGCACCGCAGTTCCAAATCTGTACGGAGATTCTTTCAAGACCTGCGAATGAGATGCAGGGTGAGGGAGAAGCTACGAAGAAGGCTGAGAAGAGTGAGGAAGAAGCAATAAAGAAGGCTGAGCGGAGTAAGGGAGAAGCTGCGAAAAAAGATGAGCAGGACGGCGCGGAGAGTGAAAATGCTCAGCGAATCGTGAGAAAGCGGCCCTTATGTGAGGAGGCAGCGGAGCATGTTACATCCATGGCGGGTGCCTGCGAGAGCCTGACGGAACGCTTTGAGGGCGGAGAGCTTCTCGTCAATCAGTGCAAGCTGGCGCAGGCAGATGAGCTTCCCTGCGCGGAATTTGACTTCGCGAAGGGCGTGACGTTGGCTTCTCTTTTGGACAGAGCCTTGGAGCTTGGGGAGGAAGAGGAGTTTCAGCGATTGTTCAAGGAATATCTTCGCAGGATCGACTATCATTCCGACATGCCCGTGACGGATTTTGATTTAGTATTTTCAAATTTTTTGGTAGACGGCGATACATGGACGCTCATCGACTATGAGTGGACCTTTGGCAAGGCCATGGAGACGCGCGAGCTGGCCTTCCGTGCCATCTATTGTTATCTTCTTGAGGATGAAAAGCGCGAGCGCCTTCCCATGGACTGGGTGCTGGAGGAATTAAAGATTACGCCCGAGGAGGCGGATGCCTACCGCCTGCAGGAGCAGGAATTCCAAAAGTATGTGGAGGGACAAAAACTCTCCATGGCAAAGCTTCGGGAGAAGATAGGCAAGAAGATCGTGAAGCCATGGAAGCTGATTGAGAATTATCAGGACACGGAACAGATCTTCCGCGTGCAGGTATATGAGAATGTAGGCAACGGGTATCAGGAGGAGCAGTCCTATTTTGTTGAGGATGCCTTCATCAGCGACCGGCAGGCTGAGCTTACGCTGAAGGTAAGCGGTAACGTGAAAACGCTGCGGATCGATCCCATCATGGATTCCTGCGTGGTCAAGGTTCTGGAGATGACCTTCAACGGAGAGAGGGTTCCGCTGGAGAAAAAGAAGGTGCTGCTTGTCAACGGAAGAAGCAGCGGCGGCGAGCAGCCCAGCATCGTCTTCCCCACGGCAGATCCGAATCTTGGGATCAATATCGAGCTTCTTTCTCCAAAGGCAGAAAACATTCTTTATGTTTCCTTTGAGGTGACGAGGCTTCCGCAAAATGCGGCGGAGGATCTTTGTAATGCACTGGCGAAGCATCTTCGCTTCTAAAGTGTGCGATCCTTTTCGCAGACAGGAATTTGAGGCAGTCAGGATATGAAGGTGGTCAGGAGCTTGAGACGGTAGGCATTGAGGCAGGAAAGTATGGAGCAGGAGCACAAACGGCGTCCTCATTATTCAGGCACGCATCCCAAACGCTTTGAGGAAAAATATAAGGAGCATCATCCGGAGAAATATGGCGAGACCGTTCAGAAGGTGATGCAAAAGGGCAGTACGCCTGCGGGAATGCATATTTCCATCATGGTAAACGAGATTTTGGATTTTCTGCAGATAAAACCGGGGCAGCGGGGCCTGGATGCAACGCTTGGCTATGGCGGTCATACCAGGGCGATGCTGGACAGGCTGCAAGGGAAGGGGCACGTGACGGCACTGGACGTAGATCCCGTGGAATCGGCGAAAACCTTGGAGCGACTGCGCGCAGCCGGCTATGGAGAGGAGCTTTTGACCATTCAGCTGATCAATTTTGCCAACATTGATCAGGTGGCAGAGAAGGCAGGAAAATTTGATTTTGTGTTGGCGGATCTCGGCGTATCCTCCATGCAGATTGATGATCCCTCGCGCGGGTTTTCATATAAAGTGAATGCCCCGCTGGATCTTCGGATGAATCCACTTCAGGGCATCATCGCGGCGGAGAGACTTGCCGAGCTGACGCTGGAGGAGCTGATCGGACTCCTTGTGGAGAATTCAGATGAACCCTATGCGGAAAAAATAGCAAGACAGGTTTTCAAACGGCGCGCTGCGGGAAAGCCCGTGCAGACGACCTTTGATTATCGGGATGCCATTCGGGATGCGCTGGCCTTTCTTCCGGTGAAGGAACGAGAGGAGGAGCAAAAGAAGGCATGCCAGAGATGCTTTCAGGCACTTCGCATTGACGTAAACAGTGAGTTTGAGGTGTTATATGCCTTCTTAGAAAAGCTTCCCGAGGTTTTAAATCCAGGCGGGCGCGCTGCGATTCTGACCTTCCATTCCGGAGAGGACAGACTCGTGAAAAAATCCTTTCAAGAGCTGGCTCGGGCGGGCATCTACTCTGAGATCTCCAAGGATGTCATTCGACCCAGTCAGGAGGAGATTTTCCGTAATCCCCGCGCAAAATCAACGAAGATGCGATACTGTGTAAAAAGTGAATGATAAGGTAGGTTAAGAGGGGTATTTCATTGGGCGTAAAGGGTATGATCAAAAAGGTGGGTGAGATTCCCGCGATCATCAGCTATGAATCAGAGCTACAAGCCATGCGAGGACAGTATGGCGAATGGCTTTTTTGGCAGGAGCATAATCAGGAGCTGAAGGAGAACGCGGAGTATGCGAGCGCGGATGCCATGTCGGAAGGGTACTTTGGAAACCATCCGCTCCATGCCATTCAGGCTTATTTTTCGCGCCATCCGAAGGTTTTGGTCCTGTACGGCAACGAGGACGTCAAGGGTAAGGATGGTAATTTGGAGCAGCCCTGGTTTCGTCCGGATTGGTCCCCGGAGCTCTTGGAAAGCCGTTTTTACTTAGGGAGCATGATTGCCTTTCGCAGATCCTTTCTGCGGGAAAACATGGATTGTAAGGAAATCCTAACGCCTTTTCGAATACGCGGACAGGAAGAAAAGACCGAGGATGGCACGACGGAGCGTGAGGATACGCTAGAGGGCATGGACAATGCCCTGGTTTTCCTCAATGAGACGCCGGATGAAGCCTATCGAAACGCCATCGTTACGCTCTGCGAACGGGCAGGAGGCTGGGATCGGGGACATGAAACCATCGCCAGGTTGCCTGGCGTGATTTATCATTGCAGCAAAAAAGAAAACCTGTTAGGGTTCACGGATCCTGCAACAGGCTTTACGCGAAAAGAGGAGACGCCGAAGGGACTTCTCTCCGTCATCATCCTTACGAAGGATCATCCCGACCTGCTTGAGCATTGTCTGGAAGCGTTGCGCAAGGCTTGCGATGCATCCAAGGCGAGCGACGGTCAAGCGGAGGCAATTTCCTATGAGGTGGTTGTCGTGGACAACGGTAGCAGTCAGGAGAATCGCGAGAAGCTGGAACAGATTTCTGGCATCACCTATCTATACGAGCCCATGGAATTTAATTTCTCCAAGCTGTGCAACATCGGTGCAAAGGCCGCAAAGGGAGAGTTTTTCCTGTTTTTGAATGATGATGTTGAGCTGCTTCCGGAAAGCAAGCTGGGTCAGATGCTACGGCTGGCGGCCCGTCCTGGCGTTGGAAGTGTTGGACTTAAGCTCTATTATCCAAATTCTACGATGCTGCAGCATGCAGGAATTACGAATCTGCCCATGGGGCCCGTGCATAAGCTCTTGTATTTGGATGACAAGGAAGAATATTATTACGGCAGAAATCGAGGCCTATCGAATGTTATTGCAGTATCTGCAGCCTGCGTGATGCTTCGCAGGGAGGTATTCGAGGAGGCGGGAGGCTTTGAGGAAAGCCTGCCCGTGGCCTATAATGACGTGGCGCTGGGCTTCCACCTGTACGAGCTAGGATATCGAAACGTCGTAGCCTGTAACGCTTTTGCCTATCATCATGAATCTCTGACGAGGGGTAGCGACGAGGATGAGAAAAAACGGGAGCGGTTGTTTACGGAGCAGGCCAGACTCTATCAGCTTTTCCCGAAATTCCAAAACCTCGATCCCTATTTTTCTGAGTATTTGAGCAAGCAGGCCACGGATACGCGCATTCGTCCGGCCTATGAGACGATGCGAAATGTCTTACAGCTGGTATCACCCGTGCACATGGGAGCCTTGGACGGCTTCCGCATGGATCCCTGCTTAAGTGTTGCCATAGAGGAGGATCGAAACGGAGAGCTTTTGGGCTATGCCGTGGTCTTAGGAGACGATAATGCCTGCTATGAACGCTTCCTAATTCTGGAAAAGGATTCGGGAGAGCGTTATCAGGTCAAGCTCAACCCGCAATATCGTCCCGATTTGGAGGAAAAGATGCCGGATCAGCTTCGCGTGGCGCTGTGCGGCTTTTGGATTTGCCTGATGAAGGGAGCATTGCCGTCCGGCAGATATCGTATCGGATGTCTTGCCAAGAGAAAGGTGGGCAACCTAAAGCTCTTTTATTGGAGCGAGCATAGATGGAATGTAATACGATAACGAAAGCGCGAAAAAGGAAAGAATCATGGCGGATTTGGATTACAAAGAGCTATATGAGAAGGAAGCACTGAAATGCTCCGATCTAGCGGGCAAGATATCAGAGCTGGAGATGAAAAACGAAGAGCTGGAGTGGAATCTTGGCAGAATCAAGGGGAATCCCCTCTGGAAAATGACGAGTCCCCTAAGAAAGTGCATGCATTGGGGCATCCGTCAGAGGGACCGGCTAAGAAACTGCGGCAGCATCAAGGGTGTCTTCCAAAAGATGGATCAAAAGAAGCTGGAGCATAAGGCCATGCGGCAGTTTGGCACGGACAGCTTCCCGACGCAGGAGGAGCGTGCGGCGGAGAGCGCCACGACCTTCCCGCGAATGGTCAAAATCAGTATTTTGGTGCCCCTGTATAACACGCCCAAGGAGTTCCTGACGGAGATGATAGAGTCTGTTACGGGGCAGACCTATGCCAATTGGGAGCTATGCCTGGCGGACGGTTCCGATGCGGAGCACGCTTTTGTCGGGGAGACCTGCAAGGAATATGCGGCAAAGAATCCAGGAAAGATTGTCTATCAAAAGCTGGAAAAGAACATGGGCATTTCAGGCAACACCAATGCCTGTCTGACTCTGGCGACAGGAGAATTTATTGGCCTTTTTGATCATGATGACGTGCTGCATCCCTCCGTGCTCTTTGAGTATGTCAAGGCGATCAATGAACAGGGTGCAGATTATCTTTATTGTGATGAGATCACCTTTCAGAGTGGGAATCTGAATAAGATGCTGACGCTCCATTTCAAGCCAGACTATGCGCCAGACAATCTTCGGGCAAACAATTATATTTGTCATTTCAGCGTGTTTTCCAGAGAGCTTTTGGATGGCACGGAGCTGTTCCGCACGCAGTTTGACGGCAGCCAGGACCACGACATGATCCTGCGCCTTACGGACAATGCGAAGAAGATCGTACATGTGCCGAGAGTCATGTATTATTGGCGTTCTCACGCGGGGAGCGTCGCCTCTGGAATCGAGGCGAAGCCCTATGCCATCGCGGCTGCCAAGGGAGCAGTTGCGGAGCATTTGAAAAAGCATGGCTTTGATCATTTTCAGATCACCAGCACGCGTGCCTTTGCGACGATTTTCCGCATTCAATATCAAATTTTGGGACATCCGAAGATTAGCATCGTGATTCCGAATAAGGATCACCTGCAGGATCTGGAGCGCTGTGTGACCAGCATTTTAGAGAAGTCCACCTATGACAATTTCGAGATCATCATCGTGGAGAACAACAGCGAGACGGCGGAGATCAAGGAATACTATTCCAAGCTGCTAGGATATGATTATGAGAAGGCCCAGGCCGATCAAAAAACGGAGGGCATGCTGCTATCTGGCGAAAAGGGAATGGCACCTGGAAGGATTAAGATTGTGACCTATCTCAGGAAGTTCAACTATTCCGCGGTGAATAACCTTGGTGTTTCCTATGCAGATGGAGAATATGTATTGCTCCTCAATAATGATACGCAGGTCATCACCGTAAATTGGCTCGAGGAGCTTCTCATGTATGCGCAGCGTGAGGACGTGGGTGCCGTGGGAGCAAAGCTTTATTACGGAGATCACACGATTCAGCATGCGGGCGTTATCCTTGGGCTTGGTGCGCACAGAACGGCGGGACATTGTCACTACAAGCAGGCAAGGCAGAACCTTGGATACATGGGAAGACTTTGCTATGCACAGAATTTTAGTGCCGTCACAGGTGCATGTCTAATGGTGAAAAAAGCGCTTTATGATGAGGTGGGAGGGCTGGATGAGAGCTTTGCCATCTCCCTAAATGACGTGGATTTTTGCTTAAAGCTGCGACAGAAGGGCTTGCTCAATGTCTTTACGCCCTTCGCAGAGCTCTATCACTTTGAGTCCATCTCCAGAGGCTTGGACGATCAGGGAGAAAAGGCAGAGCGTTATAACAGGGAATCCGAGCAATTCCGCACGAAGTGGAAGGCCGTTCTTGATGCAGGAGATCCCTATTACAATCCAAATTTCTCGCTGGATAAGAGCGATTTTTCATTGAAGGTAAAGAACTGACGGGAGAAAATAGCATGACGAAAAATGCGTTTTTGACAGAATTGCGGCAGCGCCTGTCAGGGCTGGAAAAGGAGGCCTTGACGCAGCGCCTTGCATTTTATGATGAGATCATTGATGAGTATGTCAAGGGCGGCGTACCTGAGGAGGAAGCCGTGTCGAAGGTTGGGGCAGTGGACGTCATCGTGGCACAGGTTATGTCAGAGATTCCGCTGACGAAGCTGGTTGCGAGAAAGCTGCCGCAGGAGAAATCCTGGAGTGTGGGTAAGATTGTTGCACTGATTTTGACCTTCCCTTTTTGGTTCCCATTCCTGATTGTGATTGTCACCTTGCTTTTCACGCTCTATGTTCTTCTCTGGGCGCTTGTGATTTCCTTATTTGCCGTGGATGCAGCGCTGTTTTGTTTGTCCGTTCTCGGCTTTGTCGGTATTGTGCCGCTGATGGCAGAAAATCCAGCGGTGGTTGGCTTGGTCGTTGGCGGAGCGTTCCTATGCGCTGGACTTTTCATGCTGTTGCTTTTCCTTAGCATTATGGCCGCGAAGGGAGTGGCTAAGCTGGGGGGGCAGTTCCTTCTCTGGATCAAATCCAGTTTTGTCGGGAAGGAGGAGAGGAAGCATGCGTAAATGGGTTGTGTGGAATCTCATCGGACTCGTTCTTTGCGTGATCGGCATTGCCATTATGATGAAAACGCTGATCAAGGTAGGCTTTGACATGGATGCATTCAGTAACGTAAACCTTGTCACAAATACCTACGACATGGAAGATGACTTTACGAAGCTGCTGATTTCTGGGAATGCGGATGAAATCAAGATCGTTCCTTCAAAGGATGGCATCTGCCATATTACTCTTCTGGAAGAGGAAAAAGCATTACATCAGGTCATGCTGGATGATAACATGCTGACCATACGCTCCGCAAACAATAAGGAGTGGTATCAACAAATCTGGTTTTTGAAGCAGAGCCCTTGCATTACGATTGCATTACCTGAACGGATTTATGACAGCATTACGATAGAAAACAATGTTGGCGAAATCGAGCTGACGGAGCTTTCCTGTAAGGAGCTGTTCGTGACATTGAATGCGGATGACATTAGCTTGCAGCGAGTGATTGCTAGCGAGGGGCTTTACATAAAGAATAACACGGGAGACATCGAGTTTGAGGAGTGCGATGCACCAATCATCTCCATGGAAAACGTGACGGGGGACATTGAGGGAACCTTGTTGACGGAAAAGCAGTTTGACGCGAAAACCACTACGGGCAAGGTGAACGTTCCCGAGTCTTCCGGCGAGGGATCGTGCAAGCTTCGGACTAACACTGGTAACATTCAAGTGGAAATTGTTCAAGAGAGAGGGACAAAGAATTGACATTGATTTTTTATGGAAGTGTCTTTGTGTTATCACTTCTGTTTTCCGCAATTTACATCTTCATGTGGCATAAGCATTTCGATGCGAACTTGAACCTGGTGTTTACGATCGTACCGATTGCGTGCCTGGGATATCTTCTGCTTGGATTATCCGATACGACGAAGGAAGTGATTGTGGCCGTAAAAATCACTTACCTTGGCGGATGCTTCCTGCAGCTGTTTCTTTTGTTTACGATTCTGCATTTATGCGCGATTGACATCGGAAGGTGGAGCAGAATTCTTCTCTTTATGCTCAGCTGTGCGCTTTATGCATCCGTTCTTACGATTGGTTACTCAGATGTCTTTTATAAGAATCTCTCGTTTCAGATTGTTGGTACGACGCGGATTCTGAACAAGGAATACGGGTGGATGCACACCGGCTTTTATGTCGTTATCTTCCTGTTTTTTGCGGCGGAGCTAATGATTATCGGTTACTCCTGGCTGAAAAGGCGGCAGGTGCCAAGAACCATTATTCACTTGATGATCTTTCCGGGCATTATCGTTCTATTCTTTTATGTTGGCGGAAAAAGGATTACGAATCAAGTTGATTTGATCCCGCTAGGCTATGTCCTTGCGCAGTTTATTTATCTGATTATTGCTTATCGCGTAAATTTATATAATGTGAGTGACACCGTGATTGATTCCATGGTGCGGGAGAGAGCCATCGGCTATGTTTCCTTTGATTTTAAGTATAAGTATTTGGGAAGCAATGAAACGGCAAAAAAAATCATGCCGGAATTAGCGCTTTTAGCCGTGGATGAGACCCTTGGATATCAGCCTGCAGAGCGAAAGCTACGTCTTTTCATTGACACCTTTAGTGATGATCAGAAAAGGAACTTATTTGTCTATACAACAAAGGGTGAGGACGGAAAAGAAGAGAACGAGAAGTTTTATAACGTGAACGTAAGCTATCTAAATGATGGCATCACAAGGCGAGGATACATCATTACGTTCACGGATGACACACAAAACAGGAAATACATTAATCTGCTGGATTCCTATAACGTGAACCTGAAGCGTGAGGTGGAGCAGAAAACACAGCATATTGTGGAGATGCATGATAACCTGATCATGAGTCTCGCAATGATGGTAGAAAGTCGTGACAATTCCACGGGCGGACACATTAAGAGAACGAGTGAGGGCGTCAGAATCCTGATTGATGAAATCAAGAAGGAAGGGGAGCTTGCACTGTCCGAGGAATTCTGCAAGGATGTGATTAAGGCGGCACCCATGCATGACCTTGGAAAGATTGCGGTCGATGATGCGGTCCTTCGGAAGCCTGGTAAGTTTACGCCCGAGGAATATGAGAAGATGAAGCATCATGCGGCGGAGGGAGCCCGCGTCATTCATGAAATTCTGGAGCACACGGAGGATGAGTCCTTCAAGACCATCGCGGAGAACGTGGCACATTATCATCATGAGCGCTGGGATGGTTCCGGATATCCGAAGGGACTTTCCGGGGAGGAAATCCCGATTGAGGCAAGGATCATGGCCATCGCGGATGTCTATGATGCTCTTGTGAGTAAGCGCGTATACAAGGAAGCCTTTGATTTTGCAAGGGCCGACGCCATCATCATGGAGGGTATGGGAACGCAGTTTGACCCAGGCTTAAAGACGGTTTACGAGAATGCAAGACCGAGGTTGGAGAAGTATTACAGTACTACGTAATATGGATTGCGGGTTGGGGAAGATTTTTTTACCATTCTGTTAGGATATTTTTTCTGTTTTATTTGAATTCTTATTCTTGGCAGTATGTTTTATTACTGCCAAGAATGTCTAAAGTATTCAGCCTGGTGGCAAGGGCTTTCTGAATTGCCATGTATATTCCATTTGTACTTGATGAATCTTATTTTTGACGGGATATACCGCCTAAGAGACCAAATTGGGAGCTAGGCGGTAGTAACTCAAGGAATCACTACCGCCTTTGAACAAATATCATCCAAAGCATTTAGATGAAATTTATGAAAAGCTATGCATAGGTAGAAAGAAATATGTAACGCCAATCATGCTATCAGACGAAGAATTTACAAATACATGGCTGGCGGAGATACAGGGGGAGAAAAATCCGTTTCCAGAATCTGGAAAGTATGAACCAGAGGTGCTGTTAACAGGTCACAAGGCAGTTTATCCAGATTTCGCCTGCTTGAACGTAAGGAAAAGAAAAACAATTTATTGGGAACATTTAGGATTACTAAATGCCGATGACTACGCCCTAAAGAATTACATGAAGCTGGAGTCCTATGAAAAAAATGGGATTTTTCTGGGAGATTCCCTGATTATTTCCATGGAAACCCCCGAAATGCCTTTGGATATCGCACTGATTCGAAAGAAAATTGAGAAATTTCTGATTTGATGTAGAGAATCATGTAGAAAAGCTTATATAAAAGTCATACAGAAAAACATAGAAAGGTGATGGAGGGCTACTTGCGGGGAGGGCGGTAATGTGGTAGAATTATTCCATAAGAATTTGTGAAAAATGTCCCTCATAGATGGTGGTGTCACAGAAGGCAGAGCCACTTCGGAAGAAGGTGTTGCAGAAAGCAAAGTCGCTTCTGAAGAAGATGCTGCAAGAGGTAGGTTGCGGCTGATGAAGGCGCTGATGCTTTGGAGGAGGCTGTGTCGCGGGATGCGAGTGCACGGACAACGGAGCAGGAAGAGATACAAGCCATGTGGGGCGACGAAGCAAGAGGAGGTATGGGACTATGTACATGCAGGAATATGATCGGTGGTTGGCATTTAATCTGGAGGATCCGGATCTGCTTCCGGAGCTGCTTCGGGTGAAGGGAAATGAGGAAGAAATCAAGGATCGCTTTGCCGTGTCCTTACAGTTCGGTACTGCGGGACTTCGCGGAACCCTTGGCGCAGGTACAAACCGCATGAATATTTGGGTGGTTCGTCAGGCAACGCAGGGACTTGCAAACTGGGTGTTGACGCAGGGTGGAAACCAGACGGTTGCGCTCTCCTATGACAGCCGCTTAAAGAGTGACGTTTTTGCGAAGGAGGCAGCAGGCGTCCTTGCGGCAAACGGAATCAAGGTTCGCATTTATGATGCGCTGATGCCCGTTCCCGCACTTTCCTTTGCAACAAGATATTATAACTGTAATGCAGGCGTTATGGTGACGGCTTCCCATAATCCCTCCAAGTATAACGGATATAAGGCCTATGGCCCTGACGGCTGCCAGATGACGGATGATGCGGCTGCCATTGTATATGCGGAGATTCAAAAGACTGACGTTCTGACCGGTGCGAAGGTAATGTCCTTTGCAGAGGGCGTGGAGCAGGGACTGATCCGCTTTGTTGGAGATGACTGTAAGAAGGCATTTTATGAGGCGATTGAGGCGAGACAGGTTCGTCCCGGTCTGGCAAAGACCAGCGGCTTAAAGCTTGTTTACTCTCCTTTGAACGGTACCGGTTTAGTGCCTGTAACCCATATTTTGAATGACATGGGCATCACGGACGTAACCATCGTTCCCGAGCAGGAGTATCCCAGCGGTTACTTCACCACCTGCCCTTATCCTAACCCTGAGATTTTTGAGGCACTGAAGTATGGCCTTGAGCTTGCAAAGAAGGAAGGCGCAGATCTGATGCTGGCAACTGATCCCGACGCAGACCGCGTTGGTATTGCCATGAAGTGCCCGGATGGAAGCTATGAGCTGGTTTCCGGTAATGAGATGGGCGTACTGCTTCTGGATTATATCTGCGCAGGACGCATTGAAAAGGGAACCATGCCGAAGGACCCCGTAGCAGTAATGAGCCTTGTTTCCACGCCTTTGGCAGATGCCGTTGCAGCGAATTACGGCGTCGAGCATCGCCACGTGCTGACCGGCTTTAAGTGGATCGGAGATCAGATCGCACAGCTCGAGGCAGCCGGCGAGGTTGACCGCTTCATCTTTGGATTTGAGGAGAGCTATGGCTATCTGGCAGGCCCTTACGTTCGCGATAAGGATGCCGTGATCGCTTCCATGCTGATCTGCGAGATGGCAGCTTATTACAGAAGCATCGGTTCCTCCATCAAGCAGCGTCTGGAAGAGATTTATGCACAGTATGGAAGATACCTGAACAAGGTGGACTCCTTCGAATTCCCCGGCCTTTCCGGCATGGATAAGATGGCTTCCATCATGAAGGGCCTTCGTGAGAACGCACCGAAGGATTTCGCTGGCATCGCCGTAACGAAGGTGACGGACTATGCAAAGCCTGAGGAGACGGGACTTCCTAAGGCAAACGTACTGATCTACGGCCTGGAGGATGGTTCCACCGTCATCGTTCGTCCTTCCGGTACCGAGCCGAAGATCAAGATCTACTTCACGACGAAGGGCAAGGATCTTGCCGAGGCACAGGCGAAGAAGGATACGCTGGCAGAGGCTGCAAAGGCGATTCTTGCATAATTAAGACACAAAGGATAAGACTGCCTTAAAGAGATGCTTGCTTTAAGGCAGTTTTTTGTTCATATCGAAAGGCTTATTTAGAAAAATTTTTCTGTACTTTATGAAAGATTGCTTTGGGGGCGGAGGGGAAGGCAGGCATGTGCGGGATTTATCATATTGGTCGTGAATTGGATAGCGGAATTGAAAGCCTGATGAAGATGGTGAATCGGGAAAGGCGCAAGGAAAGTAGGGGAAGACGCGGCGAAGAAGATGAAGAATTCGGCGAAGGTATGAGAAGGCGCGGCGAATGGGTTGAATGTACAGAAAGGCTTCGTGAGGCAGTCAATAGGTTCAATGATGGAGCTGCAAAGTGGTTGCCTGTAGCGATTTCGGATCGGGACATAAGGCCGACGGAGGAAGCACCAGTGCTGGCTGATTTTGAGAATCAGGTGATTTTGAAAAATGTGAGGTGGGGACTCCCGGGCTTTCAGAAGGGACAGGTCATTTTCAACGCAAGGAGCGAAACTGCCTTGGAGAAGGGCATGTTTCGGGAGGGAGTGCTGCACCATCGCATTGTCATTCCTGCCGTGAGCTTTTATGAATGGAATCGCCGAAGGGAAAAGAATGTTTTTACGAGGCCAGACGGCAAGATTCTCTATATGGCGGGCTTTTGTAAGGGAGAGGGAGGGGAGGTGCGCTTTACCATCCTGACGACGGCGGCAAATGAATCCATGCTTCCCGTGCATGACAGAATGCCGCTGATCCTCGAGGAAAGCGAGATTGAGCCGTGGCTCTATCGGGAGGACTGGACGGAGTCCCTCCTAAGAAAGATTCCGGGGTCCCTTTCGCGGGAGGCGGAATATGAACAGCTGAGTTTATTCTAATGGAAAGAGTCAATCATATGATGCGTAACATACATCGCATGATTGACTCTTATTTTGTTTAGAATAAGACAAATCCACCAGGCTATGCCTGCTCAATCTGGCAAGCATGCTTTCCTGTTTTCTCATCATAGTTGATTCCGACTAGAAGTAGATTGCCTTTATAAGGTTTTAGGTTTGCAGTGTACATTTTCTTCTTAATTTGGGAAATCGCTCCGCCTGCCGTCTTGTCCCATTTCAATTCAACAACCATTGCGGGAAGCCTGGAAAAAGCCGCCGGAAGAAAAGCTATATCAGCGATTCCCTTGCCTCCGGGCATTTCTTCGATCTTTACATACTGACCGGTGGTGACTATATAAGCATACTTAATGATCGCCCTCAACGCCTGCTCGCTATTATAGAACTGTGGAGCATACTGTTCGCCCCTGATTTCATCAAGAGCTGTCGCAACATCATCACTTCGCCCGGCAATTGTATCGTCCAAAAGCTTCTGCGAACGCTTGATAAGTGTAATCCATCCACTATTTACATTCCTTTGAGCAAGGAACTGCTTAAACTCTATCTGTACCTCTTCGTTAGGAATCTGTACTGTTTTTTCGGTTTCATGATAGGTCAAATAACCTAGGTGAATCAATAATGTCAAAACATCGTCCGCGCTTTCAAAGGATTCAAAATCATTCTGGAAAGAATCGACATTAACGGTGATTCTGTCGCCAGCGATCAATCGTGCCACGGTTTCCTGAAGACCTTCAAAATCCATGTTAATATAGTTCTTTAGGGATTCTGCTGCAGATGTCTTTCGCCAATACGATTTACAACAGCCAGCCTTTAAGGCCTTCATTACGGAATATGGATTATAGACCGATCCAATCACAGGAAGATCATAACCATCATACCATTTTTTTATCTCTTCAAACTCAATTTTTCCTTCTCGACAGCGTTCTTTTACTTCTTCCTGCGTGAAGCCTACAAATTCAGCAAATTCCAGTGTGTCAAGCATAGAGGACTCATCAAACTCAGAAATCGCGGATTGCGAGCCGTCCTTCTTAATCGGAAGAATGCCAGTCATATAGGCCGCGGCAACAACCTTTGGCGTGAAATTTGTGTTTTTAAACCATCCTCTCAGGAGATTCAGATACGCTTCCTGGGCGATGGCATCATCCTTTGCCTCCCGTATCATTGCGTCCCATTCATCAATGATAAAAATGAAGGGCTTCCCATCAGGCTGACTCACGATCCGAATCAGGAACTCATTCAAAGTGTCTCCGCTTTCCGATTGAAACCCGCTCTCAAGCAAATCCTTCAAAAGTGCCTGCTCAATTCGAGCAGGAACGGATTTCAGGGAACCATCAAGCTTTTTCACCTCTGAAACAAAACCCGAAATGTCCAGACAGATCACATTATAGTGATTTAGGTGGTCCTCAAAGTGTTCTGAATGGGCAATTTTCTTGTCGGCAAACAGCTTGTATGAATCGCATGAACAGTCATAATAGGCCGTCAGCATCTTTGCTGCATAAGATTTTCCAAAACGCCTTGGCCTGCTGATGCAAACAAGAGATTCATCGCCACCAACCCTCGCGTTTATCAGACGAATTAGTTCTGTTTTATCGACATAGTTATCCCCCGCGATCCGACGGAATGCCTGATTGCCAGGATTGACATAAACACCCATGAATGCGCTCCTTCCCTTAATCCATGATTGGCAGGTGGATAAACCACCTATCTTAAATTTTATTGTAAAGTCAGGGAACTGAAAAGTCAAGAATTTCGAGCTTGCGAGAGCCCGCGCAGTGTTGTAAATATCAGTTACGGTAAGATGACAATATGTTGGAGAAAGGGGAGAGGAACTTGGGAACGACCTATGGATATGTCAGAGTAAGCAGCAAGGAGCAAAATGAGGATCGGCAACTGATTGCCATGGAGGAGACGGGCATCCTCAGGAGGAACGTCTATGTCGACAAGCAGTCTGGAAAGGACTTTAACAGGCCACAATACCAGCGACTGATCAGGAGGCTTAAGGAAAACGATTTAATCTATGTCAAGAGCATCGACAGGCTTGGGAGGGACTACGGGGAAATCATGGAACAATGGAGGATCATCACCAGGGAAAAGCATGCGGACGTCTGCGTCATCGACATGCCGCTCCTTGACACGCGCAGGGAAAAAAACCTGCTAGGAACCTTTATCAGCGACCTTGTGCTCGCCCTGCTTTCGTATGTTTCGGAAAACGAGCGCGTCAACATTCACCAGCGTCAGGCGGAAGGGATTGCGGCCGCCAAAAGACGCGGCGTGCGCTTTGGAAGGCGGCCTGGGCCGCTCCCAGAAAACTTTCCCGAGGTCTATCAAAGGTGGAAGAGGAAGGAAATCAGTGTCACGGAGGCGGCGAAGGAATGCGGCATGGCGCAGAGCACCTTTTATGACAGGTCTAAAAAGTATGAGAAGGCGGGGGAGGATGAGAGGGTGGGGAAAGAAGAGGATTAAAAATTCGGAAAAGTGTACTTTTCCGAAAAACGATTTACGACATGAAAACACCCCAAAACCTATATCCTATGGGCATCCCGAAGAC
>SVFO01000059.1 GCA_015056795.1 Lachnospiraceae bacterium
GTCTCCACATGGACAGTCATTCCGAATTGATCCACGCCGCGGATTTTTTTGATTTCATAGCCGCCATCACATAAGATCTTTAAATCTCTGGCGAGGGTGGCGCTGTCGCAGCTGACATAAACAATGCGCGAGGGCTGCATTTTTAACATGGTCGATAGACAGGCTTCATCACATCCCTTGCGAGGTGGATCGACTACGATGACGTCGGGATGAAGCATATCGCTATTACTCTGCAAGGAATCTCCTTGTTGCGATGCCGCAAGCTGCTTTGTCTCATGATCTGTTATCTTCTGCGTGAGCCTTCCCTCATAATACGCAGGCAGTACTTCCTCCGCCTTTCCCACAAAAAACTGCGCATTGGAAATGCCATTTCTTTCGGCATTTTCGCGGGCATCCAAAATAGCTTGCTCGACGATCTCCACGCCATAAACCTGTTTTGCCTTTCGCGCTAGGAAAAGGGAAATGGTACCGATGCCGCAATACAGATCCCAAACGGTTTCTTTTCCAGTAAGGCCAGCATATTCTAATGCCAAGCTGTAGAGCTTTTCCGTCTGGACGGGGTTCACCTGATAAAAGGATAGGGGCGAAATCTTAAAGGTCAGGGAATCTCCCGTAAAGGGATAGCCTTCCTTTTGCATGTCGCGCACATGGATCATGTCCTCAATGGTAGGATCTCCCCAGATGGTACGCACCTCTCGACCGAGAATGACATTCGTATTCTCTGCATTAAAGTTCACGGAGATGCTCTTCATGCCAGGGATTTCTGTCAATTTCCTCACAAGCTTTTCCTGGGCTGGAAGATATTTTCCCATTTGAGCTTCTTCTTCTTTTGACCCCAAAGTGACGACTCTTTGAAAACCTACTACTTTTCCACTTGTTTTTTCTGAGAGACTCTTGTTGATCACAATGCAGACCATCAGTTCGCCGCTGGTAAAGCCCTTGCGAATAAGGATATGACGCACAAGACCCTTTCCTGTCGTCTCATCATAGGCAGTCACCTTGTTCTCGCGCATGTAATCCAATATGGTTTCCAAAATGAATTGATTCTCTGGCCCCCCCAACAGGCAATCCGTATTCGCAATAATGCTGTGCGTTCTGCCTGCATAAAATCCCGTGATGATGTTTCCGTCTCGATCCGTTCCCACGGGGTACTGCGCCTTGTTGCGATAATGCAAGGGCTCGTCCATGCCAACGATCGGATCCATCTTTGCATCCACAAATTCCGGTGCAAAGCCGCCGATGCGAATCAGGTTATTTCGAATTTTCTGCTGCTTAAACTCCAGCTGCTTCTCGTAGCTGATGGCCTGCAACTGGCAACCGCCGCACTGACGATAAAATTTGCAGGGAGGTAACACACGAAAAGGAGAAGGTGTCTCCACCTTCTCTAGTCTCGCATACGCATAGGTCTTTTTACTTTTCATGATCTTGGCCGTAACGGTATCTCCAGGAACGGCATCCTTCACAAACAGGGTAAAGCCATCTACCTTACCAATGCCCTCGCCTTCCGTTCCGATATCCTCAATCGTTACTGTCACCAGATCGTTCTTCTGATATTCTTTCATTAATCTTTCCTTGTAATTAGAAATCAATCCTCGTCGCCCTCAGATTCGATTCGAACAGGCGGTTAAAGCCGAGCCACTCCATATTTCCGGCGCTGCTGCTCAAGATCTCCTTAAAGGTCTCCATCTTAGCATCGGTGTCATCTGCATAATTCAACGCAACGGCCTCCATCAACGCAGGAAGCTTCGGAGAACCATACTCATATTTTCCGTGATGCGCCAAAATGCAGTGCTGCACCTGAATCAATAATGCATGCGGGAAATTCGTGATCTTTGCTGCCCTCTCCGCCACCATTTGCGAGCCCATGACGATATGTCCAAGGAACTGTCCGTCATCCGTATAGTCATTGATCGGGAAGGCTGAGAGCTCCTTGACCTTTCCAATGTCATGGCACATGGCCGCCGTCAAAAGCAAATCTCTTTTCAGCATGGGATAGGCCGTGCAGTAATAGTCACAAAGCTTGGTAACGCTCAGAGTATGCTCCAAAAGACCGCCGACAAAGCCGTGATGTACAGCCTTTGCTGCTGAGGAGTTCCGAAAGGCCTTTGCAAACTCTTGATCCTGTACAAAGAAGCTCTCCAGCAGCTGCTTTAAATAGCTATTTTGGATGCTTCCGATCAGCCCTAACAGCTCCTGAAACATGCCATCGATGTTCTTCTCACTCACGGGAAGATAATTCGAGGGCTCATATTCTCCCTCACGGCAGACGCGAATGCGCTTTACGTTGACCTGCAGCGCGCCCATAAAGCTGTTAACCTCACCGATCACCTCGATATAATCCATGACATCAAACTCAGCAATGCCTGGGTTGTTGGGATCCCAAATCTTCGCATCCATGGTGCCCGTTTTATCCTGTAGAATCACATTCTCATAGGTTTTGCCATTTTTTGTTACGGCAGATTGCTTGTGCTTGCAAAGATAGATGTCGCTGATGCGATCCCCTTCCTTAAGTTCATTCAAATACTTCATGTCATTTTCCTTTCCGTCAAAGCTTACTTTCTATTTTAATTCTCCGAGCGTCACTTCGACATTCATTTCCTTATAGCCGTTGGGGGCGGACCGCATGATCGTTACGTCGACCTCAGTTTCTGGATTCTTAATGTTCATAAAGGACACGTAATCCGAAAAGTTATTGATGGCATATTCATCCATCTGTGTGATGACGTCACCCTTCTGAATGCCAGCCCGCATGGCGGGAGAATCCAGCTCCACGTCCTTGACATAGGTTCCGTAGGGCACGTGCAGCTCTTCATGAATGCCAACGCTGACAGAGGTTCCGTAGATGCCCAGATAGGAGAAAGGCTGGTCGTTCGAGAGCTTTTCCATTCTCTTTTTCAGGTCCGTTATACCATATGCCGTGATCAGATTTTCCATGCCTTCCACGGAATGATCATGGGTAATGATGCCAATGAACTGACCATATAGATTGAACAGCACGCCATCTGCCACGGGACTTCCTACGATGTCCGTCTGCAGAAGCTTATAGCTGACGTCTTCTTCTGACACTATGCCAGAGGAGGAGGTAATCACGCCATAGCCCATGGAATTTACGGTGCCCATGGGGCAACCAAGGGCGATGACTGGCGTTCCCGTTAAATTGCTCTGGCTGGACGAACCAGGCTTAGCAATGGCAATGGTTTCCTCAAGAAAGTTCTCAGGAAGCGCTTCGATTTGCACGGTGACCACGGCCAGTCCGCTGCTGGGATCCTTGCGCTTGAATTCCGCAACCGTCTCCGCACCATTACAGAAGGTCACGTTAAGTCTTTGCGCATTTGCCAAGGGAGCATAATTTGTCAAAATCAAAAGCTCCTTTGTGTTGTTGAAAATGATAATGCCAGAGGATTTATTGCTGCTCTCATTGACGTCATTAAACCAGTCCACGCGAGAGGTAATTCCCGTCAGGGTTACCATGGATTTCTGGAGATTTTTGGTGTACTCCGTCATGGCAGCGTACATTTGCCGATAATTGACAACGCCAAGCTTCATCTCGGAGAGAATCTCCTGAATCTGTTCCTCCGTGAGTCCCTCATTCTCCACATTCGCATTTGGATCATCAGGATCTGTTAGCTCCTCGGTTCCGCCTTCCGCAGAGCTGCTTTCTTCGATCGGATCCAGGATGTTCTCCAGTAGCATTTCCTCGGGTGACATCTCTTCGGTCTCCTCTGGGAAATAAACCTTTGGAAGCTCCTCCTCAGGATTCATCCACCGATTCAATATAGGCTCCAAGCCTAAAAAGGTAAAGCATGCCACCAAACCAAAAATCACCGCCATGGCTGCCGTGATCAGCATTCGACGAACGAGCTTCGCCTTGTTGATGGGGCGATCTTTTATTTTTTCAATCATAAAATCACTTTGGACATTGGGATCTTTTTCTGACATAGGCTACCCTCCAAATCTATACACAAGTATATCGAAAGAACGGACAAAAGTAAAGGGCTTTCCAATTGCTCGGAAAGCCCTCAAAGCTTATGATTTCTTAGGTTTCATTGTTTGATTTCTTTTCTCCCGTTGATTTTCCGGAAGAATCACTATTTCCCTTGTCCTTTTGACGATTGCCCTTGCCTCCGCTACTGCCTTCCGAGCTTCCGTCGTTGCTTCCCTCCTGACTTCCCTTTCTGCCAGGCATTCCTTCGAAATTCCCTTCAAAGCCTCCCGGGAAATTTGGCACTCCCTCGAAATTCCCGTCAAACCCCTCCGGCATTCCTTCAAACCCCTTCGGCTGACCTTCGAAGTTTCCATCCAATCCCTCCGGCTGACCTTCGAAGCTTCCGCGCAGACCGCCTTCACCAGGGTTTCCAAAGCCTCCGCGCCCGCCATTTCCACCGAAGCCGCCCATACCGCCAAAGCCATTCGACTGGCCATAAAGCAGCTGCTCCAGCGTAAATTCCTTAGTCTCACTCCCTGCCGTCAGCGTATAGGTCTCTCCCTGCTTCATCAAAGGACTGCTGACAAGAACGGTGGCAAATCTTCTGGCCGCGGTCAGACTCACGATGACATTGCCCTTGCTGTCCTTTAGCTGCACCGTTTCCCCTGCATTATGGGTGGAGGAAAGGGTTAGGAGGGCGCATCCCTGCGTGCTGCTCGAGAAGTTCATCGCCATGCCGTTGGAACCGATGGCAATCAGGGTGCCGCCTGTGATTTCTGCCTTGCCATCATAATCCAGCGTGCCATTTCCACTGTTTTCGGGACCGTTGACATAAATCTCGCCGCCCGTTACGTAAATCGCTCCGTTCGCATCCAGGCCATCCCCCTTCGCATCAACGACGACCTTACCGCCGGATATCAGGATATAAACATTGGTTGCAGCTGTACTTGTGTTACTGTTCGAACTACTGGATTTCTCCTGTTTTGAGCCTGCTTCCTGTGACGTATCTTGATTGCCTCCAAAGCCTTGCCCGCCCTTGAAATTTTGGCCGCCTCCAAATCCAGGAACACCAAAGCTGTCACCGCTGCCATCCGTGGCATTAATTCCGTCATCACTCGCGCAGACATTGACGTCGCCATCCGTAATTTCAACGATTGCTGCCTCAATTCCTTCCACGCATTTCTGTATGTCAACGGTTCCGCCGGCAATCAGAACCCGAGATTCTCCATGGATGCCATCGTCATCGGACTGAATGGTGATGGTTCCGCCTGCGATATAAACATATCCCTTGTCGGCATCCTCATCATTACCAGAGTGTAAGCCATCCTTCACGGAGGTTATGGTAAGCTTGCCGTCCAGAATTCGAATGCTGTCCTTGCCGGAAATGCCGTGGGCTCCAGCCGTTACGACATAGGTACCGCTCGTGATCTTGAGGTCATCCTTGGAGACAATGCCATGTCCCTTTTCGGAGCTGACGGTTAGGCTTCCATTGCCGTTTAGCGTCAGGTCACACTTGGAATAGATGGCTCCGTCAATGTTGTTTTCATCAATGGCCTGAAACTCTCCCGTATTCAAAATCTGATTGCTGCTGCCCTCTGCCATGGTAAGAAAGATCTTGTCAGCCGTCTTTCCATAAATTACCGCCGTGCCTGTCTGCTTTAATGTCACGTTATCCAAAATCAGCTGAACCTTCGCATCTTCGGCAGCCTCTACCTGAATGGAACCATTGTAGCTGCCACGAAGGAGATAGCTTCCTGCTTCTGTAATGATGATCGTACCATCTTCGATCGTTACTCCCGATCCACTACATTCTGCCGCATCCCCGTTCAGTGTAATCAAAATGCATTCCGACTCATTATAATCGGTTTTGGAATCGCGCTCGGTAAACATGTCGCTAATGTCAAGGGTAGTCACTTCTGCGCCACTTGACGAAGCGCTATAATTGGCAGTGCTCACCTGCTGGGAGCTTTGCGTCTGCGCCTCCGCGCCAGTACTCGTCGTCCCTCCCAATTCATTTGCGGAGGTACAGCCACTTAGCAGCATTGCCGCTGAAAGAATCACAACTGCCAAGGTATTTGAAAATCTATGCACTAAATATTTTTTCTTCATCTTTTTCTCTCCTTTTTCATCTCATACAATGACTTCTCTTCACATGAATAATTCGCTTCGCGATATTTTCCTTTTACAGTTCTGTCTGCAGGTTCTTATCTCGTTTGGAAAGGGAAATTTCCAGATTGCCATTTCTCGTGCGAAGCTTATCCAAAAACTCCTTTTCCTTACCAATCTCTTTTAACGTAACGCTATAGGTCAGCTTAAAGAGGCTTCCCATGTTGGTTGTCTTAACGTTCGTCAGCTCATGCTCCGAGGTATACTGCTCCATAAACTCCTCAAATACGGTCTCATAATCCAGATTCTCTGGGATCGTGATGTGTAAGGTTTTTTCCTGTGGCAGGTTCTTTGTCGTGCCGATGCCAAGCTTCACGTAAAGGATCATGACAACGCTCATGACAGCCGTAAACAAAAAGGCATATCCGATGTAACCCATTCCTAGGATCAGGCCTGCGCCCATCGCTAGGAAGATGGCACAGATCTCTTTTGCATTTCCGGGGGCGGAGCGGAATCTCACGAGACTAAAGGCCCCTGCGACTGCGATTCCTGCGCCGACGTTTCCGTTGACCATCATGATGACCACGCACACGACGGCGGGTAAGATGGCCAGCGACAGGAAAAAGCTTTGCGTGTGATTCGTCTTGTAGGTGGATACCATCGCTAGGAAAAAGCCTATCACCAGTGCCGCCCCTAAGCAAATAATAAAATCTCCGACCTGTAAAGCGGCCGTGGTTGTTTCGTCAAATACTCCCTGAAATAATGTATTCATAAAATCATCCTCCTATCGATAAACACTTCCCGATAACATGTTTCCTTGCTCTTTGATTTACCAAATCAATCCTTTTAACCTGCACATTTTTGTCGAAAGGCATTTCCATATTTGGAAAAGGAAGTCTGAAAGATTCCAAGTTCCGACAGTCCTCGTGCCAGCCAAAGCGGCATCGCGCCGCCGACCTTGATCTCCGCCAATGTCTGATCCTTTTGAAGAAGCGCCTGTCCAAAGGGCTCGCTTCTGAGGTTCAGCTCCGTTTCCCTCCACAAAATGTTTTCGTCGAAGGTGATGCGAAGGTCCGAGCCGTCCAGATCATAAAAGGCTTCCCGCTCATAGGAGATGACCATGGCCGGAACCAAACTCTGGTAGAAGGACTTAAAGTAGTCGATCTCCTCCGTGATCTGGTCTGATTTCGGTAACGGCTTGTTCTCTAGAAAATATTCCTCTGCCTCTCGTTCGGTGGTGCTGGTTCTTCGTTTGTATACAATGCCTTCATATTTTTTCTTAAGCTCCACGAAGACAATGCCGTCGCTTGTCGTCGTGCCGTAGCTGCGGAGCCTTAGCTTTTCCTTATAGGCTGGCTTTTCCAAGGATCTCTGAATCAACAGATATTCTGGCGTGTCATAATAGACATTCATGATGGTCGTCCTGCCATATTGATCCAATGCCATGTGCGGCTCCATGATCTGAAGCAGGCCTTTCTTTTGCTGCGCCGTCAGCATATATTTTAATTCGTATCTTTTGAACGTATCTTGATAATTCATGGCATTTCCTCCTTTTCTGGTTCCCATTGTACCTAGTCAACCTAAAACAAAGCTTAAATTCTTCCTTAAATGAGCCATAAATTTTCTTTTTTATAAATAATTTGATGCCTCACACCACCTAATATGAACTAACATAATTTTGGGTGGTAATTTTGCAAGCTTAAAAAGGGAATTTACCACCAGAAATAGCATTGCTAAAAATAAGTGGTAATTTTCACGATGAAGATATAAAAAAATACCACCTAGGAAGATGATATATACTCCTAGGTGGTATTTAGTATAGCATTTAATTGTAGAATGAGTTCTGACAAATGAGGCTTTTGCCAGTGATTTCAAATAGGAACCCAACAATTAGCTCAGCGGCAGCGTCGCCTTGAATTCGATGGAAATTCCATCCTTGCTGACGGCGGTAATTTTTCCGCGGTGTGCTTCAACAATGGATTTCACGATGGAAAGTCCGATGCCGGAACCGCCAGTCTTGGAGTTGCGCGAGCGGTCAGGACGATAGAAACGCTCGAATAATTCCTCCTGATCGCCAGGCTCTATCTGATCCACGGTATTCCATAACACGATTTCTGCCTTCTTTCCCTTTTGGCGCAGGGTCAGACGAATTCTCGGCTTTTCATCACCTGCTTTGTCCTTTTCGCCCTCCGAATCGGTCTTTACGCTGGCATATTTCATGGCGTTGTCCAAAAGCAGCCCCGTCATCTGACGGATTTGTTTCTCATCGCCCATCATAAAAACATTTTCTGCAATGTCAATCGCCAGCTCTTTTTTATTACTCTCTGCAACCGGTAGATAGGACTGCGCCGTATCCTGTAGGGCATCACTTAAGGAAAATCTCGTCCTCACGGTTTCCAGCTGCTCATCCATGCGGGAGAGCGTTACCATCTGTTCCACCAATGTGATCATCCTGCCAATTTGCTTTTTAATACTCTGACTCCAATGCGATTCCTCCGCTTCCATCTCCATGACCTCGACATTCGCGGAAATGATGGTGAGCGGCGTTTTTAATTCATGACTGGCATCCGTGATAAAACGCTTTTGCTTTTGATAGGAGGCTTCCACGGGTTTAAAGACCTTTTTAGAGAAGATCAGCACCAAAATAAATACGGCAACTAAACCTAAGAAAGATACGGAGACACTGGCAAATAGCGTATTTCGAAAGCTCTGGATATCCGTGGCGCAATCGACAAAGACAATAAAATAGCCATCCTCGGTATCTGTTACTAAATATCGATAATCATCTAAATATCCTTTGCTGGCATTCCCTTTTTGATGTTTTTTCAAAATCGTTTGGGCATATTGCTTTGCCAGATCCTCTTCCACGGAGGCAATTCTTCCAAGATCATAGGATGTTACTTCTCCGTCAGAACCGATCGACACGGTAAAAAATCTGGTCTCATACATCATTTCTCTTGGAAATTCCATCCGCGAAAGCCCTCGGAACGAAGAAAAATCATGACTTGGATCAAAATCTCCTGATGGAGGATCCTTCAGAAAATCCTCTTTATTTTCCTTAGTTTTTCTTTGATTCATCGACTCCGGAAATCTTCCGTCATTATTGGACAAAAGCTCTAGAATATCGTCCTTTCGATTCGTCATGACTTGAAAATTAATGATGTTAAGTGCACCGATGATCACGACAAGAACAGCCAAGATGGAACACGTGGCCACTATGATAAATTGTCTTCGCAGCTTTAAAATCATGAATCCCTTACCCCTCTTCTTTGGTGCTTACTTGCTTTTCTTTTCCAGAGAATAGCCCTGATTTCGAACGGCCTTGATTTCGACATCCGCGTCCAGCGTGACAAGCTTCTTCCGAAGGTTGGACACATACACCCAAACCACGCCAATCTCGGTTTCAGAATCATAGCCCCAGATCTTTTCCATAAAGCGCTCCGTGGAAATAATCTGACCAGGGTTTACCATCAGCATTTCCATCATCTGAAAATCCTTATTTGCCAGACGGATTTTTTTATCTCCCACGGACAGCTCAAAGCTCTGGCGGCTCAAGCTCAGATTCCCAACTGTCAGTTCGTTTCCCGTAAGGTTACTCTGACGCCTCGTCATGGCGCGCACCCGTGCCAGCAGCTCCTTCATGGCAAAGGGCTTTCCGAGATAATCATCCGCACCGGAATCTAATCCTTCCACGCG